>CBDHDM010000039.1:0-70000 GCA_965261315.1 Endozoicomonas sp. | reverse complement strand
TTTGTATAATGGGTCAGCGACTTAATTTCAGTAGCAAGGTTAACCGTATAGGGGAGCCGTAGGGAAACCGAGTCTTAACAGGGCGAACGTTCTTAGGAACAAGAGTTGCTGGGATTAGACCCGAAACCGGGCGATCTATCCATGGGCAGGTTGAAGATTGAGTAACATCAATTGGAGGACCGAACCGACTATCGTTGAAAAGCTAGCGGATGACCTGTGGATAGGAGTGAAAGGCTAATCAAGCCCGGAGATAGCTGGTTCTCCTCGAAAGCTATTTAGGTAGCGCCTCGTGCATCACCATTGGGGGTAGAGCACTGTTTGGGCTAGGGGGTCATCCCGACTTACCAACCCCATGCAAACTCCGAATACCAATGAGTGCAATCACGGGAGACACACGGCGGGTGCTAACGTCCGTCGTGGAAAGGGAAACAACCCAGACCGTCAGCTAAGGTCCCAAAGTAACAGTTAAGTGGGAAACGATGTGAGAAGGCCCAGACAGCCAGGAGGTTGGCTTAGAAGCAGCCACCCTTTAAAGAAAGCGTAATAGCTCACTGGTCGAGTCGGCTCGCGCGGAAGATTTAACGGGGCTCAAACTGTTCACCGAAGCTACGGGTACATTTTATTTCTTGTAAATAGAGTGTGCGGTAGAGGAGCGTTCTGTAAGCCGTTGAAGGTGTATCGGGAGGTATGCTGGAGGTATCAGAAGTGCGAATGCTGACATGAGTAACGACAAGGGGAGTGAGAAGCTCCCCCGCCGGAAGACCAAGGGTTCCTGCGCAACGCTAATCGGCGCAGGGTGAGTCGGCCCCTAAGGTGAGGTCGAAAGACGTAATCGATGGGAAACAGGTCAATATTCCTGTACCCCTTTTGATTGCGACGGAGTGACGGAGAAGGCTAGGTCAGCGCGGCGTTGGTTGTCCGCGTTTAAGATCGTAGGCTGGGGACCCAGGCAAATCCGGGTCGCCCTCTTAAATGCCGAGAATTGATGACGAGGTTCTAAGGAACTGAAGTGATTGATGCCATGCTTCCAGGAAAAACTTCTAAGCATCAGGTCAGAAGGGACCGTACCCCAAACCGACACAGGTGGTCAGGTAGAGAATACCAAGGCGCTTGAGAGAACTCGGGTGAAGGAACTAGGCAAAATGGCACCGTAACTTCGGGAGAAGGTGCGCCGGCTTTGGTGATCGGACTTGCTCCGTAAGCTGAGGCTGGTCGAAGATACCAGGTGGCTGCGACTGTTTATTAAAAACACAGCACTGTGCAAACACGAAAGTGGACGTATACGGTGTGACGCCTGCCCGGTGCCGGAAGGTTAATTGATGGGGTTACCTCACCCCCAAATTTTTTTTGCTGCAAGGCAAATGATGGAGCGAGCGAAGGAATTTACAAAAGAGTAAATGACTGAGCGAGCGGAATCATTTAACGCAGTCAGCAAGAAAAATTTGGAGGTGAGGGAAGCTCTTGATCGAAGCCCCGGTAAACGGCGGCCGTAACTATAACGGTCCTAAGGTAGCGAAATTCCTTGTCGGGTAAGTTCCGACCTGCACGAATGGCGTAACGATGGCCACGCTGTCTCCACCCGAGACTCAGTGAAATTGAAATCGCTGTTAAGATGCAGCGTATCCGCGGCTAGACGGAAAGACCCCGTGAACCTTTACTACAGCTTCACAGTGGATCTTGATGTTGCTTGTGTAGGATAGGTGGGAGGCTTTGAAGCGTGAACGCCAGTTTGCGTGGAGCCAACCTTGAAATACCACCCTGGCAATATTGAGGTTCTAACCCGGGTCCTGAAACGGGATCGGGGACATTGTGTGGTGGGTAGTTTGACTGGGGCGGTCTCCTCCCAAAGAGTAACGGAGGAGCACGAAGGTTGGCTAAGTACGGTCGGACATCGTACGGTTAGTGTAATGGCACAAGCCAGCTTGACTGCGAGAGGTACATCTCGAGCAGGTACGAAAGTAGGTCATAGTGATCCGGTGGTTCTGAATGGAAGGGCCATCGCTCAACGGATAAAAGGTACTCCGGGGATAACAGGCTGATACCGCCCAAGAGTTCACATCGACGGCGGTGTTTGGCACCTCGATGTCGGCTCATCACATCCTGGGGCTGAAGCCGGTCCCAAGGGTATGGCTGTTCGCCATTTAAAGTGGTACGCGAGCTGGGTTTAGAACGTCGTGAGACAGTTCGGTCCCTATCTGCCGTGGACGTTGGAAGTTTGAGAAGAGCTGCTCCTAGTACGAGAGGACCGGAGTGGACGGACCACTGGTGTTCGGGTTGTGTCGCCAGACGCATTGCCCGGTAGCTATGTTCGGACGGGATAACCGCTGAAAGCATCTAAGCGGGAAGCCCCCTTCAAGATGAGACTTCCCTGGGCACCAGATGCCCCTGAAGAGCCGTTAAAGACTATGACGTTGATAGGTTGGGTGTGTAAGTGCTGTGAGGCATTGAGCTAACCAATACTAATGACTCGTGCGGCTTGACCATATAACGCCAAAGCGATTTAGAGTTAGCAGTTGATAGAGGACTGTTAATAGCCATACGCAGTAGAGTGTTTAGCAAGAACAATATTCAGCTTATACTAAAAACGTTCCAGACGTTTTTGAGTACTTCCTCCATCCCTGGAGGTCGAATAACGGATTCCAGCAGGAGAGTAATCTTCTGCAGCAGTTTCGCCTGGCGACCATAGAAGGTTAGAACCACCTGATCCCATCCCGAACTCAGCAGTGAAATGACCGATCGCCGATGGTAGTGTGGGGTTTCCCCATGTGAGAGTAGGTCATCGCCAGGCACCCAATAGAAAAACCCGATAGCATTGCTGTCGGGTTTTTTGCTATGTGTGGGAAAAATAATCACACATGTAGGGGAAAGAGATCGCAGCAAACATTTTAATAAGTATCCGGCCATATGAAATCGAATATTTCTGGCTTATTGGGCTGATGCCATAGGAAGGCGCAACGGCGAGAGCATAGCCTGTAGCTATGTGATCAGAGCATATAATGCTGCAAGACTGAATGGATGCAGGAGCTAGAGCAATGCAGAAGTAGTTGTCGTGAGTACCTGAACGATGAGTCAGAAAATATGATTTCATAGGGTTGAGTACTTATTATCAGGCTGATCAAACCAGAAACTCCACCCACGTTAGAAACACCTGCTAAACTTTCCCAACTTTGTTCTGCTAGTCATTAACGATGCGTATTTATGGCCTTGGATCAACTTTATCAGAAGTTCCGGCTGACTCGAATCTTAAGCACAGATGATTCTGGCAGATTCTCTAATAGGTACTGGATATAAAATAAATTGAGTGTCGATATCAATCCAGTGGAATGGATACTGGTTCTAGGCTCAGGTATTTTTGAGAAGGTTATCAAGCTTGTTGTGACTGGATTGCTTTGTCTGACACTCTCTACCTTGACGGTTGCAGATACAATGTCGAATGGAATCTTTCAATTAATTAATCAGCGACTCACGTACATGCAGGATGTTGCCTTATTCAAGGCTAAAAATCATAGTGCGGTTGAAGATATACCGAGAGAAAAACAGGTTCTGGAAAAAGCATTAATAGATGCTGAGCAAGCTGGCTTACAGCCTGAATCTATTGCCGGTTTCTTTCAGGCGCAAATGGATGCAGCTAAGGCCATTCAATATCGTTATATGGCAGACTGGCTGTCTACTCTGCCTGACAGTGATGAATATCGAGATTTGGCCTTGGAGGTCAGGCCAAAACTTCTGGAGCTTGGCGATGAAATCATTATCAGGATTGGTGATTACCTGAAAGGAGGCGGTACTTTTGATAATAAAATGCAAAAGACGTTCGTAAGAACCGTTAATGTAACTAATCTCTCAAAGAGTGATAAGAAAAAAATGTTTCAAAGCCTTCAGATGATCCGGCTGATTAAAAACTAGTTATTCTCGATGATCAGCTCAGAGTAGCCTGTGGATAACTGTGAATTATTACCTCTGCAGTACTGTCGATGATATTTCCTTCCATTAAATGTCCGCCATAAACATACCCCTGATTATCCGCTACTGAGATGTGAATGTGCTGGTGATCGGGCGTCAGTGTTCCCATTACCGATACAATCTCAAAAGGCGCAGCAATCGCTAATATTTTTTCAGCGTCGGCCAGACGTAGATTGATTTCTGACAGACAGCCCACACAGGAAGCAATTGAGCCTGCTGTAATTTGGTGTTTATGTACCATCTCCTGTACAGCGATCTTGAGATCGGTACCTTTGGTTAACCGGGTTGCCAGTACTGAAATCGTCATTTTTCAATAGATTCACGGTAATAAATAACCCAGTTTATCACTCTGTATGCTAATTGAGACATCTGTGATCAGGTTGGCTATTTAGCAGAACTTGGTAAGTCACCCTAAAAATAGGTATTACAATTTAAGACAATTGTGTCATTGTTTTGGGATATTTTCCGGGAAATGGTACAAAGCTATTTAATTACCATGTCCGGCCCATTATGGATGAAAGGGCTGAGTCGCCAGGTTCTGGGGAAGAATCCCTGAAAAGCTGGGCAGCACCGTGGGATACGATTGATCATCAGATTTATACCATGCTGGATAATAAGGTGGCTATGACGGGGTACTGCCGTGAAGGTTATATTGAGTTGAGCAGCGATTTTTCTGATTCTTCCTATCAAATACATGGGGAGTGTTATGAAGCAGCTTCAGCAGAGGATCGAACCTGGTTTTCTGCCAGTTAATAAAAAAGCCCCGTTAACGGGGTTTTTTTTAAAGATTTTTATGCCGTTTGTTGAGGTGCCATATTGATAGGGATGTTCAGTTTATTGACCAGGAAACTCAACAGTACACCGTACATAGGCAGGAAGAACAGCATGCTGATTACAAGTTTGTAACCATAGTCGACCAGGGCAATTTCCATCCAGTGCGAAGCCATGAATGGGTCTGAAGAGCCGACAAATGCCAGACTGAAGAAGCTCAGAGTGTCAATCAGATTACCGGCAATGGTAGAACAGGCGGGGGCTACCCACCACATTGCATTTTGGCGCAGACGATTAAAGACGGTGATGTCCATGATCTGGCCAATCAAGTAAGCAGCAAAGCTGGCCACCGCAATTCTGGCAACAAAGACATTAAAGTCAGCAAGGCTTTCCAGTCCCATGAATGTACTATCCACAAACAGTACTGATACCAGGTAGGAAACCAGAAGGGCTGGGAACATCGCCATAAAGATGATTTTCCGGGCCTGCACAGAGCCATAAACTCTTACGGTCAGGTCTGTCGCCAGAAAAATAAATGGGAATGTGAATGCGCCCCAGGTGGTGTGCATGCCCAGAAACTGGAAAGGGATCTGCACCAGGTAGTTACTGGCAGTGATGGTGACGATATGGAATATCGACAATAAAAACAGGATGTTCAGGCTGCGATTACTGGTTTGCATTGCAAGTCCTTTTTAGCCGAGGTGAGGGAACTCAGGTACTAAATTTGGACATTAGCACCATTAAAAACGGGCGGTATTTTATCGGTATCTGGGTCATTGAGCAAAGTGATAATTTTTGATGCTGCATGATGCTATTTTGACGAAAGCCAATAACGTTAATGAGTATTTTGAAATGAGAGTCAAAGAGGCTGGGGTATGTTCCTTACTCATTAGGCAGCTTTGTAAAATTATGTTATTTTCCCACCCTTATATAATAAAAATAATGGAGTAACTCAATGCTGATCTGGTTAAGGAGAGGCTTTTTTCTTCTTGTCTCAATATCTCTGCTTATCATTCTTACGGTCTTTGTTCTCCTTCGCCAAAGCCTCCCTGTTCTGGATGGAGAGATTCAAGCACCTCAACTGAATGCTACCGTCACCATTGAGCGGGATGCCCAGGGGATTCCACTGATTTCGGGCAATGATCGTAACGATATTGCTTTCGCTACAGGCTACCTCCACGCTCAGGAACGCTTTTTTCAGATGGATCTGAACCGACGGAATTCGGCGGGTGAGCTCTCTGAGTTGGTGGGTAAACTGGCTCTGGAACACGACCAGCGTCAGAGAAAGCACCGCTTCCGTAAGGTGGCTCGGGAGGCTGTTGAGTTGATGACCGTGGATCATCGGGTATTGCTGGATGCCTACACGAGTGGTGTTAATCAGGGCCTTAAGGATCTTGGGCATAAGCCGTTTGAATACCTGCTGTTGGGCGTTGATCCCCAGCCCTGGAGAAATGAAGATGCTTATCTGTCGATCTTCAGTATGTACATTGATCTCAATGATGATGAAGTTAAACTGGATAACCTGAAAGGCTTTCTCAGTCGTGTTACTGCCCCTGCAGTGATTGATTTTCTTTCGCCCCTGAAAACCCGCTGGGACTCCCCCTTGCAGTCAGGGGAGCTACCCGATGCGCCAACGCCTGGAGCAGAGCTGGTTGATCTTAGAAGTAAGGATGCAGAGTTGTATGCCAGCCTTGGTGGTACGACACTGGAGGATAGTCTGATCGGGAGTAATAACTGGGCCGTTTCCGGTGAATTAACGGCTCATGGCGGTGCAATCATTCAGGATGATATGCATTTGAGCCACCGAGTACCGACTATCTGGTATCGAGCCTCTTTGAGTTATCCACACCCTGATCAACCCAAAGAAATGGTTAGCGTTACCGGTGTGACCTTACCGGGTACTCCGTTTGTTGTGGTTGGCAGTAACACACATATTGCCTGGGGCTTTACCAATACGGCTGGTGATTGGGTCGATCTTGTAGAGCTGGATATTGACGATGGTCAGTATATGACCTCCGATGGTCCGAAGCCTCTGGAAACGTGGACTGAGACGATCAGTGTGAAAGGGCAGGAGCCAGTTATTGTTGAGTATTCAGGCACACACTGGGGGCCAGTGGTTGACTCAGCCTATGATAATACCCAGTACTCCCTGCGTTGGACGGCCCATCGTCCAGAGGCAACTAATGTCAATCTGATGTACCTGGAGGTTGCCCGTAACGCTGAGCAGGGAATGGCCATTGCCAATCGCAGCGGTATTCCACCGCAGAACTTTACGGTGGGTGACCGTGAAGGAAATATTGGCTGGACCGTTGCCGGACAGATTCCAAATCGATCCGGTATTGATTCCACCTACCCACTGCCCTGGCAGCAAGCAGATGATAACTGGAATGGCTGGCTACCGGGGGTGGATTACCCTCGTGTTTATAACCCTGCCAATCAGCGCGTCTGGACGGCGAATGCCCGCATTGTCAGTGGTGCAGATTATGACAAGATGGGTAATGGTGGCTATGCCCTTGGTCCTCGTCAGATTCAGATTCGGGATGTCCTGATGGCTCTGGAAAGTGCAGATGAGCAGGCTCTGCTGGATGTTGCTCTGGATCACCGGGCGCTCTACATGGATAACTGGCGTCGCCTGATTCTGGATACACTCACTGACGATGTTCGAGAAGAGCATTCAGCACGACAGACATTCTACGACTATGTGAAAAACTGGTCAGGCAAGGCTGCGACGGATGATGTGGGCTATCGTCTGGTCAGGGAATATAACGATGCCTTGAAGCTGAAGATTATGTCTTCACTGGGACGTTACTTCCTGTCCCTGTCTCCGGATGCCAAGGATAATGTAGAAGATGGCTTTATGCAGAAGCTGAATCATGAAACAGAGATGGTATGGCGCCTTCTTGATGAGCGCCCGATCCATTGGCTGAACCCCCGCTATGCAAGCTGGGATGAGCTTCTGATAGAAACCGTTGATGACGTTATAAATGATCTGGGTGGTGCAGAACAGTTGGCTGGTGCAACCTGGGGCCAGAGAAATATGGCTGATGTTCGTCACCCCTTGAGCGGTGCCATCCCTGTGTTTGGTAAACTGCTGGATATGCCCAGGGTGCCGCTCACTGGCGATGTCTGGATGCCTAAGGCCCAGAGAGCAAATGAAGGGGTATCAGAGCGTATGGTGGTTTCTCCTGGAAGGGAAAGCGAGGCGATTTTCCATATGCCTGGTGGTCAGAGTGGTCACCCTCTTTCTCCTTTCTTCGCAGCTGGCTATATGGACTGGGTGGAAGGAAAGGCCAGCCCATTCTTACCAGGCGAGGCAAAGTATACCTTGACCCTGAGCCCTTAAATGTCACTAAGCTTTTCCTGATAGCGATCCTTCCACTGAAATGAAAGGATCATCAGGACAAAACAGACTACGGCAGGCCAGAGCCCTGGTGATAAGAGCCAACCATGCTTGCATAGCCACTCCAGCAACATAGGGGTGGCACCACCAAATATACAGAAGGCAAGGTTATGGCAAAAAGCAACACCGCTATATCGTGCTTCCGCCGGGAAAAAGTTCAGTGATATCGCATTTGCCAGAAAAATCAGCAGGGTAAAGTCATAAAATTCCAGTGTCGCACTGAGAGTGGTCACCACCCTTAGGCGAAGTGTTAAGTTCATAGGGAAACCTGTGTTTTTTTTATTTACATGAAACCATCAGGGGAATTGTCTTGAAAATACCGGCATCAGGTAGAGCAACAGAAATTCAGTTAGCTTTGAAATTAGATGGGCTATTAGGTTTGTCAATTTTATGAGGAGAAAATTAAACGTCAGGTCAGTCAGCTTTCACAGAATTTGATAATAGTTCGATACCACGTTTGATAAATGGCGGGAATATCGCTTAGAAGAATCCACTCGTTATCTGCATGAACATTACCTGAATCAACACCAAAGCAGTTAATTACTTGTCTGGCTTAGCAATGATAGTGTTTGAGCCATTAAATTAATGGCATTTATACCTTTTCGACTTCTAGAGCCCGGGTGAGCTGCTTTTCCTTGAATATGTAACCACAGGCGCAGTATGCCTCGGGCGCCAATGGATATTTCACCTGCTCCCTGATAACCAAGAATAATACCGTCTGCTTTCGGGGCCTTTTGGATAATTTGCTGGATGCCAGTAAAGCGCCCTGACTGTTCATCTGCATCAAATGCCAGAACAAGAGTACCTTTGAAAGCATCATCTTGATAAATTTCTCGGGCGAGTATCGAAAACATCGCGATGGCCAGTCTGGCATCTGCAACTCCACGGCCAACCATTCGGTCTTTGACGACTTCGGTTTCAAGCGGAGATTTGGTTTGCCAGTTTTTTGGATCACCCGCTGGAACGGTATCCAGAGGGCTCTCAAGCCAGAGTACTGGCCCATCTCCTTTTTGTAGTAAACACAGTACTGAGGGATGCTGTTCTGGTCCAATGATTTGGGATGGCAGACCATTCGCTATTAGCCATTTATGGGTAAATTCTGCAATTTCCTGCTCAGTATTCAGATCCGTTTGCACTGGTATACTCACTAACTTCGAGGTCAGCTTAATAATTTCCAGTGTTAAAGGGTCATAATCCGGGCAGAGTCGATCCATGTTTTACAGATTTCCTGAGAGCTGGAGAATGAAGTTAGCAGAGAGTAGCCTCAAAGAAGATCCCCGAGGCTACTTCAATTAACGGCTGGCAATCAGCTTGTCTCGTGGAGCGTACGTTTTCTGTACATACTCCTCGATCATTTTCTTGTAGTCCTCAGCGATATGCTCACCTTTGAGGGTGGTAACCTTTTCACCATCAATAAAGACTGGGGCTGAGGGTGCTTCTCCGGTACCCGGCAAGCTGATTCCGATGTTGGCATGCTTGCTTTCTCCGGGGCCGTTAACGATACAGCCCATAACAGCAACCTTCATATTTTCCACACCCACATACTGGTGACGCCAGCTGACCATTTTGCTGCGCAGGAATCCATCGACTTCTTCGGTCAGCACACGGAAGAAGGTACTGGTGGTTCGGCCACAGCCTGGGCAGGCGGTGACTTCCGGAGCAAAACTACGGACGTCCAGTGCTTGCAGAATTTGCTGGGATACAATGACTTCTTTATCTCGGCTTGCACCAGGCTCAGGGGTCAGCGATGTCCGGATAGTGTTACCAATACCTTCCTGAAGCAAAATGCCCATTGCGACGCTGGAAGCAACAATGCCTTTGCTACCCATGCCCGCTTCAGTAAGCCCAAGGTGCAGAGCGTACTCACAACGGGCAGCCAGCATCTGGTAGACACTGATCAGGTCCTGTACCCGGGAAACCTTACAGGAGATAACGATTTTATTTGCTCCAAGGCCTCGTTCAACAGCAGCATCTGCACTGGTCAGAGAGGACAGTACCAGTGCTTCATGGAGTATTTCCCGGGATGGCCTGGGGTTTTCAGATTTGGCATTTTCATCCATTAGCTGGGTGGAGAGTTCTTTATCAAGACTGCCCCAGTTAACCCCGATACGTACGGGTTTATCGTATTTAATGGCAACATCAATCATTGCATTAAAACGATCATCCTTTTTGTTTCCGAAACCAACATTGCCCGGGTTGATACGATATTTGTGAAGTAGTCTGGCGGTTTCATCATACTTGGTCAGCAGCAGATGCCCGTTGTAGTGGAAGTCACCAACAATCGGTACATTGCAGTTATGTTTGGCCAGACCTTCATAGATAGCAGGAATGGCCGCTGCCGCTTCCTCACTATTAACGGTTACACGAACAATTTCAGAGCCGGCATCTGCCAGCAGGCGAATCTGATCAATGGTTCTCTGGACGTCAGCGGTATCAGTATCAGTCATTGACTGAACCACTATGGGAGCATCGCCGCCAATGGTGATGTGTCCAACCTGAACAGCATGGGTTTTATGACGCCTGTCCATAAACGTTGTTCTCCAGTTAATTAAAATTCGAACCCATCAGTCTATCAGAACTTGCTGATTTGTCCTGAGCGATAAACCGAAGGATTCTATCATGGTTTTCTCTGGTCTCTCTGTGCAATCACAGGGGTTTCCTGCTGGTTAAGACTCAAAGAAGCGACTTCCTGCGGAGAGAACATACGTGCAGGTCGGCTTTCCCGCTGACTGTATATCACACGAAACGCCATGACACTCTGGACGTAGTTACGGGTTTCATCATAAGGAATGGTTTCAATCCAGATATCCAGAGGTAGGTGGCCTCTCTGTTTCAACCACCGTTTAACTGGCGTGCTCCCGGCATTGTATGCCGCTGTTGCCAGAATCCGGCTGTCCTCAAAGCGTTTGGACAACCAGGCAAGATGGGTGGTTCCCAGTGCGATATTAATTTCAGGTTTATAGAGTTCTGATTTTTTTCGGTAGGGAATCCCTGCCTGTTTTGCGGCCTGTTTTGCCGTGGCTGGCATTAATTGCATCAGACCCATTGCTCCGGAATGGGAGCGGGCCCTGGGGTGAAAGGCGCTTTCCTGACGGGCAATGGCCAACACCCATGGGTAATCCAGTTCACGTTTCTCGGCATGTTTGCTGAATAAATCAGATTCTGGGGTAGGGAAGCGAAGATCAAGGTCATTCCATAGGGCAGCCCGGGCTGCTGCCATAATGGCCTGATGGTGCCATTCCCACTGTTGGGCCAGATAAGGAATTAATTTTTTCTGGGTATTATCCAGACTTGGGGTAATCCGGTTGAGCTCTGCCTGTGCGCTGTAGAAACGTTCATGGTGAATCCATTCACGAATGCGCTTAAAGCCCGGGTAATATTGCTTGAGTCTCTGTAGATCCTGCTGGCGGATTGCTTTTTGCTGGTGGTTAAGTTGAAATGGCTGCCCTTTGAGGTCGGCAACCAGAAATGCGTAAAAGTTCCGTTCCCGGCCAAGCGCTCTGAGTGTAGGCGTTTTCAGCAGAGAGGGTTTCTTTGGGAAGGGCATACCTACCATCTGATAACTTTCTTCCTGAAACTTTAGGAGCGCGACTTCGTTCCAATAGCGCCAGCGGCTGTCATTTCTGATCGATCCTGGCAAATGTTCAATCAGTATCAGGACCCGTTCCCAGTCCTGTTCGGCCAGAGCAAGCCTGATTCGCCACTCAGTAACCTTGTGGTAATGGAAGTCGGGATCAATACTCGAAATGATTTCTTCGGCGTTCCCAACAAAGTTTTTGGCCGCTTTCATCGCAATTTTCTGATCAACAACTGAACGCTGCTCCAGAGAAAAAGGGTGACTTTCACGCATTTGCAGCCAGGTACTGACGGCAAGATTCAGATCTTTGGAAACCAGTTTCTTGATCCCATGAATCATAATGATCCGCTGATGTTCCAGCTCACCGTTAAATCGGGCGGTATTAAGCAGTTCGGGATATTTGTGTACTTCCCAGAACAGCACAGTTGATACCTTAAAAGAAGTATCTTTAATTGACTTATCCAGATAGCGTGCTACAGAAAGGTTGTTTTTCTCCGCAGCCATCCAGAAGCGGGCAAGAATCAGGCTCTGGGTTAGTTTTCCAGCTGCTTTCCAGCTTGCAAAGAGTGGGTCGCAGGCTTTGTTCTGGGATTTTCCTTTCAGCCACAGGGTTTTCGCTTCCTGCCATGCCCTTTCCTTGTGTCCCAGTTCTTTCAGTGCGATACCTTTCAGACATTGAAAGCGACCCCCATCATCCTGCTGGTAGGCTTGAAGATAGGATCTCCAGCTCTTTTGATTAGCCAGATAGCGGAGCCATTGATGCTGAAGTTGGTCCGCCTGAGGAAGGTCTGGATGCTTATTGGAAAACCGATCTATGTCTCTCTGGCTCAGGTTCTTCAGATTACCGGATAGGCTGAGATACTCCAGATATGGAGCAAGAGGGTAATTATTAAGCTCAGATCGATACTTCTGGTAAAGCTGGTAGTTGCCTTTTTTTAACGATTTTTCAACGGAAATAAAAAGTGATTGTTGTCTGTTAAGGTCAGTACCAAAACTGAACGGAGAGAACAGAAGTGATATGGCCAGCGAAAAACAGGTAAAGCTATTCGATAAATTGTTTAACATAACAAAAGCGCTTCAATCTCTGTGATCCCTATTAGTGACTGCGTAAAACGTCCTGTTTTACTCTTTATGCTTTGCTAAAAGCACCGCTGCTCATAATGCATGACACCCGCTTTATGAAAGCTTGGTGAGCAAACCATGGCAGCTCTTTATACATTGTTATATTTTGCAGTTTGATACCAGTCAATCGGCAGATTAGCAGGTGGGTGTAGCTTTTGGGCTGGTAAAAACGGGCTGCCTCTTGTCAGGCGTGGGAGGGCGACGATTTAATACTCTGAAGATTCTTTTATAATTTTTTTATCTTTAAATTAAAATTTAAATAACTATGTGAGTGAGTTTAGCGATTATGGCAAAAGAAACTACCGTACGTGCAAGAATAGATGAGTCGTTAAAACAGGAGGCGGAAGAGATTCTTCGACAGCTGGGATTAACAACCTCTCAGGCTATAAATCTTTATTTCAGCCAGATCATTTTGCACCGGGGGATGCCTTTTGATGTACGCCTGCCGGAAGAGACGGTGGATAAATCATAGCTACCAATAGCTACCAATAGAGCAGATAAGTATCCCCATGGCTCAGCACAGCATGCCCCTGTAGGGTTATACGCCGGTCTGCAGGATTAAATTTCCTGAGAGGAGCAATCTGATGTAAAAGCTCACCGGAGTGAACCACCATCTGGCCGGTCTGATATTGAACAAACTTACACGGACTCTTCACCTCCGTATTGCCAAGAAGAGTGGACCAGAACGGCATCGCCATAAGGTCTTCATGATTCTCTGGCCAGGTGTTAAGTCCTGCTCCGTTTTTTGGTAGCTCCAGCGCCAGGGTAAAGGACAGTGTGTTTGTTTCCAGATCAACCTGCAGTTCTTCTTGCCATTGCAACGTTTTATGCTGAAGGTCTATGTGCATACTGGCAACAGGGTTGAGAAATTGCTGGTGAGCTCTGAAAATATGAAATCCCGGCAGAGCCTGACCATCAGCCAACCGGCATTCCTTACCAGTGGCTTGCTTTAGCCCATCAATAACCAGATCGTAAAGCCACCTGAATTGGTTTGACAGTATTGGGTTTAGCCGAGCTGCCTTATCGTAATATCGTCTATTACTCACCTTGGAGCTATCCAGGTAACTGGCCGCCCCCAGGGTAAAGAATGGTAGTTGTATATTGCGTTGTTCCCAGTGATCAGAGAGTGCATCGATCTGATCAATAACCTTTGAAACTTGCTTATCGGTAAGGAGTTCGAGGGTTTGCATCGGGTATTCTATTGATGAATGGTATTATCCTATATCGACTTTTCACGTAAACCCGTAACACATGGGGAAGTAATGATTCGTTTGTGTTCTATCGATGAGCTTCAGGATCCTGGTAGTAAAGGTTTTCATAATGAACGGGGTCATGTCTTTGCGGTGCGTAAAGGGGATCAGGTATACGTTTACGAAAATAGCTGCCCGCATTTTGGCATTAATCTTGAGTGGCAGCCTGACCAGTTTCTGGATTCTGAAAAGCGGCTGATTCAATGTGCCACCCATGGAGCCCAGTTTCTGATTGAGACGGGTGAATGTATCGCAGGACCTTGCCCGGGAGACATGCTCACGGCTATGGATTGCGAAGTCAGAGAAGGTGTTGTCTACCTGAAATAAACGTCCAGTATCAATGCCCCTGATCAATTATCTATCAGAGCCTCTATGTCAAACTGGTGAGAAATGATTAGAAGAGATGGACTATGAGTTTAGACCCAAACCAGCTGGTTTCTGATGTCATGCGCAACAGCGTTGCCGGACAGATTGAGGCTCTCCAAGCTTTGGAAGCCCGGATCAATGGTAGTTTCAGTGCGGCTCTGGAGCTGTTGGCAGAGTGCCGTGGGCGAGCCATTATGTTTGGTATGAAGCAGTCCGGGCTGGTGGGGCAGAAGATCGCTGCAACCCTGTATGCGACAGGCTTGTCCACGCACATACTGAATGCTGCAGAAACCTGGGAAGACAATCTGAGTATGATTGGCCCCGGTGATGTTATTGTGATGCTGTCATACAGTGGCAGAACAGAAGAGCTGCTGCGCCTTTATCCAGCAATCCGTCAAATGGGCAATAAGGTGATCGCCATTACCGGAGATCCCAATGGGCCGGTAGCTGAGCAGGCAGATATTGTACTGGATGCCAGTGTGGTTGAGAGCAGGGAAGACCGTGAGCAGGCGCAGGCACCGACTACCTATACAACGGTTCTGCTGGCCATTGGTGACCTGTTGGCTGAAACGTTGATTCGCCGACGGATGTTCAGTTCACCCGAAGCTCAACAGAGTGACCAGAAAATGGTATGGGTGCGGGATGTTGTCCTGCGGGGAGATCTGGCGGTGGTTTCACCGGATTGCAGCCTTCGTAAAGTGATGCAGACCATGACCAGTCATCGGACTAATTTGTGTTTGGTGATGGAAGGTGACTTGCTGTGTGGCATTATTACTGATGGTGACTTACGTCGTAACCTGGCCGGTGCTGAGAGTCTTCAGGGTATCCATGCACGAAATATTATGAATGGTGCCCCTATCTGTATTCAGGAAAATATCAGTGCTGAAGAGGCACGACTGCTGATGAAAGAGCAAGGGATTCATACGCTGGTGGTTAAAGATCGTGACCAGCAGGTTGTTGGGCTTTTAACTATCGATAGTGTTTGAGTCCGGCTCTAGATAATACAGGGTATAGGCAAGCCTATACCCGAACCTGCTGTACCTCTCCGGCCAGTACACGCTCTTTACATGAATGTTAACCCTCAATACCCAGTGAATAAGAGACTGACTGGATACGCCCATTTGTATCAGTTTGGAATACGAATCCCTTAACATTACGAAAGAATGCCCCCTGATAATGGATAAGACCGACCGCAATATACTCCGGGAATTGCAAGAAGATACTACGCCCTCTCTGGCTGATCTGGCTGAGAAAGTAAACCTTTCGCCTACACCATGTTGGAAGCGTATCAAGCGTCTGGAGAGTGAAGGTTTTATCACAAAGCGTGTTGCTTTGGTAAACCCTGCCAAGGTGGGTCTGGGCGTATCAGTCTTTGTTCATATCAAGACTCGTTATCATAACAGCGAGTGGCTTGAATCTTTTGGGGAAGTAGTGCGCAGCTACCCGGAAATTGCTGAGTGCTATCGCATGAGTGGTGAGTATGACTACTTGCTACGGGTTGTGGTGAAAGATATACAGTCTTTTGACCATTTTTATAAGGAGCTGGTGAATACAGTGGATGGGCTGACTGATGTTACCTCGAGCTTTGCTATGGAGCAGATGAAGTACACTACAGCGCTGCCATTATAAGCTCCCTATGGAGAGATTGAAAATTCATCTGAACAGGCGTTTAATGCTTTGCGTCTTTCATTTCAGAAAAAGAAATTCGTTATGAAGCTCAAGATAAGATCAATACTGGCTGCTTTTCTGGTTATGGCAGTAGCTTTGCCAGTGGTGAATGCGCAAGCTGCTTCAAAAGAAGAGCTGGATGCAGAAGTCAGGGCTACCCTGAAAAAACTCTATCAGGAGAGACCGGCAGCAAAGGAACTGGGCGGAAAAGCCAAAGGAGTTCTGGTATTCCCTACGGTAGTAAAAGGAGGGATCGGCATTGGTGGTGAGTTTGGTGATGGAGCGCTTTTGGTCAATAACCGTATCAAGGCCTATTACCGGACCATTTCTGCATCCATTGGCTTTCAGTTTGGTGCCCAGGCGCGGTCTCAGGTCATTATGTTTATGACCAGTGGTGCATTGGGAAATTTCCAGAACAGTAATGGCTGGGAAGCCTTGGGAGGGTTCCCCAATGATTACCATGAATATCAGAACGTACAGGAGTTCACAGATACCAGTTTGCCAATCAATAGGATGGCATCATCATAACTGAGATTGGACTCGTAAATCGTGTTGTCCAGCAATACCCGATAATTATCCTCATAGTCATGTTGTTTTAATAAACGACAGTGTGGAACTCTCTCGGATATATAGTCTTGACGAACCGGATACAGTCTGGGCGATTTTTTTCGATTCCCTTTGGGAGAGGTATCCGCTACCTTGATTCTTATTGACGTATAACCCTCGCTGGAAAGACGAAAGAATTCATGCATTTTGATTTCTGTGTCATCACCCGGTTTTAGATGAATCGTATAGGTGGTTGCATCTTCATAGCTTGGAGGCATATCGAAATAAGGGGCTGCTATGGAGTGCAGTGCAATTGAGCACAGTGACAGTGACGGAATGAGTTTGAGTAAAAAGGAAGATCGTTTCATGGATATCAGACCATTCATTAAATTTAATTGAATTAGCGGTCATAACCACAGCTGGAATTAGAATCCTGTATTGTCTTTCTCGATTTAATGTTTGCAGTTAACTTTACCATGCTGCGGCAGGAGCGCCGTATGGAAAAGTAGTCGATAAAGAGGGTTCTTGTTTTTTTATTCGTCGTATCAGGTGAAAAATATTGACCAGGTTGCCAGTTCGCCTTAATGGCGAACTGGCAGAGTAGTCGCTAACTGCAATTAAAGATTGTACTTCAGTGTGTAAACAATACCATCCTGATAGGTGTTAGAACCCAGCTTATCATCAGCATACCGATATTGGACGCCAAGAGTGATTTTCTCATTAGCGTTCCACCACAAGGCGGCTGCGCCATTAGTTCCAGTTTTTCCACCAGCATATTGGCTGTCGCGGTCAAATTCGTATTCGTGCCAGTTAGTGAGCATAAAATTCTGGCTGGCCAGATTAAAGCCGTAGCCTAACACCCAACCCAATACATACCCGTTAAAACCGCTGAGCCGACTGCTGAAGTTACCATCATCAAAAGAGCTTTCTGTATTGTTTACGGCAAGAAAAGGCTTCCAGAAAAAGTTTGCGTTCTGGTAGTTAAAACCTAAGCCGAGAAGACGATTCTGCTCGGATAACTCTGCAGACTGGGCATCATACACGTGACCGTATATGTTAAAACCAGTATTGCCCAGATTATAACGAAGGGTGCCTTTCATGGCCGTGCGACGACCATCGTTATCAGGCTCATTATTGTTTTTGTGTGGATTTTCCAGATCGAAGAAACCGTAAACTTCACCCCAGTCAAAACCAGCACCACCTTCAATTTCCAGGAAAGTGAAGTCTTTCTTGCCTGCACGGTCTTCTGTTTTGTCGGTCCAGTCCAGGCGACTGATGCTGACATTACCAAAACCGTATTGATAGTCAGCGCTGGCGGCGGTAGAGAAACCCGCAGCAATCATGGCTGCAGCAAGGGTAGATTTACGCAGGAAGCCCATAGAACATCTCGGTATGTTGGGTTGGCATGAAAAATATTGACTGACTGTACATATAACGTGCATGTTGGACAATACGTACTAAAACTAGTCTGAGATGGAGGCCGAGAGTTTGCTTGGCACCGGTTGGCAGTTAGCCTGACTGACGGATCTGTTAGAGAAATAAATAGAGGGAGGCGCTATATTTTGACGTAATTTTTTTGACTGGGTATTGCTGTGTTCTCTTCAGCGTGTGAAAACGCATTTCCGAAACCATCGATTGATAAGGTTGTCAGTTTACCCACCGATGCTCCTGCCCGTTCGTCCATTAAAGCTGAAAATGTCATTAAACAAGTAAATGTCCCCGTAAATGGTGCACCGGAAACACTTGACCCAACGTTGCTGGGAAAGAGGAAGATTGATCATGTCGCAAGGGGGCTTTCTCAAAAGCTAGGCGTCATTCCTGTTATAAGGGTGGGGCTTGCTGAAGCTCCAGGTCAGGGAGACCACACTGCTGCCTTCAATATCATAGAAGGACTGGCTCGTCTTGGATTTAAAGGTAGAGTTGAGCTGGTTCTAAAAGCTGATGATGAATGCGAATGGGGACAGATGAAGGAAAAGCTGCAATTATTTCTTCCGGAATTTAACCTTGGGAGTGGTGGTGTACAGACTCTTCGTTATTCGGGTTTGGAATGTGAGTGCATTCCTCATAAGCAGCTGGAAAATTTTTGCAAGATAAACGGCAGACCTTCAGAGCAGCCACTGGGTTTGTGGGCGATGAATGGTCATCGTTCGTGGCTGCTGACGAAAACGGCAATTATTATCCCCCCCTTCAACTGGACAAGTACAACGCCCAGAATTGAGCGGAATAATGAGGAGAATCAGAATCTGGAATTGCCGGTGCTGGCAAACTATCAGAATCCATACAGGCCTCAAAAACCGATGTTCACGGAGCTTTTGGGGAGAGACTCAAGGGTGTCTAGTCTGGAGAATATTTTGCGTGAGACTGAGGGAGAAAGGATTCACCTGCTTCCAGTCTATGGTATTCATCATCAGACCCTGGAGCCTTCACATGATGTGATTATCAGAAAACTGATCTCAGGTGCTTTTGGAAGTCATACTTCTGAATCTGAGAAAACAGTTGTTTTGGTAATGAGCCCGTTGGAAAGTCTGAGGCGGCTGCAAGTGGAAGCTGAGTCGATGGAGGTTCCATTTTATGATTTGAACAAAACGAAATGGGAAGCCTCTGCGGGTACACCTGTTGAACTTCTATACTGTGGCCCGGTACCTAAACCATTATTTGAATGGATTTGTTGTGTTGCGAATCGCCCTCTGGTTCAGGAAGGTGCAAACAGTGCTGCTTTGATGGGATTGATGGGAAAGCCCTACCTTCCTTTGAGGCCTGATGGTGATACTCCTCTTCCTGAGCTAGCCGCTCCCCTCCAGAAAAAAGTCAAAAAGAATAATGCAGATTTGATTGAGGAGTCTGTTGCTTTGGCTGAACGATCAAAAATTGAATTATTGGGCAGAAGTCTCACCCACGACTTACAGTTATATAATTACTACTCAGTAGCGCAGGATTTGTGTAAAAAGTTATGTCCTCTCTTGTCTCCCATGGGGTTCAAGAGTTTAGTGCCTCAGTTTTCATCAATGACAAGAATGAATCATTTTGATGATGCTGTTTTTCGTCCAAGCCTTATTGATTCAATCAGATACAGTAGTGGGTCTTTGAGTCAAGCAGAAGAAGATTGGCTGAAAGACCTTATATTGGCTAATAGCTTTTTACCAGGCGTTGTTCCTGAGGATCTGAAAAATAAATTAGTAGCAAGCGGGAAGGCATTACGGAAAAAAGATGTGAATTTACAGCAGCTGATTGTTCATCGCACTTCTGATTTAAATATGCCCGGTCTAAGAACTCAACTTTCGAGTTTATCTCTCAGGCGATTTGAAGTATCCAGAAGTGGTAATATGGCGTGCCCGATTATTGTTGCTGATACTGCCACAAGTGTAGATATTAATGAACTGGTTGGTGATATATGTGATAATTTTTCATTATTGATCCCTGCTTTGTTTAAGGTTCTCAAAAAGGACTTTTCTGGTGACGCTCTGCTAGCTTCATTTTTTGAGGCTGGTGAAGGGCGAGATAGTACTCTGGATAAAATTGTTGATCATTTATTTTATGGTGATATGACTTACGATGGAGAAATAAGATCCCTTCTTAAACCGAAGGAAAGCAGTACGGATGACTTAGCATTAGCACTATTCTTGAGAGGTGATTTTGGCGGATCTTTTTTTAAACAAGTTCGCGAAAGAATGGTGTCTCCAGAAAATGATTCGATCCGTTGTGGCTTCAGAAAGTTAACGAGAAGAGACTGGAGTCAGATATTACCTGGGAATGCTTCACAAAAGCCAGATACGTCAGATTAAACCCCTCTCAAGTAATTCTTTACCAAAGATAGTGTTTTGGATTTGATCCCTTTTTTTGGGCAACGTACACTCCCGTAGTCGTATTTTATAATGCAGATATTGTTTGGATTATATGACCTTTTTTACGAAGGTGATTAGGGAGGGGCAATTAGACATGTGACCAGCCACTCACGGTTTTCGCCAGACAATACCCGCAGGGCATAAAGGCGCGAACCGTGGGCGGCCCTTCGGGCTGAACGCCCACTGGCGTTGCATGAAGTTGTTCTTTTGTTTATCCGGGGGTACTTGTGAGCAAGTTGTTTTATGGCAGAAGCTATGTGCCACATTTTCTGATGGTTGCTTTTGCCTGGCTTATAATAACTCCTTCATCATCTCAGGCTGTAGTCTGTTATGGGCCTTCCCCTTCCGTGGTGGCTGGGGACAGTATTTTTGAATATAAAAAAGCAGAGTCCCTCTCTTCATCCGAACAAAGAACGCTCCAGTCTTTTTTGCAGAAGGTTGACCGTCAATGGCAGGGTTCCGCAAATCGAGTGATCTGTGTTGGCAGTGAGCTGAATGCTCGTCAGAAGACAAGAGAAACCAATATATCAATGGAAGCAGACGGTGATTATCGAAGAGATATGACGTTTCGTTCCGAGATTTATAATCCTGAAAGAAAGACTCGGTACTCAGAAAAGTTCAGGCTTTATCAAGTCGATGATTTTCTGCGTATGGATAGCCGTGGGCCGGATGGTGATATAGAAATTATGCGCATTGCTACCAATGAGCTGATATTTCTGCAGCGGTATTTTGTCAGAAAGCGCAAGCCCGCCAAACCCGAAGAAGATAAGCCGGTCAAACCTGTTCCACCGGTATCCATTCAACCACTGCCTGCAATACCCATTAATCCGTTGCCTTCCATTCAGCCTGTGGATGAAGTGACGACCTTACCTATAGGCCCTTCTCAGCCCGAGCCAAGAGATGGTCGTAAGCGAAACACCCGACCTGCGGAAGATGAGCAGGAGGAAGAGGTTGTGTACAGTCTCGGCGGTGTTCTGAACGAGGTGGTTCGTCATTTGGTGATCAAGGGGCGAACTCTGCAGATAGAAACGACGGTCTACACCAACGGCTATCTCGCCTCTTCAGAGAAGTGGCAGCTGAGATAACGTGTCAGTGATCTACATTGAGCGCGGTTGTGCTCTGCTATGGTTCGGATATGAATATATTGTCTGTACAGTCCCATGTTTCAGTGGGTCATGCCGGTAACGCTTCAGCAGTATTCCCTCTCCAGCGAATGGGAATTAATGTCTGGCCAGTATATACAGTCCTTTTCTCTAACTCAGGTGCAAGCCGCAAAGGTTCGACCGTATCGGCCGGGTGGGTGAAAGAGATTCTGGCTGGCGTTGATGCCCTTGGTGTTATGGCGCAATGTAATGCCATTTTATCGGGTTATCTTGGGGAGCCTGGCACTGCAAACGTGCTGGCTGATGCGGTGAGCAGTATGAAGCAGCAACACCCTGATCTGCTGTATTGCTGTGATCCCGTGATGGGGGATGATGGCAGGGTCTATGTTGATGAAGATTTACCGGCACTATTTTTAAAGACACTGATTCCCCTGGCAGATATGGTGACGCCTAACCAGTTTGAGCTGGAGCTGCTAACCGGCTGCTCGATTTCTAATCTCAAGAGCATTTTGGAGGCCGGCCGGAAATTGCTGGCAGCGGGTCCTGAGGTTGTGCTGGTGACCAGTGTTGCTGTCAGTGATATGGATAGCGATGTCATTGGCATGATAGCCCTTACCGAACATGATGCCTGGTATGTGCAGACCCCTTTCTTTGAGAAGCCCGGGGCGATCGGTGGTTCAGGCGATGTGGCTACCGCGGTGTTTCTTGCAAGGTACTTGCTGAGTAAAGATCTTAAGCGGGCACTTGAATATACTGCCGGAGTTATGTTCGCATTGTTTGAATATGCCTGTCAGCAAGGCAGTCGAGATCTGTTGCTTATTGAGGCTCAGGATAAATTGATCAATCCTCCACCATTCAATGCGCAACGCCTGTCGGAATAATCGACGATAAATAATCATGCTATGAAACCTATAAAACATCAGGTTCAGCAGTCTTTACAGCGAGGGCAGGATAAAGCTCTGGATCTTGCAAGATCGACTGCCAGCTCAATAGAGGGCAGTGTTGACCGGCTTCTGAATAGACGAATTACCCTTGGTGTTACTGGCTTCAGTGGCAGTGGTAAAACCACGTTTATTACCAGCCTGATTCATCAGTTGCAGCACTACCCGGAAGCACTTCTGGCCGCATTCCCGCCAGTACTTCAGGATCGGTTGCTGGGCGTAAAACTGTCCGCGCTGAATGGTCTGCCGCTGTTTCCTTATCAAGAAGGGATTGAATCGTTATCCAGAGGGCGGTGGCCAGAAGCGACACGACACGAGTCCGGGTGTTTGCTGGAAATAAAATTTCGCAATCAGCCTGGCTTGCTGCGTCGGGGAAAATCAAGCGTTAGTCGTCTTCTTCTGGAAATCCGTGACTATCCCGGGGAGTGGCTGCTGGATCTTCCTTTGCTGGATATGAACTACCTTGCCTGGTGTCGCCAGTTTACTTCGCTGATTAACAGTGATCTGCGTATATCCATTGGCGGGAAGCTGATGGAAAAGCTGAAAGCGGTTGACCCCATGGAGCCTCTGTCAGACCTTGCTTTACAGGCACTGTGGCAGGAACTGCTGGTTTTTCTTCAGGATTGTCAGCGCTCTGGTCTTACCATGATTCAACCGGGAAGGTGGCTTCATGCCGTGCCTTCCGGGGCTGAGAGCCAACTGCCTTTTCTCCCCCTGTTTTTGAGAACCAGCCTTTCAGAAGATCAGCTGAAGAATGCACCTGAGAACGCTTTGTTTAAAGTGTGCGAGAGACATTATCAGCGTTATAAGGATGAATGGGTCAAACCCTTTTATCGAAATACCTTTCAGAAGGTTGATCGACAGCTGGTGCTGATTGATGTGCTTAAGTCACTCAATGGTGGGCAGGAAGCATTTGATGATCTTCGTCTCTCCCTGGCTCAGGTACTGCAAAGCTTTGACTATGGACGTAACAGCCTGTTGAGGAGGTTGATACAGCCACGGATTGATCGAGTCGTTTTTGCTGCCAGCAAAATTGATCAGGTATTGCCAGACCAGCATGAAGCGGTCAGAGGTCTGACTGCAAACCTGGTTCAGGACGCAAGACGCAGGGCGGCATTTAATGCGGTTGATATTCGCTGTGAGGCGGTTGCCGCCGTTCGCTCTACGACCTATGTCGATTATCAGGGAAGACAGGCATTGCAGGGGATGACTGAGTCTGGGCCAGGGTTGCTGCTGCATCCGGAAATCCCGGAACAGATTCCGAACTCAGAAGACTGGCAGGGTCTGGGGCGGTGGCAGTTGCGTCGGTTGATGCCGCCAGAAGGTTTGCAGCTGGCTGCTGGTGGCCGGTTACCCCATATTCGCCTTGATAGTATCCTCAATGATCTGCTGGGAGACCGATTTTCATGAGCAGGCATCATGACCCTTATTTTATTCCCCTGGCAACAGAGAAGACTCTGGATACACCGGATTCTATCAGTGGTGATTTTCAGGAGCAGTTGCTGGCAGGAACAGAGCTGACGACAAAACCCCTGCGTTTTTTGGGGAAGGCTTTTGCCGGGCTTTTGATACTGGTGCTGGTGCTGGTACTTTGGCAAACGGCAGAGCTGGGGTTCTTCCTTTATCAGTTGCACTGGTCCCTGGTCTTGATATTTGCTGCACTCTTGCTGGTATTGACCGTTGTTGTTGGTAAGGCGCTGGTGGAATTCTTTCTGTATCAGCGTGACTTTAGAAAGATTGCTGAGTTGCAAGAGCAGGCAGTGCAGTTTCGGGATCAGAGAGCGACTACTCTGAAAACTCAGTGGGTCAGTCAACTTCAGACGCTCTATTACGGGAAGCCTCAGCAAGCGATGTTGGAGCAATCACTGGCTGTGATGCCTGACTACAGTGATGACAGTGAGGTGTTGACTCATCTGGATGCACATTTCTTCCAGAAGCTGGATCAGCAGGCACTGGTTCGTATTTCACAACACAGTCAACAGGTGGCTCTAATGGTCGCTCTCAGCCCTTTTGCCGCTGTAGATATGTTGATGTCCGTTTGGCGTAGTGTTCGGATGCTGGATGAAATTTGTCAGATCTATGGAGTCCGGCCCTCTCTGCCTGCGCGCACCCATTTATTAAGACTGATTCTGGAGCAGATGATGCTTGCCGGAGCTGCTGACTTCTTTTCAGAACAGCTATCAGACCAACTGGCGGATTTCACCTCTAATCGTCTGCTTGGGGTAGTCAGTAGTCAGGTCGCCAGTGGTGTGGGTGTTGGTATTTATTCTGCCCGTATTGGGCTCAGAGCTATGGCATTGTGTCGTCCAATCCCTTTTGCAGACGACCAGAAGCCAGGGATTGGACGCCTCGCAAGAAATATTCTGTCGTCACTGGAAGCCCGGTTTCAGAAAGCCAGCACGACGACCGAGTAATGATCATCCCTTCCCTTACAAAGAGCTGCATCAGGATGTAGCTCTTTATCTTCTCGCGTCATGTCAGACCCTTCGCGCTGGAAAGTGTGGCTTTATGCTCTTACTGGTGTGCGCGGCAGGCCCTGCCACATAAAAATCCAGGCTCTTAAGGCTTCGTTTACTGGCAGTCGCGTAGCAGCTTAATGTCCGTTGGTTAGAACCCTTCCGCAGTACTTAAAAAGTCACTCCAATCAGGTGGTTTCTCCACACATTTAAGAATAAAAAGCTATCAAGGCTATGGATAAATACGACCAAAGAGTATTATTTATTCAATATATCGATTTCGATAAACACATAAAGAGCCGATAGTTATTAACTGTTAGGATGCTGCTTTTAACTGGCATTTTCCGGAGGGATTTCAAAAGGCATGGGTCGTCCAGCAACCGCAACGATAAACCTTGATGCGCTGCGTCATAATTATCGTATTGCCCAACAACTATCTGCGAAGGGTGCTGGCAGTGGCCAGGTGATGGCTGTGGTTAAGGCAGATGCCTATAGCCATGGTGCAACCGCCTGCGCAACCGCACTTGCCGATGTTGCCAGAGGGTTTGCCGTTGCCTGTATTGAGGAAGCCCTGGAACTCCGTGCTGCAGGCATCAAACAGCCAATCCTTTTACTGGAAGGTTTTTTTGAACCTTCCGAACTTGCCATGATCGACCGGTATCGTCTGGATACGGTTATCCACCATCAATATCAGATTGATGCGTTAGTTGCGGACCCTCTGGATCATCCGGTACGTATCTGGTTAAAGATGGATTCCGGCATGGGCAGAGTGGGCTTTGCCCCAGACACCTATCGGGCAGCCTGGGAACAGCTCTGTGCTTTACCCTGTGTTAAAGATATTGTTCTGATGAGCCATTTTGCCTGTGCGGATGAAGCGGACAGTGAGCATGCACAGCAGCAGCTGGCGACCTTCAATGCTTACACCCAGGGTTTACCAGGTGAGCGCAGTTTTTGTAATTCTGCCGGGCTGCTCGCTTTGAAAGACGCCCGGGGAGACTGGAATCGCCCGGGATTATTGCTTTATGGCGTATCCCCGTTTACTGAAGCTCATGGTTTTGAGTCGAAGATTCAGCCGGTGATGGAACTGAGTTCAGCCATTATCAGCATCAAAGATATTCCAGCTGGAAGCTCTGTCGGTTACGGCAGTCAATGGACGGCCGAGAGTCCAACTCGAATTGGTGTTGTTGCCATCGGTTATGCGGATGGGTATCCACGTCATGCCGTTAATGGCACACCGGTTAGCATTAATGGCTACCGGGTTCCACTGGTGGGCAGGGTCTCGATGGATATGCTGACTGTGGATCTAACCGATACACCCAATGTACAGATAGGTGATCGTGCGATTTTGTGGGGGCAGGATTTAGCCATTTCTGAAGTGGCACAGAAAGCGGGTACTATCCCATATCAGTTACTTTGTAACTTGAATCGTGTTCCTGTTAGGTATGAGGGCGTTTATATTCCTGGTTTGGTTAATTTGCAGCAATTCCCGATGAATTCCGGAGCCTTACTACCACGCAACACGCAGAGGAAGCAATAAAAACTCACCCGCACAATTTATCGACTAAAATTGATCTTTACTAAATCATCGTCGTCGGATCAATTATGGGTACTGCCATACAGAAAAAAGTCAGGCAATTCAGTGCTACTTATCTCATAAAAACAGTTTCTGAATGCTTTGAAAAAATAACTGATCACCGTCCCAATCAGTGCATCATTCCATTTGCCAATTTTCCTAAATCTGCTTTTGCCATGATGCATCAAAAGTGTGATTCGCTGTTAGCATTCGATGAGGAAAGGCTCGACGAAGTATGCTGCCATAATCTCGAACAACTTTACCATATTAAGGATGGTAGTGTTCCTTCTGACACAAGAATGAGAGAAGTTATTGACCCTGTAGATCCCGCCGAACTTAAGAAACCCTTCAAAGAACTATTCAACATTGTTCAGCGTAATGGAGCCCTGAAAGGATTCGAATTCAAATGCGGAAAGCTAAAAGACCATTACCTCCTTCCTATTGATGGCACTGGTCTTTTTTATTCAGGAACCTGTCGTTGTGATGACTGTTGCATCATGAATGAAGGCAAAAAGAATGAAGCCTATTATCACAATATTATGGGTGGGTGTATTGTCCATCAAAATCAGAAAACCGTGATTCCTTTAGCACCGGAAGCCATTTGCAAACAAGATGGTACGACAAAAAATGATTGTGAAAAAGCGGCTATCCGACGTTTTCTGGCACAGGTAAAACACGACCACCCGCAACTAAAACTGGTCATTCTTCTCGATGGCTTATACGCTGACAATCCCACCATTGCTCTGATCAAGAAGTATGGCTGGCACTATATTATCGTCGCAAAAGATGGCAATCATGTGTCGCTTATTGAGGCCATGAATGAGCTTTATGATCAGGGTGAAGTTAAGCACCACACCATCGTTGATAAAGAGAACAATACAACTCACAGATTCCGCTATGCAAATAATGTAACCCTGAATCTGCAGGATGATGCAGAGCAGGTCAATGTCCTGGATTATATTGAAATTGATAAAGCGGGTAATTCGCATGTCTGGTGTTGGATAACCGATATTGAATTGACTAAAAAGACAGTTGAATCCGTCATGAGAGGAGGTCGTTGTAGATGGCATATTGAGAATCAAACGTTTAACACCCTGAAGAACCAAGGCTATCAACTTGAGCACAGCTATGGTCATGGCGAATATCACCTGGCTACGAATTTCGCCTACCTTACATTCCTGGCTTTTCTTTTCGATCAGATTCAGGAGTTGGCTTGTCCACGATTTCAAAAAGCTTTAAATAAACCAGCGAAGCCAACACGAAAACGATTATGGAAAAAAATAACCAGTTTTTTTCTTACCTTGATGATTGATAGTTGGGATGCTTTGTTCAAGGCAATTGCACACGGTTGCAAATCCCAGAAGCTGGCATTTGATACTTCCTAATGCGGTAGATAGTCAGGTATTCAGGGTTAGAGAAGATGAATTTTTCCAGCGCAAAGTCGCTATTGTTTTTCTTTTTTCCTGAGCATTTTGAGTACGCCTACGCATCTGATAAAGATGTTGTCGTGTAATCGTCGGGAGTGGCTGGTTAATTTGGATAGGGTTGATGCCTGATTTGAGGCTCTTCAGTGAAACTGATTAAATAAGTTCACATTAAGAACTGTCCAGAGACTGAGCTTTGTTGGTAAATTAAATGTCATTAATTATAAATGACTCCTTATTAAAGTCTTCTTTTTATTGATACACGTCTTTTAGTTAAATCTAACAGCGTTGTTAGTCTTAATTACTATCTCTTTTTTTTAAATATTTCTTTTATAGTTTATTTATCAGGTGGTTAACCGGAGGTTTGGTAATAATCACAGGTTTTGTATGGGTGGAACTATATCGCCAGTTTTTGGTCAAACCAATGTCGAATTCATGTCAGGGATGACTTCTGTTTTAGTACAGAATTCAGAACTTTACCTATATAAAACTAATTCAGGAAAACTAAAATGGATCATGTTAATAGCTCTGCCATTAAAGCATTTGCCGATCATGTAAGTGTATCTGGATCTTGCTCATTTTCTAATTGTGGTGTTGATACAACTAATAGATTTGTTTTTGGATTCACAGTTACACCAGCCGACCATGGACGACTCTTGCAGTTTCTACAAAAACATCCTGCTCTTTCTGGATTGGTAGGAAGGGGTATTGTTAATATTAGACACCAGGATGTTACACCTTATTATAATTCTCCAGTTATTAACCCCGGTTATACCGTACCACAAGGTGGATATCCCACTCCTCAGGCAGCAGGTTATAGTCACTACTCTACCCCTCATGCTGGCTTTGGAGGGGCAGCATACCCGTCTGCGATGTCTACTCCAGCACCACAGACTGGCTCATACCCTACCTTGATACCTACTCCAGCGACTGGCGGCCGATTTTCTGCCAGCTCATCAGCAGGAACTTTCTCCACGACCCCTGGTGCTGTGGGTGGTACAGGTTCAGCATATACCGGTAGCGCGGTTGCTTTCACGCCATTTTCTTCCGGTCCTTCTGTTTCAACCACGCCTTTGCTTCCATCTGCTGCAAGGCCAGTTTCTCCAGCTGTCGATGGTGTAAAAGTATTGCCCGGTCGTGTAACGCTGGTGACCAGTAGTCAAGGAATAGAGAAATTTATCGAGCGTAAAAATTCCGAAAAACCATATGGGGTAGTAAATTCTATTGATGAATCAGGGCAATTACAGCGCGGTGTCGCCAGCGCCATTAAAAACATGGCTGGCAACAACTATGCCCGGGTAATTCGGGATAGGCAGAATTCGGCCAAGCTGTCTGATCGAGTGGGTTACGGTCAATGTTTTACTTATGACTGTAACCTTAACCGTTGGAGCAAACCTTCAGGTTTAAACAATTGGCAAACCATTCATAATGCGCTGGTTCCTTTTTCGAAGGACCCGAAATTTGAGGTACACCTGAAAAATAGTGTTCTGGAAGTTTTCAAAGAAGCTGAAAATTATGGAATAGACCGGGTTATTCTCCCTCTGCTGGGTTGTGGTCAAGCCGGTGGAACAGGTGGCCAACTGGCAGAAGCCATTTCTGCAGCCAAACGGGCTTTTGAATCAAGTGGCCGCAAAGCGCCAGAAACGATTCTGGTGGCTACGCCTTCTACTGCGGACAAAAAAGCCTGTGCAGCATTTGAAAGTAAGTGGAATAGTCTGCCTGTCGCCACCCCAACTCCTCGTTCACGGGTACGCAGATTAAAAACGCCAACTCCTTTTAGTGCCAGCTCAGGGACTGCTGCGAGTACAGCTACAACCAAAGCGGGTAGTGGTTACAATACTTCAAGAGTGCTAATCCATGATCAGCTGGAAGTAGTGATGAACTCTGATAAGGGGATGTACGGTTATGCCAAGGTGCTCTCAAGCCAAGGAAAGGCATTTGATCTTGTTAATGCAGCAAATGAAAATATGGATCATACCGGCGGTATAGCTAAGCAGTTTTCAGACGATCTTGGTGATAGGTTTAACGGTGATACGAAAAAACAAGCTCAACAAGCCCCCCAAGGCTATATTCCTACTGGTCAGTGTATTACATCTAGACCATATGGCTACGCAATGGATCAGCGTTTTAGGCTAACAAACTGTCGGCACATACATAGCGTTGTTGCGCCTATAAAAGGCAGTACGCCACAATATGATCAAAAGTTTAAAGAGGCTTTTGTCTCTCTTCTTCTTGCTGCCCATAAGAGTGGTGGCAATGCCATTGTCAGTTGCTTTATTGGCTGCGCTATTTTTGGTGGCAGTGGTTATGATATGGCTCATGCACTCCATGCCGCTTACCATGATCCGCGTATAACATCATTACCAAAAGTACCCAAGCTCATACTAGCGGGTTGGAAAGATGATGATTGGCAGGTATATGGCGAGTTTATTCAGACCTTTGATAGTCTGAATACTGCTAATCCGGTACGTTTACCCTCCGGGATAACTCCTGCACGCCCATTATCTACTGGTATCTCAGGAACTACACTCCCTGCGGGATCTGGTGCAATTCGAAAAACACCATCCTCTTATTCGCCATCTGGAGCAGGTTTGTCATCCCGCTCAAGGCCTGCGTCCACGGTTTCAACTCTAGCCGTTTCACCTAAGCCCTTAAGCACTGCTAAGACGGTCAGTCATCCTGATGGGGCACTTGGCTTTGCCAAAGCCGGGTTCGGCAACAATAAACCGTTCTCTTTGGTGAATACCGTAATTGGAAAAGATATCCTGAGTTCTGAAATAGCCCTTGGAGGGGGGGCCAGAGGTGGTTATGCAGAGCATATGTTAATGGAGGGGGGGGAGGATACCCTGAAAAAAAATCATTACTATCAATGCGGGCCATGGAAGTATAAAGAAACAGATGGTTACCAGGGCTGCCAAAAAATTCATACGATCATATTTCCAGAGATCACGGATAGAGAGGGGGTTTCGGACCAGTTTGTAACGTTACTCATAAACGCTTCCCGTGAAACACTGTTGCTGCCTTTAGATGAGATTAAAGGGCTTTCAGAAGCAGCGCTCAATGAAGCATTAGATCGAGCTTATTCAGATCCTCGAGTAGCAAGGCTGGCTAAGCAAGGTGAGCTTCCAACGCTTTATTTTGTTCGTAAAGCTCAGGCTTCTGCTGTGGGTGCTGGTGCTGCTTCTGTGCCAATGGCTGCAAGCTCACGGTTGGACAGGAGCGATTCAGGGTCCCATCCTTCGTTGTTTGGAGGTCTGGATCCAGCCAGACGGAGTACAAGTCCGGAACCCGTTGCTCCCAGTGCGATGACATCAAGTAGATATGGAATGTGGGATAGTACTCTTGACTCTGATAGTGATGATGGCTTTATGGCGTTAGCTTCACGACCACAAGCCAGAACAGCATCAGATACTCCTGACTTGGAGCGTATGAGTTTAGGTCGTACAGGTCGAACAGACATGGATTTTGATGATGTTTTTTCATCAAGCACAGAAAAAAAGTACTCAGTGACTACTGGTGTTTCTAAACCCACGGAAAGTGCAACTACAGCCTTTAAAGGCGGTGGGAAAACGATTGACTGCGGTATTTGTGGTGAATCAAAGCCTGAAAAAGATTTTCAGCAGGTCAAAGGGCTCGAAGTTTGCTCTGACTGTTCAGCAGGTTATCAGAATCAAGGCGTTAGTTTGTCCGAGGCTGCCAAGCTTGGAGAAGAGTATACTGCGATTAATTACCAGCCTTTGAGGGTCAGCCGAGATCGCAGAGACTTGCAAGGATACCCAGGAGCAGGTCGAATTATTGTGCGTATTGAGGCAACTGCACCTTATAGCTTAAGTGATGGAAGGAGACTGGATGTTACTCACAAAGATGAGACCCATTATTTGCCTGATAATGATGTAGGTAAAGAGCTTCTCAGGCTTCTTGAAGTACTTCATCAAGAGAAATTGATTTATAAAATTGATAAGTCAAATACAACGGGCAAATTCGCTATCACATTCAACTTTCATTTAAAAACGTCGGACTCTGGCGGTGAGCGAAGTCATGGTTATCCAGACAAGACTTACCCCGGTAGAGCGCTGAATGAAATAGTTGGTTTGGCATCAACACACTCACTTCAAGATAAACTTGACACTTCAAAGCTGGTGAGTTTGGTGTTTGGCTGATCATAAGCAGTAATTTGTTTTTACAATCTAACTTAGTTTGGAAATGAATAAAAAAACCGGATCTACGGATCCGGCTTTTTTATTGTGATTGTATTCAGTTTGTTCCAAATCTCTCCAAACTGGCTCTTCGTTCCCTTTCTGAGCGGCGCATAAACCACCATCCAAACAGGGCTGCCAGAGACACCACCAGAATAATCAGTGTTGCCATGGCGTTAATCTTGGGCGAGATCCCCAGTCTAACCGATGAGAATACAACCATTGGCAGAGTGGTTGAGCCCGGGCCTGAGACAAAACTGGCAATTACCAGGTCATCCAGCGACAGCGTAAACGCCAGCAACCAGCCCGCCGCCAGAGATGGGGCAATGGTGGGAATGGTGATCAGGAAAAATGTCCGCAATGGCGTAGCACCCAGATCCATCGCGGCCTCTTCAATGGAGCGATCCACTTCCCTTAACCTTGCGCCCACCACAACGGCCACATAAGCGGTCGAGAAGGTGACGTGGGCGATCCAGATGGTCAGCATGCCTCGCTCCATGGGCCAGCCAATCAGGTCGGCCATAGTGACAAACAGCAGCAGCAGTGACAGACCAGTGATGACATCCGGCATCACCAGGGGTGCAGTCAGCATACTGTTGAAGGCGGTTCTTCCACGGAATTTACCAAAACGGTCAAGAGCAAAGGCGGATACCGTGCCCAGAATCACAGCCATGGAGGCGCTATAAAAAGCAATTCTCAAACTTGTCCAGACGGCACCCATCAGTTGCTCATCCCGAAATAGCTCCACATACCACTTGGTAGAAAAGCCTGCCCAGACGGTAACCAGTCGCGAAGCATTAAAGGAATACAGAACAAGAATGAACATGGGCAGATAGAGAAATATCAGCCCAATGATCAGCATGATGGTGGAAAATCCTGGCTTTTTTAGTCGCCTGAAAGAGGAAGTATGTTCGGTTGAGGTAGTCATTACAGGCTTGCCTCCAACTGCTTCGCCTGCTGGCGATTGAAGAAGGCTATGGGCAGACAGAGTATTAGCAGCATGATCATGGCCAGAGAGCTTGCCAGCGGCCAGTCACGGTTATTGAAGAACTCCTGCCAGAGTACTTTACCAATCATCAGGCTCTCAGGCCCGCCCAGCAGCTCCGGGATTACGTATTCGCCAACGGCCGGGATAAAGACCAGCATACAGCCAGCAATAATGCCACCTTTTGACAGTGGTAGTGTGACTCTGAAAAAGGTTTCCCAGGGGCGGCAACCGAGATCGTTAGAAGCCTCCAGCAGTGATTTATCCAGCTGGGTCAGGTTGGCATAAATGGGGAGCACCATAAATGGCAGATAGGCATAAACGATGCCTATGTAAACGGCAATATTAGTATTCAGTATTTGCAGGGGCTGGTCAATAATCCCGCACCATATCAGCAGGTTATTCAGCAGACCGTTATTTTTCAGTATTCCCATCCAGGCATAGATGCGGATCAGGAAAGAGGTCCATGATGGCAGTAGCACCAGCATGAGCAGGAAACTTTGTTTTCTTCCGGGTGCCTGAGACATGGCGTAGGCCATTGGGTAGCCCAGCATAAGGCAGAAGAGGGTTGCGACCAGAGCGAGCCTGATAGAGGTCAGGTAGGCTTGCAGGTACATTTCATCTTCGGCCAGGAACAGGTAGTTGCCCAGGTTCAGATTAAACGTAAGTACCTCGTCAAAGTACTCAACGATTGCTGTATAGGGTGGGATGGCAATTTCTGCCGATGAAAAGCTGATCTTGACCACAATCAGAAATGGGACAAGAAAAAACAGCACCAGCCAGAGGTAGGGGACGCCAAGAACGAGGCGACGTCCCCAAAGCGCCCTTAAGGCGTTTAGCCTCTCAGGTCCCAGCGCAGAAGCGGAGGGACCTTTTGTTAACAAGTTGAACATGACAGGTTCCACAAATACTGTATAAGGGTAGCGCTGATTGATCAGCTATTCAGGACGACACCACTGTCATCATCCCAGCTGATAAATACATCATCACCCCAGGTGGGGTTATCGGCGGTACGAATAACATTGGCCATATTGGACTGAACCATCATGCCGGATGGCAGCCGGATATGATAAACCGAGTGGCCTCCCAGATAGGCAATGTCATGAACGACACCCCGGCTCCAGTTGTAGTTGCCTTCCGGTTGCTCTCTGGTCACCATGGTTTTTTCAGGGCGCACTGCAATCCAGACCTTGCGGTCTTCAAGTGGTGCCATGATGCCGTGGCCAATATAGATAGGCTGTTGGATCTGGTGCGATTGAATAATGACGTATCCGGCCTCTTCTTCGGTGATCTCACCTTCGAACATGTTGACGGAGCCAATGAACTCGGCAGTCATGCGGCTATTTGGATTTTCATAGATATCGATGGGCGTACCCACCTGCACAATCCAGCCTGCGTCCATGATGCCAATACGTTCAGCCATGGTCATGGCTTCTTCCTGATCATGAGTCACCATGATGCAGGTTACGCCCACCTCTTCGATGATATCCACCACCTCGAGCTGCATGCGGCTGCGCAGCTTTTTATCCAGCGCACCCATGGGCTCGTCCAGCAGCAGCAGCTTGGGGCGCTTTGCCAGGCTTCTCGCCAGGGCTACACGCTGACGCTGACCGCCTGAGAGCTGGTGTGGCTTGCGACGGGCATATTTTTCCATATGCACCAGTTTCAGCATCACTTCAACGCGCTCGGCAATAAGGTCCTTCGGCAAACGATCCTGTCTTAACCCGAAAGCAACATTCTGCTCCACGGTCATGTGAGGAAAGAGTGCATAGGACTGAAACATCATATTGATTGGGCGCAGATACGGAGGCAGATGGGTAATGTTCTGCCCATCGAGGTAAATGTTACCCTCTGACGGTGTTTCGAAACCCGCCAGCATCCTCAGCAAGGTCGATTTTCCAGATCCCGAGCCACCCAGCAGCGCAAAAATCTCACCCTTTCTAATGTTCAGACTGACATTATCAACAGCGATAACGTCATCAAACTTTTTGGTGACCTGGTCAATTCTGACCAGTATCTCATTGCCTGAGCGACCCTTTGTCTGCGGAGTCGATGGCATTGGGGAATGTTTCGGGGAGACAGATGCTGTACTCATCTAAAATTTTCTCCAGCCCGGAATATAAAGAACAGGGTAGAACCCGGTGATTGTGCTTTAATAGGCTCAGCTGACATAAGTTTATCGTCAGAAACACGGGATCGCTTGTAGCCATAATGCGTTTTTGGCTTATGAAAAGAGCCTTCAAACCCTCAAGGAAGTGAAAAGCCCGCGCATTGTCCATAAAAATGCAAAGATTGAAAATGGTTTTGCGATAAACCCTGATAGAAGATATTAGTAATGCTCACTTGCAGATTCATCATTCGTGCCCTAACCTCCCTCAGCCGGAGGTGATTTGCCCATTGACATTAGAAGAACGGTTGTCTTATCAGGGCTGTCTTAAAAAAGATGAATACAAACCTCACCAATCCCTTATTCTATCGTGTTCCACTTTTATTAGTGTCTGAGCACGCATTGTCAAAAAACGACTGAAATCATGAGAAGCCGAAAAGAAGTTGTCCGCCAGTTGGATCGTATCGATCGCAATATTCTCCGTACCTTGCAGGAGCAGGGGCGTATATCGTATGTAGAGCTGGCGGATAAGGTCGGGTTGAGTACCACGCCCTGTATGGAGCGAGTCAAGCGCCTGGAAAGGGAAGGTATTATTCAGGGCTATTCCGCGCGCTTGAACCCGAAGTACCTTCAGGCAGGGCTTCTCGTTTTTGTTGAAATCAGCCTGTACACCAAGTCAGCAGATATTTTTGATGACTTCCGCAAGGCTGTGATCAAGCTGCCCAACGTGTTGGAATGTCATTTGGTCTCAGGCCATTTTGATTATCTGGTTAAGGCAAGGATTTCGGAAATGGCCTCTTATCGAGAGCTGTTAGGGGATATTCTTTTAAAGCTACCGGGTGTTCGAGAGTCGAAGAGTTATATCGTGATGGAAGAGCTTAAGGAAACACTCAGTCTCCCTATTGCAGATTAATCTTTATGGTTAGTAGCGTTACCTGCTAACTTTGGGTGTCCCCAGAAAGGCTTATTAAACTTTCTGAGGCTCACCTGCTACCTGATAGTCCCGAATATAATAATTCAGAGCGACTTCGTCCTGATCTTCAATCGTCCGTAACACAAAGCCAGCAGCAAAATCGGCTCGTTCACTGATGGTTTGGCACCAGACACATTCTGCTGTCAGCGATACTCGATAGGCGCTCTCTTGTGAGGCAGATTGCGGGCCAGGGAGTACCAGGGTTACATTTCTGGTTTCAGAAGGACGTACCCCCTGATCTGTCAGAATGCTGAAGCCTCCCTTTGAGACATCTTCAAGAATGCCAATGGATAGACCGGTGTCGTTATCGAGAACTTCAGCGGTTTTTTTTAGTGATTTTCTCGGAAATCGGCGCTTTTCCTGCGTATTTTGCGACATTTTAGCCTCCGTGCATTAGCGGGAAGGAAGAACTACGTTATCACTTTTTGTTTTCAAAATGCATCTTTTACATAACTTTCCGGTAGCCAGGTCCAGTGAAACTATACTGTCAGGATCGGAAACTATGAGGACAATTACTGGATTTAAATAGCGGCCAATGAGGGGAGGGGGTAAAGTTTTTTATAACATCTTGGCTGTTGACAACCGTACAGAATTTCCTCTGTAATCGAATAAGGCATTATGAAAAAGCCTGGTGGTTAATTGAGCTTTATAAGCTGATCGTGATTAAAGCTCTACCGTATAGAATAAAAATAAATAGCCCTGTTTGTTAGCTTACCCTCACCCCGGGAAGGCCGATAGATAAGGCATTGAACCAGAGCCTACTGCTCTGCAACATACGGAGGGATCCCGTCATGTTCAGACAGATTACTGAGGCGCGCATCAATGACCTGCATTGCAAATTTGATGAAGCATCCGGCCTCAAATCCGTCATCGCCATTCACAGTACCCGCAGGGGACCTGCCCTCGGTGGCTGTCGAATTATTCCTTACTCTTCTTCAAATGAAGCTATTACTGATGCTATTCGCCTTGCCCGGGGAATGAGCTACAAGTCGGCCCTTGCCGGTCTTGAGCTCGGGGGAGGTAAAGCGGTCATTATGGAACCTGAGGGTGACTATGACCGAAAAGCCCTTTTCGAAGCTTTTGGGCGATTTCTCAATGAACTTGGGGGGCGCTATGCCACCGCTATGGATAGTGGCACAACGGTCGCTGATATGGACACCATTGCTACTCAGTCTCCCCACGTAACCTGCACTTCTTCCTGTGGAAGTCCCGCTCCGTTTACTGCTGAAGGGGTTTATTATGGTGTGCTTGCCTGCCTGAAAGCCCACCCCGCACTGCCGGATAATCTGAAAGGATTGAGAGTCGCCGTGCAGGGGCTGGGGAATGTGGGATACGCACTCTGTGAACGGCTGTACAGCGATGGTGCTCAACTGATTGTGGCTGATATCAATCAACAGCGTGTTGATCAGTGTGTTAGAGAGTTTGGTGCCATCGCAGTGGCACCGGATGAGATATACGGCGTTACCTGCGACCTGTTCTGTCCCTGTGGACTTGGTGGTGTGCTGAATAGCCAGACGATTGGTCAGCTTCAATGTGCAGCTGTTGCAGGCTCAGCCAATAATCAGTTGTTAACTGAGCAGGATGGGCTTGCCCTTTTTGATCGAGAGATTCTCTTTGCGCCTGACTACCTGATTAATTCTGGTGGGCTGATTTTTGTTGCCATGACGTATTTGCAGAGTAGTCAGAGTGATATGCAAAGAAGACTTAAAGGCATTCACGATACGCTGCTGCAGATTTTCAGTCGCCAGAACCAGGTTGGTTTACCAGCCAGTGTTATCGCTGACCAAATGGCCGAAGCCATTGTTTATGGCGATGACTCTTCACAGCTGACGGCATAAAGGAGGGGGCAATAATGGATTCCACCGAAAATAACATGCTTCCTATGGAACAGTTTCTTGATGCCGAAGGAGAAGTTCTCAAAAATCTTCCGGCATGGGTGAACAACGAAGATATTCTCATTGATTACTATCGGACTATGGTAATTGCCCGGCAGGGGGATCAGAAAGCGGTAGCTCTGCAACGCACAGGAAAGATGGGGACTTACCCTTCCTGCCTTGGTCAGGAAGCCATCAGCACCGTCTGCGCTGCGCTGCTTGAAAAAGATGATGTGCTGATACCTTATTATCGAGACCTCCCGGGGTTGATGAGAAGAGGTATCCCTTTGAGTGATGTCATGCTCTATTGGGGAGGGGATGAGCGAGGCAGTGCCAGCCCTGCCTGGGGACAGGATCTACCTAATTGTGTCCCCATCGCAACTCAGGCTGGCCATGCCGCTGGTATCGCTACGGCTATTAAAATCCGACATGAGGCGGGTGATCCTCTGGGGGTTGCATTGTGTGCCCTGGGTGATGGTGCAACATCGAAAGGCGATTTTGGTGAAGCGCTTAACCTGGCGGGTGCATGGCAGCTACCGGTGGTCTATATCATTAACAACAATCAATGGGCCATTTCGGTTCCACGGAAGATACAGTCAGGCGCACCAACGTTGGCTCAGAAGGGGGTGGCTGCAGGCTTACCATCTTTTCAGGTGGATGGTAATGACGTTATTGCTCTTCATGATGTGATCAGTGCGGCGATCGAACGGGCTCGGCAGGGTAAGGGCGCGACCGTTATAGAAGCCATCAGCTACCGCCTTTGTGATCACACTACTGCGGATGATGCCAGTCGCTACCGGGGGAGCGAGGAGCTCAAAGATGCCTGGAAAAAAGAACCCATCAAACGACTGCGTAACTTTTTACACCATCGTGGTTTATGGGATGAGCGTAAAGAGCAGGCTTTAAAAGAAGAAGCTGATCGCCTGATTGATGTAGCTGTCCAAACGTATTTGAATACTCCTCTCCCTAAAATTGAAGATCTGTTTGATTATCACTATGCAAACATGCCGGCCCAGCTGGCTCATCAGAAGCAAGAGGCACTGGCAAGAGAGCAGATACGTCAGGAAAAACTGAATGCTTCCGGAGGTCATCATAATGGATAATAAACTGACCATGGTTGAGGCTGTTAACCTGGCACTTGATCACGCGATGGCATCAGACCCTGATGTAGTGCTTCTGGGAGAAGATATAGGCATCAATGGAGGTGTTTTTCGGGCGACTCAGGGGTTACGGGATAAATATGGCTTAAAACGGGTAATGGATACTCCGCTGGCTGAGACCCTGATTGCCGGAATCAGTGTTGGTATGGCTGCCCAGGGGATGAAGCCTGTAGCTGAAATACAGTTTATGGGGTTTATCTTTCCTGCCATGGAGCAGCTGATCTGCCATGCAGCACGCATGAGGAACCGAACCCGTGGACGTCTGGCCTGCCCACTGGTGTTACGGGCACCTTTTGGTGGCGGTATTCATGCACCGGAGCATCACTCCGAAAGTACAGAAGCGCTGTTTGCCCATATCCCTGGACTACGAGTGGTTATCCCTTCTTCCCCGGTAAGGGCATATGGTTTGCTGCGCTCAGCCATTAATGAGCCGGATCCGGTGATTTTCCTTGAGCCAAAACGTATTTACAGAGCCAGTAAACAGAGCATCGATGTATCCAGCGATGCTTCTGATGGCGTGCTGCCTCTGGATACCTGTTTTACATTGAAAGTAGGGCAGGATGTCACTCTGGTGAGCTGGGGCGCTTCCATCAGAGAAACTATGGAGGCCGCCAATATTCTGCAAAACCATGGCATTGCTGTGGAAGTGATTGATGTTGCCACTATTAAGCCATTGGATATGGAAACCATTCTGACATCGGTCAGGAAGACAGGCCGTTGCGTGGTAGTTCATGAGGCCTGTCGAAGTTTCGGAGTTGGTGCCGAGATCATGGCTGGTCTGATGGAGAGAGCATTTGATGACCTTGCATCACCCGTGGAACGAGTCACCGGATTTGACACTACGATGCCGTACTACCGGATGGAAGATCATTACCTACCGCAGGCTGATGATATTGTGAGGGCAGCCATCCGGACTTTGGCCAGACATTAAAAGGCTCACAGAACCATTTTCAGAATAAAAAGGTATAGCCATGCGTTTTTTTAATTTACCTGATTTGGGGGAAGGTATTCCTGAAGCTGATATCGTCGAGTGGCATGTCAACGAAGGCGACAGTGTTAAGGAAGACCAACCAATGGTTTCGGTAGAGACGGCCAAGGCGATAGTAGAGGTTCCAGCTCCATGTACAGGCGTTATTGCCCGTTTAGGAGGCCAGCCCGGAGATACCATTTTGACTGGAGCCCCGTTGGTGGAGTTTGTAACTGACCAGGAAGACAGTGGAACTGTTGTTGGTAAGCTGGCCAGTGATGATTCCAGGGCCAATAGTGATGAATCCTTTATTATTGGATCACCATCAGAAGGGCAGGATCAACAGGCATCTTCAGCCAGGAGCTCTCAACAAAACCTTCAGACACTCGCTGAACAATTCAGTGTCGATCTGGGCTCTGTTGCCAGTCGTCGTAATGCCGGGTCTATAGACAGCCCTGTCTCCTATTCATTAGAGAATGCTGAGCCCCTAAAGGGGGTTCGAAAGCACATGGCCCGGACCATGGCAGAGTCGCATGCTGCCGTTGTTCCAGTAACACTGTTTGATGATGTGGATATCGACCATTGGCTGGATACAGAAGATATTACCGTTCGACTCATTCAGGCTATTGCGACTGCCTGTGAAGTGGAGCCAGCGCTTAATGCCTGGTTTGATGGTTCTACATTGAGTCGGCAGCTTCATGATACGGTTGATCTTGGCTTGGCAGTGGATAGTGAAGAAGGCTTATTTGTACCGGTTATACGTGATGTTGCCCGTATGGAAAAAGAGGCGGTACGTACAAGGATCAATGAACTTAGAGAGGGTGTGAAAGACAGGATCCTTCCAAATTCAGAGCTTCAGGGAGCCACTATTACTTTGAGTAACTTTGGCGTATTTGCTGGAAAATATGCAACGCCGGTTGTTGTCCCCCCCATGGTTTGTATTATTGGTGTTGGGCGCCTAAGGGATGAAATTGTCAGTATTTCAGGTAAACCTGAAAGTCACCGAGTGTTACCTCTGTCACTGTCGTTTGATCACCGTGCTGCGACGGGCGGTGAAGCTACACGTTTTCTCCATGCAATGATTCAACAGTTGCAGAAGTAAGTAAAAATCCACATTATGAAATCTGGGGCAAGAAAAACTGCACGACTAAACCACTGTTGTGAATAATGGATGTTTGGTTGTGTAGTACTTGTCAGGCGGCTTTTTCAGGATGAGAAAGCTGAGTGCCAGACCATCAGAAGTTGCGAGCAATGAAGAATAATATATCTGCCAGCATGCTGAATTGAAGCCAGTTAGTTATAAAAAATGCATGGATGTAGGTCAGATTTTTTAGACTTAATTTTGTATCCCGCTTTTGCCGGTCATGACACTCTGGATTGTCTGACAGGTACTTTATGTCATGTTTTTCTATAGCTTTTAGAATCGGTTCCCATTGCTTTTTTGTCATTTGGAGGAGGTTTGCAAAAGTTATAAAAAAATGTGGTCAAAGTTCTGACTCTGCCGATACCTAATGCTGAGAGGGGTGGGCTTCCAGTGTGGCTATCGGTCAAACGTTCCTGACAACGGTTTCAGACAGCGGTTTCAGGAAATCAAGCAGACAAAGGCGGGTGAAGGCATGGATATCTTCAATAATTATCAGCAGAGATTTCAATCTACACAGCAGGAAGAGCTGACCATTCAGGAATACCTGGCATTATGCAAGCAAGATTCTTCTGCATATGCCAGTGCGGCCGAGCGTATGCTGATGGCCATTGGTGAACCTGAGATGGTTGATACCTCCAGAGACTCAAGACTCAGTCGTATATTTTCCAACAAACTGATCAAACGTTACCCGGCTTTCCGTGAGTTTTATGGAATGGAAGAAGCGGTAGATCAGATTGTTTCTTATTTTAAGCACGCGGCTCAGGGGCTTGAGGAAAAGAAGCAGATTCTCTATTTGCTCGGTCCGGTAGGTGGGGGTAAATCCTCTCTGGCAGAACGGCTCAAGGCTTTGATGGAAAAAGTACCGCTTTATGCCATCAAGGGCTCACCGGTTTTTGAATCCCCTTTGAACCTGTTTAACCCCGGAGAAGATGCCGATATTCTGGAAAAAGAGTATGGCATTCCTAATCGTTATCTGGGTGGGATTATGTCGCCCTGGGCTGTGAAGCGTTTGAATGAGTTTGGTGGCGACATTACCAAATTCAAGGTGGTTAAGCTGCACCCCAGTATTCTCAATCAGGTCGCGATTGCCAAGACTGAACCGGGTGATGAGAACAACCAGGATATTTCCAGTCTGGTCGGTAAAGTCGATATACGGCAGCTTGAAGAATATTCCCAGGATGACCCCGATGCCTACAGCTTCTCAGGTGCGCTCTGTCGTGCCAACCAGGGTATGATGGAGTTCGTGGAAATGTTCAAGGCGCCTATCAAGGTGCTGCACCCACTGCTGACCGCGACCCAGGAAGGGAATTACAACAGTACCGAAGGTCTGGGAGCCATTCCGTATAATGGGATTATTCTTGCTCACTCCAATGAATCAGAGTGGCAAACCTTCAGAAACAATAAAACCAATGAAGCGTTTATTGACCGGGTGAACATCGTCAAGGTGCCCTACTGCACCCGGGTTACGGAAGAAATTCATATCTATGAGAAGCTTCTTGCCCACAGCTCCCTGAAAGACTCCCCTTGTGCACCCGATACGTTGAAAATGCTGGCGAAATTCACGGTATTGTCCCGTATCAAGGAGCCGGACAACTCCAATGTCTATTCCAAAATGCGGATTTATGATGGCGAAAACCTGAAAGATACCGACCCCAATGCCAAGCCGCTGCAGGAATATAAGGATTCAGCGGGTGTTGATGAAGGTATGGAAGGTCTGTCTACCCGTTTTGCTTTCAAGATCCTCTCGAAGGTCTTCAACTTTGACCCCACAGAAATCGCTGCCAACCCGGTTCACATGCTGTATGTACTGGAACAGCAGATAGAGCAGCAGCAATATCCCAAAGAAGTACATGAACGCTATCTGCGGTATGTGAAGGAGTTTCTGGCGCCTAAGTACATTGAGTCTCTGGGTAAGGAGATCCAGACCGCTTATCTTGAATCATACTCAGAGTACGGACAGAACATTTTTGACCGATACATTACCTATGCAGATTTCTGGATTCAGGATCAGGAGTATCGCGACCCTGAAACGGGCGATATTCTTGATCGTTCAGCGATTAATGATGAGCTGGAGAAAATAGAGAAGGCTGCCAGTATCGCCAATCCAAAAGATTTTCGTAATGAGGTGGTCAACTTTGTATTGAGGGCCAGGGCTAACCATAATGGGATGAACCCCAGCTGGCTCAGCTATGAAAAAATGCGCTCAGTGATTGAGAAGAAGATGTTCTCAAATACTGAGGATCTGTTACCTGTTATCTCCTTTAATGCCAAAGGCAGTAATGACGATCAGAAAAAACACAACGAGTTTGTTAAACGCATGGTAGAGCGTGGCTATACCGAGAAGCAGGTTCGACTGCTGGCTGAATGGTATATTCGCGTCCGGAAATCGCAGTAAGGTTGCTCTGGCAGAGTGAGCAATTATTCAGGGTGAAAGGATTTCCACCCTGCTTGCTCTGCCTGGCCTATACCTATGAAGTGCACAAGGAGCGTGTTCATGAGTATTATTATCGATCGACGGCTGAATGGAAAAAACAAAAGTACCGTCAATCGCCAGCGGTTTCTTGAAAGATATAAGAAGCACATCAAGAAAGCAGTGTCTGATGCTGTGAATAAACGCTCCATCACTGATGTCGTTTCTGGCAGTGAAGTTACCATTCCCACCAAAGACCTCTCTGAGCCGACTTTTCACCATGGTCAGGGTGGACGTTATAAGCAGGTTCATCCGGGTAACAAGGAGTTTGTCAGTGGTGACCGCATTAAGCGGCCATCCGGTGGCAGTGGCTCTGGTAGTGGTAAGGGTAAAGCCGGCAACAGCGGCGAGGGAATGGATGAGTTCAGCTTCCAGATTAATCATGATGAATTTCTGGAACATATGTTTGATAACCTGGAACTGCCCAATCTGGTCAGGAAACAGTTGGAGGACATGACGGAATTTAAAATACGACAGGCGGGTTATACCACTGCAGGTTCTCCTGACAGGTTAAATATTGTTCGTTCATTGCGCTCAGCCCATGCCCGCCGAATTGCATTGTCTGGTGGTGATCGCCGCGAAATAAGGGCGCTTAAAAAAGAGCTGCGTGAGATGGAGGTCAGCCCTGATGAAACGGATCAGGATCATGTTCTTGAGCTTAGGGAGAGAATTAAAGCGCTTAATGCCAAGTTAAAAAAATTACCGTTCATTGATGACTTTGACCTGAAATACAACAATATGGTCAAAGTCCCTTCTCCCAGTAATAAAGCGGTTATGTTCTGCGTTATGGATGTGTCTGGCTCCATGACCCAGGATATCAAAGATATGGCTAAGCGGTTTTTCATTCTCCTCTATCTGTTTCTGCAAAGGAATTACAAAGAAATTGAAGTGGTTTTTATTCGCCACCATACGGCTGCGAAAGAGGTGGATGAGGATGACTTTTTCTACTCAAGAGAAACTGGTGGAACCATTGTCTCCAGTGCTCTGGAAATGACCCGTGATGTTATTAACAAACGTTACAGCCCCGCTGACTGGAATATCTATGTTGCTCAGGCATCCGATGGTGATAACTGGGAAGGCGACTCCAGTGTCTGCACCAAGATTCTGACTGAGCAGATCATGCAAAAGGTTCAGTATTACTGTTATGTGGAAATCACTGATCGTGCCCACCAGAATTTATGGCGTGAGTACCAGAGTGTTGCTGAGAAGTTTAAAGATCACTTTGCCATGCAGCAGATCAAATCACCCAATGATATTTACCCGGTTTTCCGAAAACTGTTTGAGAAGAAGGAAAATGCATGAGTAGCAAGTTGATCTCCACAGGTCTGGAGTGGACCTTTGAGCTGATTCAACAATACGATAAGGAACTTGCTCGTCTTGCGGATCGTTTTCGGCTGGATACTTATCCAAATCAAATTGAGATTATCAGTTCAGAGCAGATGATGGATGCCTACGCCTCAACAGGTATGCCATTAATGTACAACCACTGGAGTTTTGGTAAGCACTTTCTCCATACCCAGCAGAATTATCAGCGGGGACGAATGGGGCTGGCTTATGAAATCGTGATTAACTCAAATCCCTGCATTGCTTATCTGATGGAAGAAAATACGATCACGATGCAGGCTTTGGTATTAGCTCATGCCAGCTACGGTCATAACTCGTTCTTCAAAGGTAACTATTTATTTCAAACATGGACAGATGCTGAATCCATCATTGATTATTTGTTATTTGCGAAAAACTACATTGCCCAGTGTGAAGAGAAATACGGTATTGAGGCGGTTGAAGAAATACTGGATGCCTGCCATGCATTAATGAACCAGGGGGTTAACCGGTATAAAAGACCAAGCCCACTTTCGGCGGAGCAGGAAAAAGCAAGGCAGAAAGATAGGGCGGAATACATACAGCGAACATTAAACGATATATGGACAACCATTCCGAAAGTTGAGAAAACAGAAGAAGAGAAAGAAGAGCGGTTTCCGAAAGACCCTGAAGAAAATTTACTCTATTTCTTTGAAAAAAATGCCCCACTCCTTGAGACCTGGCAGCGTGAGCTGCTGCGAATAGCCAGAAAAATTGCCCAGTACTATTACCCCCAGAAACAAACCCAGGTTATGAATGAAGGTTGGGCATGCTTCTGGCACTATCACCTTCTTCATGAGCTATACAATGAAGGCAAAGTATCCGATGGCTTTATGCTGGAGTTTCTTCACTCACATTCCAGTGTTATTTATCAGTCGCCTTTTGATAGCCCACACTACAGCGGTATCAATCCATACACACTTGGCTTCAGTATGTTCATGGATATTCGACGTATTTGTGAAAATCCTACTGATGAAGATCGAGAGTGGTTCCCGGATATAGCTGGGAGTGACTGGCTGGATACTGTCCACTTTGCCATGCAAAATTTTAAGGATGAAAGTTTTATTCTGCAGTTTCTTTCACCTAAGATTATGAGGGATTTAAGGTTATTTTCCATTCTGGATGATGAGTCCCGCTCTTATCTGGAAGTAGACAGTATTCATGATGAAACAGGGTATAAAATGATTCGTGAGTCATTGGCTGCTCAGTATAACCTGGGTAATCGAGAGCCCAATATTCAGGTGTATAATGTGAATATTCGGAGTGATCGAATGTTGACACTTCGCCATTATCAACATCAGGGAAGGCCGTTGGGCAAAGAAACGGATGAGCTACTGAAGCACATACACAGAATCTGGCAGTTTGATGTGGAAATTGAATCTTTCGAGCATGATGCAGTGACTCAGAGCTGGCAGTGTAGTGAAAATATCAGGCGTAAGTAATAATTTTACTATCATGGCTACATTGTTTGGAAAAGTAAAAAACATTAGTCACCACTGAATGGTCATATGAATAAATAGTAAAAGTGATGGCAAGTGACTTTCCTGCATCACTTTTAGCTGTTTATGAAAACGATATGCCAATAACATTAACTGTCAGTGCCTATCTATTTTGAGTCAAAATAGTTCATATGAACTATCCCTCTGATTTATACAACTTATTCCTATTTAGAACTAATAATGACTTGTTCAAAAAAACAACCCGTGAAAAGGATTGGTCGTCCAAGTCATGATTAATAAGACTTCATTTTTTGCTATTATCCATTCACATTATTTTTAATATTTATATAATGGTACTTCCATCTAAAAAAATCTTGCTGTATAAAGATCATCGAATTGAACGCCTTTATTTCTGAGTGGGAAATTCTATCAAGACCAAGGAGTCGTAACGTAAATGAATATTTTTGAAGAAGTTCAGCACCGCCTCAGCAGCAAAACCCGTATTCGCCAACTGTTTAAAGATGTGCATGCTGAAGATCTGGAACGTATTATTTCTCGTCTGAACGATGTTTTGACTGAAAAGCAGGAAGCTCGTGCTAAAGACGACGAGAAGCGTCAGAAGAAGCAGGAAAGCATTGAAGCCATCAAGCAGATTATGGCTGATCGTGGTGTTTCCATGAATGACCTGGGTCTGGGTAATCTGGATCTGGATGAAGTTGCTCCTAAGCGTCGCAGAAATATTCAAAAGTACACTTTTGAATACGAGAACGAAACTGGTGAGCGTATTAAGTGGGAAGGTGCTACTACTGGTCGTCTGCCACGTGATTTCCAGGCTTACCTGGAGCGTACCGGCAAGAAGCGTCTGGATTGCGCTTTGGAGCAGATCGAAGAGTAAGTTTAATCTTGCGAAGAAAGATGTCTGTAAATGTCTTTCATAAAAAAGGGCCTGTCTGGCCCTTTTTTTAATAGTTTTTTCACTTATTCTGACAATGTCAGCTGTTTACTGATTAATATCTTGAGTTATTTGAATAACAAGCATAAACCTCAACTATGCTTGGCTATTAAAAATTTACAGTTTTGGCCTGATTGACTCTTGATAATGGGAAGTGACAGATAAACCGGCTACCTTTACCAGGATGGCTGCTGATACTTATGCGCCCCTCGTGCCGCAATAGTACGTGCTTCACTATCGCGAGACCAAGCCCCGTTCCTCCGGTTACATGACTCCGGCTTTTATCCACACGGTAGAATCGCTCTGTTAGTCTTGGGATATGAACAGGGTCTATGCCGACACCATTATCCTGAACCATCAAATGTCCACCTTCCTGATCTTGCCACCACTTCACAAGAACTTTACCTCCTGCTGGGGTGTAACGCACTGCGTTATATACCAGATTGGAAAAGGCGCTGCGCAGTTCCATTGTATCACCAGTAACTGAGCTGCCATCTTCACACTCCAACCGGAACTGGTGCTGATTCTCGCCACTCAGAGCTTTGGCATCGTTTACTATTCCAGAAAGCAGTGGATTGAGTGCAACTGCGTGACTCAATCTTTCAGGCTCTGTCGCTTCGAGACGAGACAGCAGTAAAAGATCTTCGATCAGGCGCTGCATTCTTGATGCCTGTTCTTGCATTTGGCTCAGGGCTCGCTTAAAGACGGGCGGTGTATCCGGATTCATTTCCAGGCCATCACTCAATGTCTCCAGGTACCCGGAAATAACGGTCAGAGGAGTCCTTAACTCATGAGAGACATTGGCAACAAAATCCGTTCTCATGGTTTCAAGCTGATGTAAGCGACTGACATCTCGTACTAAAAGAAGCCGGTTACCCTGACCATAAACAGTAATTGCTATTTGCAGTTGCCGGTTATCATGAGCCGGAGAGTCTATCTTAATAGGGTCTTTTCCTCGGCTATGTTCCATATAGCTGGCAAACTTGGGATTTCTAACAAGATTGGTAAGAGGCTGGCCCTGGTCATCAGGCATCTGCAGGCCAAGCAGTTCTCCAGCGGCACGGTTCCACCACTCAAGACAACCATGTTGGTCTGCCATGATTATTCCGTCGTTTAATGCTGCAGTAGATTCCTGAATTCGTTCTATTACGTTAGCTAATCGCTGCTTTGAACGATTATGTCTGCGTTGTATCCGGTAGATACCGTCAAAAATCTCACCCCATATACCTGAACTCTCTGGGGGATCCTGTTCTTTATGAGCTGCCTGATCAAGCCAGCCAAGTAATCGATAAAGCTGGCGATGGCTCCAAACCAGATAAAGTAGAGTGGCAATAAAAAGTCCCAGAAAAACCTGATCGGACAACCAGCCTGCAAACAGCCCTATTGCAAGAACTGACATCATTCGACCGGTAAACCAGGATTGTATAGAGGTTGTCACATGTAATTCCGGAATTTGTTCAGCTGGTGGCTATTCGGTTCTGTTGACATAAGGTTCCAAGTTCACTTGTTCGTAAAGCCGTATTTTATGTCAACAGAACCTAAGAGCCTGTTCATGATCCTATTACGAGCTGAAAATGTCGATAAAGCGTCTCTGACTTTTGCTGTTTTCACTTTTTAAAATAAAATCGTGAATAGACGCTACGCTTTGGTAGAAAAGCGGTAGCCAGTGCCTCTGACTGTCTGAATGTAGTTTTCATAACCACTGCCCAAGGCTTTTCTCAGGCGACGGATATGGACATCAACGGTTCTTTCCTCAACGTACACATTGCCACCCCAGACTTGGTCAAGCAGCTGTCCACGGGGATACGCGCGCTCCTGATGGGTCAGGAAGAACTGCAGAAGGCGGTATTCTGTTGGACCCATTTCTGCCGGGTTGCCATCAATACTGACCCGGTGGCTGACAGGGTCAAGCTCCAGACCTTTGACGACAATAGGCGACTGTTCATCCATACCCTGAGTTCTACGCAATACGGCCTTCAGTCTGGCTACCAGCTCACGGGGGGAGAATGGTTTAGTGATGTAGTCATCTGCACCTGTCTCAAGACCCTGAATTTTATGGTCTTCTTCTCCTTTGGCCGTCAGCATTATGATAGGGATTTCTGCTGTCAGCTGATCACGCTTGAGCCGCCTGGCCAGCTCAATACCTGAGATATCTGGCAACATCCAATCCAGCAAGATCAAGTCTGGCCTGCTATCAACCACCAGTGAATGGGCCTGCTTTGCATCAGCTGCTTCCAGGCACTGGTAACCAGCCATTTCAAGGGCCATAGCGATCATTTCCCTGATAGGTGCTTCATCATCCACAATTAGAATTGTTTTGCCAGACATCAGAATACCCCGAGATTGAATGAGTGCAGATTTATTAGGTAACCATTGATCTATATGTCAGGTATTACAGCGATGGAATGTTACAGAAAAATGACGCTCAAGAAAATTTGACAGAATTTTTGTTCTTTGGCCATGACCTGAGCCGGTGTTTTTCAGGTAGTTCAGTGGGAAGGGAACGAAAATACTTTGCTAGGAGTCTGTCGGGCTTAGAGACAAAATTTGGAGAATGAGGCCAAAAACTCTCAATTTTGCCGGATCAGCCTCTGACACGCACTGATTTCACCAGTTGCTCATGCCATAACGTCCAAATAGATGCGATAAGCAACCTGTAAGCCCGTGAAAACAGCATAAAAGTTAGACCGTTCTGAAGATCTTTCAGCATTAGGCTGAACATTTTCTTCAGGTTAAAGCACATGCACAAGAGATCCCATTCGGCAGACACAGCTTCAAGGTCGCGAACCAGGAATTGGCGGTAACCCATCACTTCTTTTTGTATGCCAAATGTTGGTTCAATAGTGCTTTTCCGCAGTGCATATACCGCTCGCCCTTCCTTGGTTGATAATCGCCAGCGCATCAAATCCAGTGCAGTAACATCGTCGCCTTCAGGCATCGGATCATCAGGCTTAAAACGCTCCAACAGGGGTTTGTTATGGGCATCCCGCTTTTCTGCAATGTAAGGTATAGCACCAAAGTTATCCACAGCAGACACGTTGGCCTGGCTGAAGTAACCCGTATCAGCAAGGAGCGCAGGGGGCTTGCCAATCACCTCTTCACGTGAAGCCAGTACTTCAAGAGCTGGCTCGATCTGTTGTTTGTCATTCGTCGCTTGAGTGACGTGATTTTCAACGATCAGGCCACTGTCAGTATCGACTGCTGCCTGTACGTTGTAGGCCTGCACAAAGCCACTGCCTGATGTGGGCATTATGCGTGATTCCGGGTCAGTCAGGTTGACCTGATCCTTGTCTCCAGGGCTTGGAACCGGTGTCTTGGGCTCTTTGCCCCGGGGCTTTTTTCCTGTTTTTTTGACGGCTTCACGACGGGCAATTTTTTCCTGATGCTCTGCCAGTTCCTGTTGATAACGATCTTCGGCTCGCCGCTCAATTTCAGCCTTGGCGTCAGCAATCACCTTAAGACGATCCTCCCTGCGCTTGAGCTCATCAGGAATGGAAAGCGCATCCGGAAGTTGTTCTGTATCTGCTTTCTCAGCCATCTTGAGAAGCTCTTCAACTTCTGCCTTGAGCTGTGCCTCAAGTTTGCAGGCGTGCTTGTAACTGAGTGCCTTGTGCTTGCTGGCATTGGCTTTCATTTTGGTACCATCGAGGCTGATGGTGCCCATTTTCAACCAGTTGGCTTGCCTGGCAATCAATAATATCTGGACGAACAGTGCGCTGATTTCTTTACGGAAGCGCTTGCGAAAGGTATTGATACTGTCGTGATCGGGATGCTCATTGGCGCAGATGTATCGAAAGGCGATGGAGTCATAAGTCGCTTTCTCAAGCTTGCGGCTGGAAAATACCCCTGTCGCATACCCATAAAACAGTAGCGATAACATGAGAGCAGGGTGCCAAGCTTTCGACCCTGTTCCTTTATATGCACTGGTAAAAGAAGTGAGATCAAGCTGTTCAACTACTTCGACAACAAAACGGGCGAGATGCACCTCCGGCAAATAATCCTGCACAGAAGCAGGAAAGAAGTCAGGGGTATCTCGGTCAATGGGTTTGAAAGTCCATTTTTTCATTGGCAGACTTGCTTTCGTTTACGATCTTGTCGAGGATTATACTCAAAAATTGTGCTAAGTCCGACAGGCTCCTAGATGATGAGTAAAAAAATGAAGGCTGAGTGCTCTTGGCTCAGCCTTCAGTCGAGTTATTTCATCAGACTGGGAGCAAGCGTTAGTTGATCCATTGTAAAACCGTTTTTGTACAAATTTTCCATCTCTGCCTTAATCCTTTTCTTTTGCTCCCATTCTTTTAAGGCTCTACTTTCTTTCTCAACGCGCTCATTCCATTTCTCTTTTGCAATTTCAATTCCATATAGGAACCCTCCAACGCCACCGATGACAGTCGCTGCGACCTGTATCGTGGGTATAATTATCTGCACTGCTGGAAGTGCGGATAGCAAAAAAGATGATGCTGTACCCGCTGCAAGGCCAAGACCCAGTCCGATAGTGGTTTCTTTTACAAGTGCTGTGGCGCAGATAACGACACGAATGGCGTAGTTTTTTAGAATCCAAAGTGCATGTGATATCTTTTGAGTGTAGGGTTTGCAAGCGTTAACAATGTCAATTGTTCTTTGCTGGATATGGCTGGCAGCGTCAATAACTGCGCATTTGATGGATTTGGCGACATTCCTGCTCGAGCGTACTGCTCTACCTGCATATTCTGGCCGACCGTGAACACCCATTCTGGTCGCGACAGGCGAAGCCTGAGAATGTGGGAGGTTCAAATGAACTGAAATCATTCATTGAAATCCAGCAGGTTCAACTCCTGCCCGGCAAAGACTAACCATCAGTCGGAAGCGAGTCTTGCATAGCCAGTGGTGACGCTGGTTGTGAAGCGTAGACAGCAGGTACTGAAGCCGTGGGATTGAGTCTCGAAATGGTGCAACTGTCGGGGGCTTCATTGTCCGGAAGATGGGGTCAGCATTGGTTCGTCGATAGGGTGAGACAACGCCAACCCGACCGGGATCATAGACCAGGGCAAAGGTACAGGATGGATTTCTCAGGAACCTGTGAGGTCCAGTGCTGACCTGTGTGCAGTTGCCATTGGTTCTATGGCTGAAACGAACCCGGTCGTCTGGAGGTGCTTCAGACCAGACGAAGCGAATATGAAGCAACACTCAGGAATCCGGAAGCGAATCCATAAGTGACCGGACGGTAGGTACTGGAAGTCTTAGTGTCCCATAGTACTGATGACAACGGGGAACTCTGCTCAGGAGGACCCGGACGAGGAAAGGGGACATCGTAGTTATTGACCCGTTTGTGGGAAACACAAGAGGTGCACAGAAACCTGTGTTTGTGTCAACGAAACAGAAACGGATAGCCACACTGGCCAGAAACAACCCGGCCATGGCTTTCACTTCTCTCAATCATCACATGGATTACCAGTGGCTTTATCAGGCATACCAACTGACCCGTAGAGATGGTGCTACAGGAGTGGATGGTCAGACAGCTGAGATGTATGAACGGCAGCTGGAGTCTAATCTCCGGAATTTGCTGGATCGCATCAAATCCGGAAGCTACCGCGCTCCCGCTGTAAAGCGAAGCTACATCGACAAAGGGAAGGGGCAGAAGCGGCCTTTAGGCATTCCTACCTTCGAGGATAAAATTGTCCAACGAGCAGTAGTTATGTTGCTGGAACCCATCTATGAACAGGACTTTTACCACTGCTCATTTGGTTTCCGGAAGCAGAGGTCGGCACATGAAGCCCTGCGGAGCCTGCGAGAAAATATCATGAGAGATGGTGCCTACTGGGTGCTGGATGTGGATATACAAAAGTATTTCGATACGATTGACCACGGACAGTTGAGACAGTTTCTTGCCAGACGGGTGACTGATGGCGTAGTAAGAAAACTGATCGTCTCTTCATGAAAAGCATGGCTAAAGGCCGGTATCCTTGAGTCAGGTGAGATTGTTTACCCGACGCGGGGAACGCCACAAGGCGGAGTAATTTCACCCTTGTTAGCCAATATTTACCTTCACTATGTTCTGGATGACTGGTTTGCTAAGACAGTACAACCAAGAATGCGGGGAAGATGCAGTCTGACGAGGTTTGCCGATGACTTTGTCATGGTGTTTGTGACCCCTGAAGATTGCTGCAGAGTGGAAGCGGTGCTGCCCAAGCGATTTGAACGCTTTGGGCTGAGCCTGCATCCGGAAAAAACACAGAGAGTTGATTTTCGGCCATACAGGCGAAAGGAAAACAAGCGCTGTGGTCTTTCGGTTAGCTTTGATTTCCTCGGATTTACTCATTTCTGGGGAACATCCCGGAAAGGAAATACTGTTGTTTACCAGAAAACAGCAAAAGGGCGGATTGCCAGAACCCTGAAAGCATTCAATGACTATTGTCGAAAACATCGGCATAAACCGTTGAGTGAACAGTATGTGGCCTTGAACCGGAAACTCCGGGGGCACTATGCATACTTCGGGATAACAGGTAACGCCAAATCGTTAGATACCATCCAATACAACGTGAAGAAAATCTGGCACAAATGGCTCAGTCGTCGATCGCAAAAGAGTCATATTACTTGGGAGAAGTTTAATCTCTTTCTGGATCGTTTCCCCTTGGCACCGCCAAAGATCCTTCATCAGTATTCATACAGTTGTCGGTTAGTGAATCAGTAATTATGAGGAACCGGATGCCTTAATTGGGCACGTCCGGCTCTGTGAGGGTTGAGGTCGGTAACGGCCTCTTCTACTCGGATCGCGACAGGCGAAGCCTGAGAATGTGGGAGGTTCAAATGAACTGAAATCATTCATTGAAATCCAGCAGGTTCAACTCCTGCCCGGCAAAGACTAACCATCAGTCGGAAGCGAGTCTTGCATAGCCAGTGGTGACGCTGGTTGTGAAGCGTAGACAGCAGGTACTGAAGCCGTGGGATTGAGTCTCGAAATGGTGCAACTGTCGGGGGCTTCATTGTCCGGAAGATGGGGTCAGCATTGGTTCGTCGATAGGGTGAGACAACGCCAACCCGACCGGGATCATAGACCAGGGCAAAGGTACAGGATGGATTTCTCAGGAACCTGTGAGGTCCAGTGCTGACCTGTGTGCAGTTGCCATTGGTTCTATGGCTGAAACGAACCCGGTCGTCTGGAGGTGCTTCAGACCAGACGAAGCGAATATGAAGCAACACTCAGGAATCCGGAAGCGAATCCATAAGTGACCGGACGGTAGGTACTGGAAGTCTTAGTGTCCCATAGTACTGATGACAACGGGGAACTCTGCTCAGGAGGACCCGGACGAGGAAAGGGGACATCGTAGTTATTGACCCGTTTGTGGGAAACACAAGAGGTGCACAGAAACCTGTGTTTGTGTCAACGAAACAGAAACGGATAGCCACACTGGCCAGAAACAACCCGGCCATGGCTTTCACTTCTCTCAATCATCACATGGATTACCAGTGGCTTTATCAGGCATACCAACTGACCCGTAGAGATGGTGCTACAGGAGTGGATGGTCAGACAGCTGAGATGTATGAACGGCAGCTGGAGTCTAATCTCCGGAATTTGCTGGATCGCATCAAATCCGGAAGCTACCGCGCTCCCGCTGTAAAGCGAAGCTACATCGACAAAGGGAAGGGGCAGAAGCGGCCTTTAGGCATTCCTACCTTCGAGGATAAAATTGTCCAACGAGCAGTAGTTATGTTGCTGGAACCCATCTATGAACAGGACTTTTACCACTGCTCATTTGGTTTCCGGAAGCAGAGGTCGGCACATGAAGCCCTGCGGAGCCTGCGAGAAAATATCATGAGAGATGGTGCCTACTGGGTGCTGGATGTGGATATACAAAAGTATTTCGATACGATTGACCACGGACAGTTGAGACAGTTTCTTGCCAGACGGGTGACTGATGGCGTAGTAAGAAAACTGATCGTCTCTTCATGAAAAGCATGGCTAAAGGCCGGTATCCTTGAGTCAGGTGAGATTGTTTACCCGACGCGGGGAACGCCACAAGGCGGAGTAATTTCACCCTTGTTAGCCAATATTTACCTTCACTATGTTCTGGATGACTGGTTTGCTAAGACAGTACAACCAAGAATGCGGGGAAGATGCAGTCTGACGAGGTTTGCCGATGACTTTGTCATGGTGTTTGTGACCCCTGAAGATTGCTGCAGAGTGGAAGCGGTGCTGCCCAAGCGATTTGAACGCTTTGGGCTGAGCCTGCATCCGGAAAAAACACAGAGAGTTGATTTTCGGCCATACAGGCGAAAGGAAAACAAGCGCTGTGGTCTTTCGGTTAGCTTTGATTTCCTCGGATTTACTCATTTCTGGGGAACATCCCGGAAAGGAAATACTGTTGTTTACCAGAAAACAGCAAAAGGGCGGATTGCCAGAACCCTGAAAGCATTCAATGACTATTGTCGAAAACATCGGCATAAACCGTTGAGTGAACAGTATGTGGCCTTGAACCGGAAACTCCGGGGGCACTATGCATACTTCGGGATAACAGGTAACGCCAAATCGTTAGATACCATCCAATACAACGTGAAGAAAATCTGGCACAAATGGCTCAGTCGTCGATCGCAAAAGAGTCATATTACTTGGGAGAAGTTTAATCTCTTTCTGGATCGTTTCCCCTTGGCACCGCCAAAGATCCTTCATCAGTATTCATACAGTTGTCGGTTAGTGAATCAGTAATTATGAGGAACCGGATGCCTTAATTGGGCACGTCCGGCTCTGTGAGGGTTGAGGTCGGTAACGGCCTCTTCTACTCGGATAAGTCGTGAACACTTTTTGCTGATTTCCAGAATAGGTGTTCACGAACCAGAATTACTGTTCACGCTTCCAGAATCTTATTTCTAAAATGGAATTTACTTCTCTTAAGCATTGATTTTGTTGAACTCCTGCCGTTTAAACTTGTACCGACTGGTCAAGGAACGACGGCATGCCAGAAAAAAACGGTTTATCAATGCGTAAAATCAGAGAAATTATAAGACTGAAATACGACTGCAACCTCAGTATCCGACAGATTGCTGCCAGTACCAGAGTCAGTGTTGGTGCAGTCACCAAATACCTGCAACTCTTTGTGAAATCCGGGTTGCCCTGGCCTCTTCCTGAGGGAGCTGACGACACCTTTATCATCAATAAGCTCATGCCAGAATCGGCTGATAATCCCCGTAAAGGGCTGGTTGATCCTGACTGGGTTGAGATGCATCGAGAACTCAAACGCAAAGGCATGACCAAGCAGTTACTCTGGGAAGAGTACTGTCAGGCGTACCCTCACAACGCCTACAGTTACCCCCAGTACTGTCATCGCTACAGCGAGTGGCGAAAGAAACAGAAACGTTCCATGCGGCAGGTACACAAGGCTGGTGAAAAGCTGTTTATTGATTACGCCGGAATTACGATACCTGTCGTTAATAGTGCAACGGGTGAAGCCCGGCAGGCGCAGATCTTTGTCGCCGTGCTCGGTGCTTCAAGCTACACCTATGCCGAAGCCAGCTGGGGGCAATCCCAGGCCGACTTCCTGGCCTCTCATGTTCGGGCATTCGAGTTTTTTGGTGGCGTGCCAGAGATGCTGGTGCCAGATAATCTAAAAAGTGCAGTGATCAAAGCCTGTCGGTACGACCCGGAGGTTAATCCCCATTACCAGCATCTTGCCCAGCACTTCGGTGTCTCCGTCATGCCAACACGGTCTTATAAACCAAAGGACAAGGCCAAGGTAGAAGTCGGTGTTCAGGTAGTTGAACGCTGGATATTGATGAAATTGCGTAACACCTTTTTCTTCTCACTGGCAGAGCTGAATAAGGAAATACGCCGTTTACTGGAGGACCTGAATACACGCGATTTCAAACAGCAACCCGGAACACGACGGCTTGCCTATGAGCAGCTGGACCGACCTGCACTAAGCCCATTGCCCAGCCAGCCTTTTGAATACCTTGATTTCAAAAAAGCCCGGGTCAATATCGACTACCACATCCGCTATAAGGAACATGCTTACTCGGTGCCTCACGCCCTGGTGCGTGAGGAAGTGGAAATTCGGGCAGGGGAGCAACTGATTCAGGTCCTCTTCAAGGGAAAGTCGGTCACCAGCCACCCCCCGCAAGCGTTGCCCAGGATATACAACCAGGCCTGAACACATGCCAAAGAGCCATCAGAAGCATCATGAATGGTCGCCGGAAAGACTGATGAACTGGGCAAAAAAACTGGGCCCGGATGTGCTTTTGTTCACCAGGCAGTTACTGGACAGTAAAGAACATCCTGAACAGGCTTACCGCGCTTGCCTTGGGCTATTGAACATGAGCAGGGATTATGGTCCCGACCGTCTGAATTCAGCCTGTGCCAGGGCACGCCATGTAGGAGGTCATCGAATCCGTAACGTTAAGGAAATCCTTCTTGCCGGACTGGATCAATTACCACTGGAAACACTGGAGTCAAACGACAGTGACCGAGTGATAATAAACCATGAAAACATCCGTGGCGCAGCCAGTTACGAGTAAGGAGTTGAACATGATAACCCAGACTCAAACGCGACTACGCAGTCTTCGTCTTACCGGCATGGCTGATGCCCTGGAAGTGCAAAGAGAACACCCGGGCACCTATGAAAATCTCAGCTTTGAAGAACGACTGGCACTCCTGGTTGACCAGGAAGATGCAGAGCGAAACGATAAACGCCTGGCCCGTTTACTCAAGGCAGCACGATTCAAACTGGCGGCTACGATTGAAGGCATTGACTATGGACAGGCACGAGGCATCAGCCAGTCACAAATGACGACACTGGTCACCTGTGACTGGATAAACCGGAAACAAAACCTGTTAATTACCGGCCCCTCGGCAATTGCTCCTGCATTGCTCTACCTCCTGCATCCATGCAGTCGTGTGGTACCGGTAAAAGCTGGCTTAGCTGTGCCTTCGGGCACGCTGCCTGCCTGCGGGGTTACAGTGTTCGTTACTGGCGAATCTCACGTCTGTTGCACTCGTTAACCATTGGTCACGGTGATGGCAGCTACAGCAAGCAATTACGTCAGTTAGCCAAGGTTGACCTGTTGATTCTGGATGACTGGGGACTGGAAGCGATCACCCAGCGACAGCGCAACGATCTTCTGGAAATTATGGATGACCGGCACAACCAGAGTTCCACCATTGTAGCGAGCCAATTACCGGTTTCCAGCTGGCACGACAGCATCGGTGATGCAACGCTGGCCGATGCCATTCTGGACCGTCTGACACACAACGCCCACCGGATTAATTTGAAGGGCGAGTCCATGAGGAAAACCAAAGGTAAATTGGACGAGCGTGAACACCTGGACTAGAAATAGGCTTGGGCAATGCTTGAGGGTCTGGAGGTGTTCACGCTAACCAGAATAGGTGTTCACGCTCGCCAGAATACGCAATGGCATCATTGATGTTGGTCTGAAGACAAGCATTCGATAATCGTTGCTCTGTATACTGGAAATTACGAGGTGAAGAGAAAAAAAATCAATGAAATGACATTCGTTCGTTTTTTGAAAACAGCGTTTAAATTATTGCTATGAAATAGAAAGCCTTGAGCTGGTCAGATCAATTTTGACAACCTTCTTTCTCAACACGTTCTTCCCATTTATCTTTCGCTACTTCCACGCCATATAGAAAGCCCCCTATCCCACCAACAACTGTAGCTGCAAGTTGTATGGTTGGTGTAATAACAACTATTGCCGGAAATGGAGATAGTAGAAAAGATGAGACTGTGCCTGCCGCAAGCCCCAAACCAAGTCCAATGGTGGTTTCTTTGACGATAGCGGTTGAGCAGATAACTACCCGGATGGAGTAGTTTTTAAGGGCAATCAGGCTCACGGATATAGAGTTTATATATGGCCTGCACGTTTCAATCAATAATACAGATCTTAGATAAAGATTTTTTGAGAAGGATGATGCCTTTGTTTTAGCTGTGTTGATAACACCCTTGGCAAAATTTTTGCTCCCACCCGAATCGCTGGGAGCAACTTGATAAAAGCAGTTTGTACTGTTGTGGATAACGGCCACTGGTGTTGAAATCATACTTAACCTTTTGTTTTTTATAACTTTGGCTTTGGCTTTCCCTGAAGTGTTATTCAAAGTATATAACTACTCCCGACAAATGCAAATAATTATCATTTGCATTTGTCGGGAGTGTATTTTCAATACAGCGCTATGGCAAACCTTAGAACCATAAAAACTTTGATGGCTGGGCACATGTCTAATTGTCAACGCCCCCCTATGGTTCATCAGGAATCATAAAGAGCAGGCAATACCAAGGAAAATAACTGCTCCAACCCAATGGTTGGAAAGAAAGGCTTTGAAGCAAGGATCTCTTTCACGGTGGCGGGTCAACCATTGCTGGTAGGAAAAACTTGCAGTTGCAATAACAAGGCTTAAATAGAATGGCCAATTCAATTCCAGTTGTAACCCAAGCATCACCATGGCAATCAGCGTTATAGTCTGGAAGCAGCCAATCATCAGGTTGTCCATTTCACCGAACAGAATGGCTGTGGATTTGATACCTACTTTCAGGTCATCGTCTCTGTCGACCATCGCGTACTGCGTATCATAGGCGACAGTCCACAGAAGGTTAGCAGTGAATAACAGCCATGCCTGAGTTGTCAGCATCCCTGCCTCTGCAGCAAATGCCATGGGTATGGACCAGCCAAATGCTGCTCCCAGTACCACTTGAGGCAGATAAGTATGTCGCTTGGCAAAAGGGTAGGCAGATGCCAGAAACAGGGCAGCGAAGGAGAGAGTGATGGTCAGTTCATTGGTTGTCAGTACCAGCAAGAAGGCAATCAGAAAAAGGCTGCTTGCGTAAATCAGTGCTTCTCTGGGTGTAATTTTTCCTGTAACCAATGGTCGCTGGTGAGTTCGTTTAACATGACCATCAAAATGTCGGTCTGCATAGTCATTAACAACACAACCTGCACTTCGGGTGAGGATAACGCCAGCAATGAATACCACAAGGTTATGGGTTGTTGGTATGCCATCTGCTGCCAGCCAGAGCGCCCAGAGCGTTGGCCACAGTAAAAGGTAGATGCCAATGGGGCGATCCAGACGGGCCAGTTGAATAAAGTCTTTCCAGCGTGGCAGATGCTGATCCAGCAGCTCTGCGACTTTTTTTATCAAGCCAGTATTACAGCCTGTTATCGATTGTAGAAATTTCATCTGCTCTCGTAAAAACTGTCTATGAGGAATAGGCACGACCTTCCAGTCGATTATTTTGTTGCCGATATCAATAGATGTGCAGCCTGGCTGCCATTAGTCCAAGTCTATGTAGTCTTTGTTTTGTCGGCCTGCCAGAGCAAATTGCTTACAGCAGGAGATTATCATGTTTACAAAAGACTTACGCCCCCTTAGAGAGCAACTTTTCAACCACTCCATCTACCAGAAAATTGACAGTGTGGAGAAGTTGTCGGTCTTTATGGAAGCTCACGTATTTGCTGTATGGGATTTTATGTCGCTGGCGAAAAGATTGCAGCTTGAGTTTACTTCCATGCAGCTACCCTGGGTGCCGGTTCCTGATGCCCGGTCGGCCCGCTTCATTAATGAAATCATTCTTTATGAAGAGACCGATAAGGATCTGCATGGCACGCCAATGAGCCATTTGGAAATGTATCTCGCTGCCATGCGTGAAGTATCAGCGGATACCAGCAAAATTGAGCAGGTCATCTATAGCATTAAGACCGGCGTTCCCTGGCAGCAGGCCCTGGTGGTTGCTGACGTGCCGGAATACATTCAGGCATTTGTTTCGGATACGCTGAAGGTAGCCCAATATGGTTCGCTACCGGAAGTGGCCAGTTATTTTCTTTTTGGGCGTGAAGATGCCATTCCGGAAATGTTTTCTTCCCTGCTGAATCGCTGGGAAATCGTGCCTGAATCGGTACCCGCGATGACCTGGTATCTGCAGCGGCATATCGATCTGGATGGAAATGAGCATGGTCCTGCAGCGGAAAGCTTGCTGAAGCAAAGTATCAATGGTGATAAAGCGGCAAAGATGACTGCCCTGGTGAAAGCCAGGCAGTCTATAGAGTCACGAATACGATTCTGGAATGGTGTGGAAGCACTACTGGACAATATGGAGGTACCAGTAAAACAGGAGTCTATGCCAGCTGCTGCGCTGACTGATTCTGAAGGCGATTAATTTTGCTCCGGAGTGGGCAGGAAGACCTCACAAACGGAGATGGGTTTTTCCCGTAAATAGAATAGGGATCGTCTGGCCCAGGCGGTCTCTGTTTCAAAGTCAACATCAAGATGGGGGTTAAACAGCCTGGCAGGTATAGCCGTTATTTCAATCGGGCCTCGATGTAAGCCGGGCTGACGGAAGATGTATTCTCCCAGGGGCTGATCCCCAAGGTTCAAAAGTGCCTGGTTGTCCCCGGCAAGACTTGATTCAGGTAATACGCTGCGGGCAAAAACAACGGGTTGGCCTGAGCCGAACAGCAAAACTTCCCGAACGCTGGCTCGTTGATCATCACAGCTAAGAAACGCTTTCTCCGTTAGTGAAGGTTCCTGCCACTCATGAGAGATCACACGAACGAAAAACTCATTATTGTGCCGTTGCTTCAGTCGTCGGGTGAGAGAGTTCTGATCCAGTATCATTTCCCGAAGCGTTTCAGGAATGTGTTTGGCTTCAATGGCAGGCTGCCAGGTCATATCAGCAAAATCAGCAAAGGGCATCAGCAGTACATCCTGCCTGGAGTCGAACTGCTGACCCCAGGTTCTGTCAATCAGAATTATTGGGGTAACGCTCCTTCAACCCCTTCCACATACCAGTTCATGGACAGAATATCACCATCATTCAGTTTTGTACCTTCTGAAACCTTGATAGATCCATCCTGAGCCTTGATGGGACCTTCAAAAATAGTAAACGTTCCATCGCTGATCTGTTTTTTGAAGGTGTCTACCTGGTGATTGATACCCGGCGGTTCCTCGATAGCCAACCACGTCTGGTTTTCTTTACTCCGGCAAGATGCAAAAGACCCGGTTACCACGCTCTGCGCAGGAACCGGGCCCGGGGTGGAAAAGGCGGCCTATTCGTTTTTGATTAAGGAATCAGGCGGATGCGCTCCTTCCATTGCAGATAAATACCCGCAGCCAGGTTTTTATCCTCGGTCATGATCAGTGGTTTGTTGCTGCCAGCGTTCGTATGTGTGGTATTGGTGGCAATCACCACCTCACCGGTGGCGGCCAGACGGTCTAACGTCAAGTTAGAGGATTCGTCAGGTAACTCCGATAGATTAATGGTCAGCACCCCGCCAGATACACCCCAGCTCACGGCATTGTCAGTATCACCATCCATCACCACTGTTCCATCACCAAAAGCAAATTCCACGATCTTTGGCTCAGCTGTATTGGTAGTACTGTCATCATCAACGTAATACCAGGTTTTGCCAGTCAGCTGTTCATTGCTCCACCCTGCGTTGGTGAAATCAGTTTTTGACCAGGCAATCAGATCCCCCCCTTCAGTGGGAACTGCAAACGCATTCTCAGCGGATACATAGAGGAACTGATCGGTGTATGTACCCTCGGTTGTTAATATATCCCCAGCAGTGCTGAATGAAACGCAGGTATCTGGGCCATTGTCTACCCTGTCGCAGACCTGGTTCTGATAAAAAGAGGCAGCAGCGACACCTTCACTACCAAACCAGCTTTCATTCAAACTGGCCAAATAGACATAATCGGTAGCACTGCTGCCAATAAGGAACCCATCCAGATCACTGACCGTTACTTCTGGCAAATAGTCCTGCTGAATGTTGAAGTAAAGGCTGCTCATCTGGGCTTCAAGGGCATCATTGGCATAGGCAATTACCCCAAGAATCTGGCCTTCACGGGTTGTGCCGGTGATATCAAAATCAACAACACAACTGTTCGCATCCTCGCCAGGCCAGAATTCCGTAATAACAGTCAACGAATCATTGTAATCACTTCTTGCAATGGCAAAGCTGTCAAAGAAGTTGGTCACCCTGGCTTCACAGTTGACTCCGGAAGGCAGGCCATCAAAATACAGGTCGAGATCAAGATCACCATTATCCGCTCCCGGCAAACCCAGGGACACAGAAACCTGGCCCAATTCATAGCTGTCACCATTTTTCCGGTAGTACTGGAAATCAACATTTTCTTCCGGTATGGCGCTGGTCAGCTGGACTCTGGCTTCTGCATTGGCCTTATTCTCAAACCAGGTCAGTGCTTCGGTATCGGCTTCAGAGTACTGTACCAACGTGCCGTGGCCAGCCGATGCAAAATCGTCACTGAGCAGTGAAAGCTCCGCTGTTGACTGGTCATTCCAGGTCACCTTTATCTTGCCTGACTCAACGATGTAATTCCCCGCTGCGGTTGGTGTGTCCGTACATGTTGTTCGGTTAGCAGCGGTGCGCGTATTCAGATAAACAATGCCCCCGGCAAACTGCAGCGTGTCACACCAAACACGGGTGTAGTCGTTTGCATTGTTGTCATCACCATCATCGGAGCCACGCTCAAGCTTGTACCAGACGGTACCTTCCAGCGGATGTGAACCAATACCTTCTACAATGGTCAGATCGAACTGGGCATCAGTGGTATCACCATGCACACCATCACCCGCATTAACCACAAAGGACAAAGGATTATCTACTGTGTTGACTGAAGGAGAGCCGCTGAACGTCAGCTGGTCATTGCCGTAGGTGATTTCCAGCCCGGCAATAACCTCACTGACAGTAATGGTCAATGCATCACCATCTGCATCGGTAAAGAGCCCGGCAATAGAGATTGTTTCATTAACCGAAACATTTTGTTGCAGGCCGAGGTTGGTGATAGCAGTCTGGATAGTATTTTTTACACCATCATTAATCACAGGCGGTGTATTGGGGGAGATAACGTTCAGGTCAAAAACGGCAGGATAAGAGCGAACGCCTTTGGCATCTTTAGCGTAAACATAAACTGTATAAGTGCCTGCGGCGTAGGGCGTTCCGGTAATGGAGCCTGCTGATATTTCAAGGCTAGATCCGGACTCCGGCAAGATTTTTAATTCGTAAGTTGAAATATCATTGTCAAGATCTTCGAACCAGTTTGTCACTGATAAAGAAGGGAATGATGCTTCAAGATTTATTTCCAGAGTTTCACTGCTCGCATTCCCGGTTACAGTTGGGCGATGGTTTGTTGTTATCGTCACCGTACCATTATCTGCTACGGTAATATCCGGTGAGAAAACATCAATATCGCCACCGGTGATAGCGTCCCGTGCATCTTCCGAAACGGCTTTTACAATCGCCAGCTTCTCGGTTATCGTCAGGTCAGCATCGCTGGCGTCTTCATCAAACAGAACCTCACCAATAATATTAATCGCCTTCGCCGTATCATTGCCGCTCGCAGCTGCAGCAACGTAATCCCCAAATACATCGTTAGCGGTGACTGAGTTTAAACCAAGCTCTGTCATCACGGCAGCTTTGGCCTCTGCGACCGTGAGTGTATTATCATCCTCCAGTTGCTCTACCACCAGGTTGGTCAGCGGGCTGACAGTAGTCTCACCGGCGGGTGCCTTCAGCTCAAGGGTACGTTCCACCACACCACGGGTTTCATCAATAGTTTGACCGGCTATGGCTTTAATACAAATAATGTTGTTTTCATACTCAACAGGGATCTCAACAACACCGCCCTCACCCGTCATTATGTCCAGCTTGGTTTCACAATTATTATCGCCATTGGTATCAACCCACACTTCGGCATTTGTCAAATAGCCATCCATTGCAGTGATACTGAATGTGCTTGATGCTGTGTCTGAAGTGCTACTCCCCCCCCCCCCCCCCCGCAACCGGTTAATGCCAGGGTCGACGCCACTGCAGCTGCCAGGGCAGCAAGATTCCTTTTTATTGTTAACAAGTCCATTATCCTAATGCTTATTTAGTTATTATTTATTTGGCACTACATTCTCATTTTAAGGAACAATTGTCGTCAACCGTTTTTTCGTTTTTCTTATGTGCTAATGATTCCTTATAAGGCTGAATATGGGGCATTTCTGAGGATTTGCGTTGTAAATCCATTTATCGTTGGGGCGGCTCAATACTGCGACTTTTTATTGCTTTGTATTCCTAAAAAAAGACATAAGCTGACAATCTTGAGTGTTGATTTTTGGTTGATTTTGGTCTTATCTGGCTTGTAAGGTGTTTTCCAGGCACAAAATATACCATTGCTGGGCTATGTTCAGGTTATTGAGGGAAGCTGGAGAGAATCGTGAAAAAGTGGCAGTGTATTATCTGTGGTTTTATTTATGATGAAGCGATGGGTTGGCCTGAAGATGGCATTCCGGCCGGGACTGCCTGGGGTGATGTTCCAGAGGATTGGCTTTGCCCTGACTGTGGTACAGGCAAGGCTGATTTTGAAATGCTGGAGGTCAGCTAACTGGGAAAAATAGTCGGTTTCAGGGAAAAATACCTGAATCTATTGTTCCAGACTATTGCCCTGAAGGCGGTGGTGTTTTAGTCTGTTTTTGTCTGTGAGCCATACGCCTGAAGCCAAGAGCTTGTGTTGTCCTTGCTCAGGAAGGGAAAAACCCTTGATTCAAGGGAAGAAACAAGAAAAACAAAACGGAGTGTATTCACTATGCGTAAACCTGATCTGGTCAATGTTATTGCTGATGAAGCGGACATCACCAAAGACAAAGCAACACAAGCTCTGAATGCTGTACTGGAAGCGATTACTGGTGCTTTGCAATCAGAAGACACGGTAAACCTCGTCGGCTTTGGTACTTTTGAGCAGCGGAGTCGGGCAGCCCGTACCGGTAAGAATCCTCAAACAGGTGAAACCATTCAAATTAAGGCCAGTAAAACGGTCGCTTTCAAGCCTGGTAAAGCATTAAAAGACGCTGTTAACTAAGTTCATGCTCGGCCTTCTGTAGCATTTTGGCTACAGATGTCTATTTGTGGGTAGCCTGATTCAGGCTATCTCTGCGTATTTATGTATTGCTTGCACACACTTCCCAGAAAACATTTTCCTGTTGTTCAGCCTGATTAAGGCAGTGCGCTGGGAAGATGTTTTCTTTTTATGTTCTTAGACTGATTTTTTAGATAAACCTGCAAACCAGAGGGGGGCTGTATTTTGAAGTTCAGATTGTTGTTATGGGCACTTGGTTTCATGATGAAACGAGCCAGCCGGAAGAGCCAGACTTTCCGAAAAACACTCGAAGGTCAGGATCTGACTTTTCAGTTGAGCAGTAAGGATGGTGTTGCACGTCATTATATTGTGAAAGATGAGCAGGTGTATCCGGTATCCGGTGCCATTACAGACCCAACATTCGAACTATCCTTTGCTTCTGCTTCCAAAGGTTTTGAAATTTTAACGGCCAGGAATTCACAGGAAGCATTTATGCGAGGTGTTCAGGAGCAGAATATCGTCGCGACGGGTGATCTCAGCAAAATGATGTGGTTTCAAACCATGACTTCCGCTATGAAAGGCTGATGCTTCCTGGCGAGGTAATTATCCAGGATGACCATTTCTATTGTTTAACTCCTGGAAAGTACAAAATAATGACCATGAATTAGTTTTGTTAATATCCATGGTTTCTTTGGTTATGTGTGAATAACCGAATCAAGTACCAGTGTATTCCCTGGGCCTTAGGTAAAATCATTTTAAGAGGTTGACAGTCTATCGGCTGGTCTCTATCATGCGCCGCATCGCTGAGTTGTTGGACGGCGGTGGCAAGGCTTAGGTGGCGGAATTAGTAGTCGCGCTAGTTTCAGGTGCTGACGTACCATTAACCGTTTGTCGTCTTGTTTTGCGGGAAAAATATTTCCAGAACAATGGTTTAGGTTTACTCTTAGGATATATGACTCTGGTCGTTTCCTAAAAAAATTCCTAAAAAAACTGGCTAAAAAACGAATGTAAAAATTTGCTTTTTGGCACCAAAGTTGTGAAAAATATTGATTGAAATTTTTGACGATGCCCAGGTGGCGGAATTGGTAGACGCGCTAGCTTCAGGTGCTAGTGTGTGTTTAACCTTTCCGAAATAAAAGGACTTTTGTCCCTGCAATAACAATTGGTTAACGGAAATATGTCGTTCGAAAGTAAAAGCTTCTCCTGGGCACCAATTAGAACATCGTTAAAAATTCAAGAGTTCGCAACATTTGTTGACGTCTATATGCCCAGGTGGCGGAATTGGTAGACGCGCTAGCTTCAGGTGCTAGTAACTGTATGGTTGTGGAAGTTCGAGTCTTCTCCTGGGCAAACATCGTTCAAAATGAGTTCAATTTTGTCGTATCCCAGGTGGCGGAATTGGGTAGACGCGCTGTTCAGGTGCTAGTGATTCGTGGAAGTTCGAGTCTTCTCCTGGGCACCAATTCTCAAAAATATGTCGTGACTTGCGTGCCCGGTGAATTGATTTTGCTGCTCATATCGCTTCCCTTTTCAAAGATGATCTATAGCTCTTCCTTCATATCTCGATTATCTCGTACCCTGTACTTCCTGCGTTTTTCGAATATAGATTTTCTTCGCTTCCAATGTTTTGTGACCGGATACTAATCCTTCGTGGTCAGACACGCCTTTTGCTTTCAGATCGTGGAAGTGCCACTTCTCGGTAATCAGTCCCTTTCATCTACCGCACTGTTGATCAGTTTTTGCCACTGGCTGTCTAGGGTGTTTTTGTGCATCTTTTGCCCCGGTGACATTTGAATGCCTTTTTTGGCAGGGACATTGGGCGCTCCAAACACATACTCAAACTTTTCACCGTTGTTGTAATCATCAAGGGTTTTCAGGGCTTTTCTCAGTCGTGGTGTCCAGAGGGTGATTTCATCCAGAGAACCTTTTCCCCGTTTTAGCTGTATGCCTTTCTCCAGCAGCTGATCCCGCTTCATATTGATCAGCTCGGATCGTCTTGCCCGACAGATATAGGCAAACTCCATCATCGCTTTCCAATAAGGATTGGCAAGATAGTAAACGCAGGCATACTCTTCATCGCTGACGTACACATCCTGCCGGTTCGGTCTTGGCAGGGCTTCACAATCCAGCGATGGGTTCGGCGGTACCCCTTCCAGATGACTTCTGCCCCAGCTCCAGGCACTGGAGATTAACTTGCGGGCAATGGCCACGGCCCCCAGTTTGTCTGAAAACTTTTCATAGAACCGGTTCAGTGAAGGTGGCGTGATCAGGGCCAGCGGCACATTACCGAAAGAACCATACCCTTCGACGGAAAACTTTTTCACCTTGGGGGCGTAGAGCTTTTTGTTGTACTGCCAGTCTTTGCTTTGGCCTTTGAACTTTTTGGACTGGAGGTATTCATCCAGCAGCCAGCCCAAAGTCTGATCAGAACTTTTTTCCAGAAGTTCGATGGCCATGTAGAGTTTGGACATAGACATAGTGTCCGGACCCAGCACAATTTCAGCACCGAAGACGTTCTTTTTGCCGACACGACCATGGTATGGCTTGTAAACATAACGCCCTTTGCTTCGATAGACGCCTTCCGGCAAGTGGGCATTCTCTTTGTTGCGCGGTCTTCCCATTGATACAGCTCCTATAGGAATTTGAGTGGTTGTTTTTTGGGTGGTTGTAATTCGCTGCCAATCAGTGGCTGGTTAATGGCGGCGTAGGTGGTGACCACCTCGCCATTACGTCCGTAGTAAAACGGTATCCGGTTTTGAATCATCCATTTGACCAGTGCCGCTTTTTGTTTAATGCCTGACCATGCCATCAGGTCAGGCTGGGAAATAAGCGCATCCATATCGCTGACCCGGTTAAAAGAATTTCAGGATGTCGTATCCCAGAACCGGCTGGGCATTACTGGTGGTCAGTCGCTTGCTGTTTCGGTTGTGGAAACAGATTTCGGAAGGGTCATACATCAGACCGTACTGCCACCCCTTTTCAGTGAGCAGGTACTTGCCTTTTTTACCCTGACCGGTCCATTTGATGATCCGGTGTTTTTCCAGCACCTCCACCACATGCTGACGGCTCCGACCAATAAATTCGCCCAGCTCTACCAGTGAGAAGTAATCGTCCAGTTCGTAGCGGTTACGTTTGCGCTTTTGTTTTCTCTGGGTCGGCTTTTCGTCGGTTTCAGATCCGACGATGTCTGGCTCAGGATCAGCATAGCGGGCATCCTGATCGATCGATTCAGTTTTTGATTCATCAGGAAGAGGGGTTGCAAGCGGTTCAGTACGGTTTGATACCACTTCACCTGCTTTCACTGGCGTACCGCTGTTATGGGCTTTTCCGGTATCAAGGATTTCACAGAGCGGTTGGCCCTGATTGGTGGGTACCCACTGGCTGTCAATTTTGATCTGCAGGCCTGCCGACTTCCAGTAACTTGTTCACCTGTCGTGGATCTTGAGGCGGTGTCATCATCTGGCCAAGCTGGGTTGGGGTAAACGTCATAGCCTGGACAGGAGCGACCAGTTGTTTCTGACCCATGGCTTCCAGCGGTGA
>CBDHDM010000038.1:50000-147362 GCA_965261315.1 Endozoicomonas sp. | reverse complement strand
GCCACTCAAATTTATGCGTCAAGGCATCCAGAAATATAAGGACCTGACACCGGAAGAACAGGACGCGTGGGATGAAAAGGAAGCCCTGGAAGGCCGTGAAGCGGTGTTGCCCTCGGAGCTGAACCGCTTTCTGTTTAATAAGGACACCGTGGATAAAATGCTGGAAGTGCTGATGCGTGAGGGCATCAAAGTGGGCGGTGGCGATACCCTTGGCAAGACCATTATCTTTGCCGCCAATAACGACCACGCCCAGTTTATTCAGCAACGGTTTGATAAACAGTACCCGAAATGGAAAGGCCACTTTGCGCGGGTGATCACCTATAAGGAAGATTACGCCGAAACGCTGATTGAGGAATTTAAGGAAACTAAAGTCCCCATCGGCCAGATTCCCCTGAATATCGCCATTTCGGTGGATATGCTGGACACCGGTATTGATGTGCCGGAAGTGGTGAACCTGGTGTTCTTCAAGGTGGTGCAGTCGAAGATTAAATTCCTGCAGATGGTGGGACGGGGAACACGGGTCTGCCCGGAACTTTTTGGCCCTAACCTGACCAAAGATAAAGAGAACGATAAGCAGTTTTTCAAGGTGTTTGACTACTGCCAGAACTTTGAGTTCTTCGAACAGAAGCCGGACGGTGCACCGGATTCAAACCCGAAGCCGTTATCGCAGCTGATTTTCGAGAAGCGGCTGGAACTGTCCCACGGGCTGGTCACGGCGGACGATGAGCGTGACCAGCAGCTGAGACGTTATCTGCTGGATTTACTCCATCATCAGGTGGCCGGGATGAAACTTGATAATTTTATCGTTCGCCCGAAACGACAGTTTGTCGAAAAGTACCTGAAGCGGGACCGATGGCAAGCCCTGTCTGATGAGCAGGTCAGTGAGATTCTGGCGCAGATCAGAAGTTTGCCCACAGAGGCCGATGCCATCAATGAAGACGAAACGGACGATGAACTGGCGAAACGCTTTGACCATTTGCTACTGCAGATGCAGCTTGAGTTGTTAAACACCAACCATATTTCAGAGGCCCGACGGCTGAGGGTGGTGGAATCCGCTGAACGGCTGGAGGCGAAAAGCTCCATCCCCATGGTGGCCGCTCATCTTGGCTTGTTGCAGCTGATACAAACCCCGGATTTCTGGCAGCATATTGCCCTGTCGACGCTGGATGAGGTGCGCCGGACCTTGAGAAACCTGATGCAGTTTCTTGATAAAGGGGAGAAGATCATTGTTTATACCAGCTTCTCCGATGAGTTCAATGGCGAGATCAAAGAAGTTGATCTGCCTGTCGCCAGTGTTGGCCTGGAGCAATACCAGAAAAAGGTGAGAGCCTTTGTGCGGGAGAATGAGCATCAGCTGACCATCCAGCGACTGAAGCGGGGTAAGCCGGTGACCGGGCAGGATCTGGATCAGCTGGAAGCCCTGCTGTTTGATGCTTCTGGTATTGATAATAAAGAGCGGTATGAGCAGGTGGTGCATCCCGGTGAGACTATCGGTCAGTTTATCCGTGGGCTGGTTGGGCTGGACCAGCAGGCCGCCAAGGCATCGTTTGCAGACTACCTGAGCGATGCGGCCTTCAATTCGGTGCAGATTGAGTTTATCAATACCATCATCGACTGGCTGTGCCAGAACGGCATGATGGAACCGGCGGCACTCTACGACCCGCCTTTTATTAACTTCAACGACGACAGTGTGTTTGGCCTGTTCTCTGAAGAGCAGGCGATGGCCATTGTGGATAAATTGAAGGCAGTGAATGAGTCGGCGTTTCCGGTGGGGATGACGGGGACTGTTGAGTAACCTTCTTCTGATAAGACGATGATAAATTGCGGCACTTAGACCGTGTGCAGCCTGATCAAAGGAGCTGATAGCTTTGACGCAGCGTGTTCAGATTGATGAAATTGTCGGTGAGGCAATCCAGGGGCTCAGTGGTGGCGTATTCCGATGCATTGGAGAAGATGGCGAGAGCTACTTTGTAAAAGGCTTCGGTGTGGGCAGACCGGATCAGGCTAAAGAGTGGATATGCGCTAATCTGGCGAAAGCATTTGGGCTCCCAGTTGCCGATTTCTGTCTGGCTGATGTGTGCATTACACTGCATGAAGTCTTATCGACGGACTGGCAACAACGTATTGGTCACGGAGCCTGCTTTGCTTCCCATGAGGTGAAAAACGTGCAATGGCTGGAACCGGCGACAATGGCACGTGCGGTACCTGAAAATTTGCAAAACGATATTCTGGTGTTTGACCGTTGGATAAGAAACGAGGCCCTTTGAGCTAGACTCTGACGCCCTGTTTGCCATACTGAACGAATACAATACCGATCAATTCTGGAGCATAACATGACTAAATACGCTTGCCGTTATGCCATTGTGCAGTTCATGCCCTACCCGGAAACGGCTGAATTTGCCAATGTCGGGGTGATTGTAGTGTCGCCTCAGCAGAATCGGTTTGCTTTTCAGCTTGAACTCACCCGGTATGGTCGGCTGACTAAATTCTTCCAACATCTTGACCACAGAGTTTATATTCAGGCAATCAAGCACCTCAATGAAGAACTACAGCACCTTGAGGATGCCGTCAGCAATGGGCATTTGACAGCGCTACAAGCCTTCGAGCTCATTGTTCGACCTCTGGAAGCCATTTTGCGCTTCAGTAAAGAGCGGGTCAAAATGACGCAAAAACCTAAAGTCGTGGCCAATGAGTTGTTTGAACGCTTTGTGATGCATGACTTCGCCCAGAAGAAAAATTATGAGAAAGAGCTGCAAAGCCGAGTTGGCAACTTGGTGCGAGGGTTGAATCTTCGCCACCAGTTTAAGAAAACAGAGGTGGGAACCGCGCTGTACTCCATTAATATGCCGCTGGTGCAGCATACCGATGACAATCAGCTTCGGGCAATTCAGCCACTCCACTTCGATCGTACTGAACCCGAGAAAATTATTGAGCACGGTAATTTATGGGCGGGCAAGCTGGGCACTCTGAAGGACTTGGGGAAACTGCCGGAGGACATGTTGTTTCCTGTAGAACCTCCACACGCAAACCAGAAAGATTTAGAGCAAGCCTGGTTAATGACTCGGAAAAAGCTGGAAAACTTTGGTGACCTTACCGATGCCAGTAATGAAAAAAAGATAGAAAAATTTGCTAAAGGATAGAGCCCCACAAGGGACTCATCTTTGGCTGTTTTTTTGTAGCCCTTTTTGGCGGATGCTAAAAAAGGGCTTTTTTATAGGTCATTCGTGCATCATATTTCCTGATCGATTGTATAGGATTTAGCGACCCAGCTGCCCTATAATCCCAAGATTATTGATTCAATGTTTCGGGTACCGTTATGGCAAAACTATCCGCAGGCCAGAAGCGTCGGCAAAAAGAGCTGAAGCGCAAAAAGAAGAAGCAGATTCAGGTTAGAAAGCAGCAGGCCAATATGGTCTGTATGGGGACTGCAAATGGGCTGCCGAAGCTTTCTGAGCGGTTGGTTGAGTTTGCGGGAGTCCTGTTAGATGGTTCAAAAACAGGGCGGAACTACATAGAAAATACCATAACCATGGTTGCTACTTGCTGGAATATTGGTGCTGTTCCAGAAAAGCAGGCATCAGAAATGCGTGATAAGTTGTCCGAACTGGGTAAAGATATACCCGGTGGTTTACCCTTGGAAATTGAGCAACAATTTGACGTTCTGATTACTGCACGACGCATTTTCTATGGCGATGATCCTCGATTCATCGTCAGCCATGACGTGACCTGGACTGGACCGGACGATTATTACTTACAAATTGCCAGCACTATTTTGCCGGAAGATGAACGGTATTCTGCAAACCTGGAAGGTACCGGCGCAGGCTTATCCGCAGAGCTGCGGGAACGATTTGAAGAACTCAAGGCACCCTTGACAGAAGAAGAAGCCAGGCTTGAAGAGCTGATTGACCATGGTTTTGTCTTACTGCAAGAAAAATCTGCAATGGATGAATCTGTGGCGGCCTGCGAAGTATGGCTGGAGGCTTGGGAAATGATCAAAGGGCTCTATCAAGACAAGACTTCATTGGATGCTATTGGTAGCAGGATAGGTTTTGCCCTGAGTGCCTGGTGTTCTGGCATTGATATGCATTTGATAAATGCCGCCAGTGCTGAACCTTCTTTTGCGGAAAAGGGCATTACCTTCTTGCGGGAGTTTATTGAACATTTTCCAGAAGCGGATGAAGACACACACCAGGCATATCGCCGGGCCATTGCTGAGCTTCAATTTCGGATGGGTGCCTGTAAAGAGGGAGACGCAACCTTTGAGGCACTGGCTTATGAACGGGAAGAAACCACGATTATTGATGCCTGAGTCGTGTAACGGGCAGCTCTTCAGAGATCAGGAAAGTTGCCCATGGCCTGTTAATTACCCACACATTTTTCAAAAGAGCCTTAAAACAACTCCATTATTACCCCGACAGGAAAACCCCGGTATTGCAGAAAGCGAATTTGCCGGGCTTTATCCTTTGGCTCTGATGGAGGGGCTTCGCCAAACTTCTTTATCCGAGCGGTTTCTGCCAGATCAAACCAGTCGGCCTCAGCTTCTTCCAGGGCAAGGCTGATGACCTCACTGTCTACCCCTTTCTGGCGAAGATCCTGAGAAATCCTCATGGGGCCATGGCCTTTCTGGATGTGCGATCGGATAAATCCTTCCACGAACCTGTCATCACTGAGTAGCCGATCACTCTCCAACCGGTTCAGCACCTCATCAATCAGATCACTGTTTTCGGATAAATGCCCGAGTCTACGAATCAGCTCTTTTCGAGAGAACTCCCGTTGAGCCAGAAGATTCATGGCGGCATGTCGGAGCATTTCAGCGGTCATCTCAGGCATGGGTATAGTTCGGGTACGGATAAAATGTGAGTAGCAGTCTACCTGTTGGATTTATACTGTGCCAACTCCGGTGCAGCACGTTAAATCTGACGATTCGGGAAATGCTCTATCACCCTTTATCACCACTGGCTACCGTCTCTCACTTGGCATTCAATAATGGTATCAAAGCATTCCCTGCTTATTTTAAACTATCATTGATATTCATTCGCTGCCCGAATGCTGGGGTAGCTGATTTATTTAAAGAGGCTATAAATTGACATCCTTAACTCGCAAGCAGCGTCGGCAACAAGAGCGGCAGCGGCAAAAGCTGAAAAAGAAACTTAATAAAATATCTAACGATGCTATCGAGAATTTGGAAAATAATGCGATTGTCGATACATCAGAAAACTTGGGGCTTCCTCGGCTTTCTGATCTGATTTCTGACTTTGCCGAGCCTCTTTATGATACCCCCTGGAGTCAGGAGGGAGTCAGAGATATACATGACCTGGTCTGTTGCTGCTGGAATATCGGGACCTGTTCGGAGGAGCACGCTAACTTTTTATGGGATATTCTGATCCAGGATAAGCTGGACGAGTGCTTTGATGATCCCGACGGGATACTTGAAGATAAGCTGGATCGTATTATTGAGCAGCGTCGTTCCGAATTTGCTGAAGATCGACGCTTTATTATGGATTTTCGTCTGGAATTCACAGATGACAACTGTATGAACCTGCAAACAGCCAGTACAGCAATGCCTCAGGAACAGTTTCTTGCCATACAGGCTGCAAAGGCTTTGGCTATGGAGGACGGGGTCTTTGAAGCTTAGGAACCTCGCTGTTGCTTTTTAGTTCCTGGACTTCCACTTATTCAACAAATTCGACGCAACGTACTAAGAGTTCACACTCGAACCCTGATAATATCCCCCCACTGGGTTGTATAATTGGGACTCAGCGCCTGCTGGTTCATATGCCAGTCCTGCGACTCAAAACCCTACTGATGCAGGCCGTAGCGTTTGACTCCCAAAACGTTGATTAATGGTATCCAGTACCGACACCGATGGACAGACCTGTCCACTTAAATACCCTGCTCTTCATGGCTACTCCCATGGCGTGCAAGGTTTCCACCGGAAAACCGGAAAGATCAACGAAGGCCTCATCAATCGAGTAAACTTCCAGCTTTGGACTGAACTGTTCCAGTACGGACATAAAGCGGGAGGACATATCACCGTAAAGTGCATAGTTGGAGCTTTTCAGAATAATCTCGCCACGCTCTACCTGATCCCTGACTTTAAATGCCGGTGTACCCATGGCAACGCCCAGTACTTTGAGTTGCGTTGTTCTGGCAACGATGCAGCCATCGTTATTGCTCAGTACTCCCAGAGCTTGACCGAGCAGGGATGGATTAAAGACCTGCTCGCAGGAACAGTAAAAGGCGTTGGGGTCGCAGAGGGCGATTACTTATTTCATCGCAGGTGGTGAATGACTTCAGTCACCACACCCCATACATTGAGACCTTCTTCATTGTCCAGTTGAATGGGTGGATAGTCGGGGTTTTCAGAATGGAGTTCTGGCTTGGTGTTGCGATAAACGAGCCGCTTTACGATTAACTCACCATCCAGCAGAGTGAGTATCACATCGCCATCTCTTGGGTTTAGTGAACGGTCAATAATCAGTAAGTCACCATCGAAGATACCGGCGCCTTCCATGGATCGCCCCTGGGCTCTGGCGAAGAAAGTAGCAGCAGGATGGCGGATCAGTAGTTGATCAAGGGACAGTGTTTCTTGCAGGTAATCTGCTGCCGGGCTGGTAAATCCGCAGGCTGCAGGGCTCTTATAGAAAGGTAAAGTGGCTGGATGTGACTGCGGAAGGATCTGGATCGGCTTCATGCCATTCAAACTCTAAGACTGTTTATATATACAGTATAGTTATTTGATTCAGCTCAACTGTCAAGATAAGACTGAGGGATAAAACCCCAAGGACTCACTCGACAAATGGGAGCAGTGTCTTCAAATATGATTTGGCAGGTCCCTACGTTTGAATTCACAGGTCAGACAAAGATGCATGATCAACAGACCAATGGCGATATCAGCCACTTCAGGAGTGGCTGAAGTTTTCTACGCTTAATAAGAACCCTCAAATAAATGGAGTTTTTTTATGAAAGATTCGATCAACATCAATCTTGAAAGAGTAAAGTCTTCCATCGAAAGCATAAATTCCTCTACGTTCAGCACAGCTGACGTGCTTCGCTACTACAACGGAAATTTTAATTCAAACAAAAATACACCGGCAACATACTCGTTTAATGCTCAATTTGGGAAAGTCCTGAAGAGTAATGAAGGAAATCTTGGAATCAAGGAGTTGATAAGCAACCAGAATATCCAGGATGATAACGGTCACAATACAACCTCTTCTATTTGGCAGAAAAAGTTTTAAACTTCATATTCATACTGCGCCAGACTCGGCGCAGTGCCTCTTATCTCTCCATCTTGAAGAAACGCCTTTTCCCCAACATTAACACTCTCCCCCTTAACCGTAATAACCGAACCTCCCCGAAGTTCTGCCTGACTGGTGCCATTGCCATTATTGGCGGTAATGGTGACAACTACTCGCACACCTTCAGGTATTAGAGCCTTGAACTGCTGCCAGATATTCGTAGTTGCCATATTCCCCTCGACGTCTATTATTTAGATGCCGAGATAAGGCATCCTGTGCGTATAAAGTCCCGGTGTACCTCCACCGGGCACCCCTCAAAAATGCCTTTCAAGATCAACTGACTGAACAACATTTCCTACTTCTGAAGCACTGATACTGGTGGCCAGACAGAGCCCTTGCCAATCTCCCGTTATATCTAAAACCTCCACCAGCATCCCAGGCTCGATTAAGCCCGGAGCGGTGTTGGTATTTGTCAATGGTATCTCGATGGTGGTAATGCTCTGGTTGCCGCCCTTGGCTAATTCATTACGGCCACGCTCGGTATTGACCTGTGTTGCTGTGAGCCAATCTTCCAGAATATCAGGAGCGGGGTTGCCGCCATTGCTTCCGGTTCGCTTCACATTGACAGCCACGCCAGCATTGGTACCGGATACATAGACCGCATTGTAAGCCTGCTCTGGTCGCCAGTTGGCGCTCAAACTAATGACCATGCTGGCAGGGACGATCTTATCCATTGTGGCTGTATTCCAGTGCCAAGGGCTGGCAGGGTATCGGGGTTGAATGCTCACCTGGTCGTTATCACGGCTTGGGATCACTACCGATCCTGTTGTGGTTGCTATCTTGGCTACCACCTGCATTGCGGTCTGGTTCTGATAGCTGAATGAGCCTCCGGGCATAATCCAATCGGGAGTGCTGTAGTCGCTCAGGTCTGGATAGGTTGCTGTAAAGCCGGTATTGGCCAGTTCTTCGGTAATCGCCTGTTTGGCGTTAAGGTTGGCGCTGTTGCTCTTGCTGCGCTGTGGCGCATAAGGCGCTGCGAGTAGTTGGGTTCGGCTGCTGCCATAGAGGGTGTAACGCTCATCCCCGAAACGCCGATCAGTGCTGTAACGCTCGATGATAAATACCCATTTCCAGCCATTAATATCCACCTCGATCTGCTTCGGACCGTTCTCGTCTGGTTCCACCAGTGCGATATTGGAAGCCCCCCCCCCAAAGCTGGCCGGTAAAGCTCCATGAGAAGCTATCAATATCCAAGCTGATTTCCATTGAGGGCAGTTCAAGCGGTGTCCGGGCAGGCAATACGACGGTGGTGATAATGTTCATAAGCAGATAACTCTCCCTGATCTCTGGCTGTTCCGGCTCCGGTTTTTCCACAATGTCCGGGTTTTTCTCACCGCCATAATTGCCGGAAACGCTTTCATCCTTGGCTTTCTGGCCAAAGCCCCACGGCAGGATAACCGGCTGATCTTCGGCTCGGTTGCTCTGGAAGGTGAAGCGCCGTTTGCTATCAATGGGGACAGCTGCGGTTTCTTTGTCAAAGGCACCAATCTGGAAAAATACCGAGCCATTAGCCTGTGGCTCATACTCCTGATCCTGAAAGGTAAAGTTCAGCGGTTGCTGCGGGTGAATATAAGCAGGGCTTCTCCACTTTTTTGCGCCGTATAGATCAACCGACTGCATACCCTCGGATACATTGCTATCCCGCTCTGGCGGTTGATTCCAAGGTAATGACTGCCCTTGATCCTGCGCTTCAATGCTTTTATCCCACGCACTCTGCTTGCCGCTTTCCTTTGGCTCTGGCTGTTGCCAGCGTTCGCCGGTTACCGCTTCTTTCCTCTGGCTCTGGCCATGACGAAAACTGACCACAATTTCCTTTTTCGCCACTGCTCCCCAAAACAGGCCGAACGGTGAGGCTTGCAGAGGCGTTGCCTGCTGGCTAGTTTGCCTCCGGGTAGTGCTAACAGGCCGACTCATTGAATAGCTTGCAGAAACGCCCTGCTGCCGACTGACCGCCCCTTGCCATTGGCCTTCGTAATGGCGAACCAATCCCGGAGGCGGAGCAAAATAAATTAGCCCCTTACCGTCCATTTTAAAGTCAGCAATAGCCGACGATGAAACGGCATAGGGAGCGCCCGTCAGCCGGAACTCTGCGTTGTCGGTGGGAACCTCATAACTCATAGTGTGGGTTCTGCTTTGATGGGACCGTGTACCAGTGGACGATAGAAAGGAATCGCCCGGAGGGTAATTTCCCCTTCAATGGTTCGGGTGTGAGTAGTGCCGGTATCAATCCACCACTCCGGTTCTGTGGCTGGCAAGGTGCCGCCTGCTTCCACTCGGTAAACGTGACCATTGGGAATAGTGGGATGAATCAGATCACCTTGAACCACGCTGGCGGTTGCGGTGAAAGGCACACCATACTCGTCTATTGCCAGCACAAAGGTCTCGCCGCCTTCGGTCAGCACATTGAGGCTATAACTGCCGGTTTCGCTGTCGCTGCTGGTATCACCGGTTACTGACCATGAACCATCAGGCTTATGCTCAATGGCTACCAGTTGCCTTGCGACCGGTTCGGCCTGATTATCCAGCACTCTTTCTACCTTGCCGGTTAATGTTGCCGGGTCGCCGGTTGGTGCGCCACCGCCACCGCTGGTGCTGATGGCGAGGTCATGAATTATCGCTTTGTCTGGTGCAATTAATTCACTGCTGTAAATCCGGCCTTCCTTAAAAATTAGCAAGCTAAAAAGCGGTGAGCCGGGATATTCAGGTAAATATCGGGCTGTATAATTGCCGTTAGCAATAGCACCACCAAAAATATACTTGGCTGCATTTTCCTTTACTAAAATAAAGCTCCCATTATACGGAAGGCCATCAACCTTTAGACTTAATTTTAAAGTGTGTTGATAGGGTAGGTCAGCTTTGGGATAGACTGTAATAAAATCAGCAATCATTACCACTCCCCCGTTAATTGTATATACACTTCCATATGAGAGTAATAATCATCTGCTCTGGAATGGTCCTTGGAAAAAGCAAAAAACTGCTCACCGAAGGCATCTAATTTTACCAGCCAATTTCTACTTTCTGCTGTACTTGAATAACCACTGGTTATCCACGGATAAATGTTATAAACCCCACGAAGTTGAAAAATATAATTTTGTTGCAATACAAAAAACCAAGGAGCTTTAATGCTTGCATTATTTGTGAAAACGTCGGGAGTTCTTATTTGATAGTCACTGCTGTTGCTAAAATAATACGTTGACTCGCAAGACAACATAAACCAAAAACAATCCTGTGCCGCCCATTCTTCACCGCCCCCTGTGTCAGCATAGTTGTCGCCTCTCCTGAATTTAGAAACCTAAACAGGGGGCGGACAATGAGTAATCAATGGCCCGCTATTCAGAAGAGTTCAAAGAGTCCATCATTCAAAAGATGATGCCACCCAATAATGTCCCGGTTTCTCAGCTGGTACGTGACACTGGCATCTCTGATGTGACGCTGTACACTTGGCGAAAAAATGCAGTATCGAAAGGAGTGCCTGTGCCAGGCGACGGAAAAAATCCTGAACAGTGGACAGCTGAAAACAAGTTAGCAGTCATCATTGAAACAGCGGCGTTGAATGAAGCTGAAATGGCTGAATACTGTCGTAAAAAAGGCTTGTTTGCTGAACAAATCCAGCAGTGGAAGGCAGCCTTTATTAGCAGCGCTTCTGTGCAGCCTGAAAGTCAGTCAAAACGGCGTAATGCGCTGTCTGACGAGCACAAAAAAGATAAGAAAATCATCAAAAAGCTTGAGCGTGAACTCAACCGCAAGGACAAGGCGTTAGCAGAAACTGCTGCCTTGCTGGTACTCACAAAAAAGGCCCAGGCCAGAGATCTGGGGGGCGCCAGAGGACGATTAGTCTCTCTCCCGGATCGACAAAATACAGTTAGCCTGATCAAACAGGCGGTAAAAGACGGGGCTCGCCAGTCGAAAGCCTGCGAAGCCCTTGGTCTGTCAGAAAGAACTATTCAACGATGGATGGAAGGTGATGGCGTGCGGCCTGACAATCGTAAAAATGAAGATAGGCCAGAGCCCGCTAATAAGCTCTCTGAAGCTGAGCAACAGGCGATAATTGACGTCTGTAACAGTGAGCGCTTTAAGAGCCTGTCACCCAGTCAGATTGTGCCAATATTGGCTGATGAAGGTGTGTTTCTTGGCTCTGAAAGTACGTTCTATCGGGTCTTGCATCACCGTGGACAACAGCATCACCGTGGGCGTGCAGCCAAGCCAACTCGACGTAAGCCGACCTCTTACTGTGCAACCGGACCGAATCAGGTCTGGTCTTGGGATATAACCTTTTGTGTGCTCGGAATCCGGAGCTGGCAGGAAGCCAGTCACCGGGTCACGAGTTTATCTGGAATCTGTTATGAAGTGTTCAGGGTGAACAACATAGCAGCTGTTTTCCGTTGAGGGGAAACATGAGTCTGAGCGACAGTGACCTGCTGCATACTGGCAGGGTGATGTAACTCGCTGACAACGGGAACTGAGGCGAAGCCGTTACGCCAAGATGGTTCTCAAGACTGAGTGTCGGAAGGTTGAGGAACACGAACCGGTTAATCCGCATCTGTGGGTTGAAATGTCGCCTCCACCTACACGGCTTAACAGGTGGAATGCAAAGGTAGCAACAGCACATGTAGCGCTTATGCTTCAATCTGCTCTATATAGGAATGATAGTAGTAGTGGCCTTATGGAGTTTACTCAACCAGTCCATAAGCTTTGCATCGACTTGCGGCAAGCAAGGGTAAAGACTGCGACCGGCAGCCTCCCCGACACGTTTGAGTCCAGGTAAGTCTACCGAGGAAGGCCTGTTCAGATGCTAAGGAAGTTGGCTCCGATGATGAGCAGGCTGGCAGAGTTCCCGTAGTAGTCCGAGATGGGGAAAGCCCATTACATGGCAAAGGGGAACAGCTCAGCAGATTTGCAGGGCAAATTATCTGACCCTCTTTATGAGAACGAGGTGAAGACCTTTGATAATCAGAGAAATGCAATGCAAGTTAGCAACATGGGCAACCGAGGACAAAAGTCGACGGTTTGACCGTCTCTTACGTTTAATTGCTGAACCGGTCTGGTTGCAGGAAGCCACTCGTATCACACTGGCCTCATCTGGCGCTCATACGCCGGGAGTTGATGGCATGACGAAAATATCGCTTGAAGGTCGTCTCCCACAGCTTATTCTGGCCATTCGTGAACAGTTATTAAGTGGAACCTACCAACCGTTACCTGCTCGGCGTGTCTACATCCCGAAGGCAAATGGCAAAATGAGACCCTTGGGGATTCCTACCCTCAGGGATCGCATCGTGCAAAGAGCCATGCTGATGGTTATGGATCCTATCTGGGAAAGCGACTTCCATCGTCTTTCTTATGGTTTCAGGCCAGAACGCAGTGTTCACCACGCGATCCGCACTGTTAAGCTTCAATTGGAAGATGGCACACACACCAGCGGGCGCTGGGTGATAGAAGGTGACCTCTCCAGCTATTTTGATACTGTGCATCATCGGCTATTGATGACAGGTGTTCGCAGACGGATCAGGGATCAACGCTTCCTGACCCTGCTGTGGCGTTTTATCAAGGCTGGCCATATCGATAAGATGCTTTTCTGTGCGACCAGCGAAGGGGTGTCACAAGGCGGAGTTGTTTCTCCGTTGCTGGCGAATATCATGCTCCACGAGTTCGATCAGTATCTGGAGCAGTGCTATCTCAGCCCCAAGGCACGTAAAGATCGTTGGTACTGGAATCATTCGATCCAGGTCAATCGTCCAATTGCTCATCAAGAGGACCGACAATGGCAACCAGCAGTTTCTTACTGTCGATACGCGGACGATTTTGTGGTGATCGTAAAAGGCACCAAAGCACAAGCTGAAGCAATAAAGGATGAATGTCGTGAAGTACTGGAAGATAAGCTAAAACTGACGTTGAACGTGGAGAAAACCCATATTACTCATGTCAACGACGGCTTTGTATTTCTCGGGCATCGGATTATTCGCAAACGTAACCGTAAAGGTGAAATGCGGATATCGACATCCATTCCCAAGGATAAGGCCAGAAACTTCATTGCGAAACTGACCAAAGAGTTATCGGGTAATTACAGCAAAAGTAAGATCGACATGGTGGAACTTATCAACCGCAAACTAAAGGGTTGGTCTCATTTCTACCAATTCACAGATAACACGGCAATGGTCTACAACAAGTTGGACAGGGTAGTATTCTGGAAGCTGGCCCATTGGTTGGCGCGTAAGTACCGTTGCAGCATAAAATCGATTATGCGGAAATGGTGTAAACGTCCGGAAGCAGGTAAAGCCAAAACATGGGTATTGTTTGGTAAGACCGACAATGGCAACTTGTGCGGAGTCAGTCTGTCTCGATTAGTCAGCAGTCCCAAAAAGCCCTTTCGCTTCCGACTACCGGAATGCAACCCTTACCTCAGGGATGATGACCGCAAAACCGTCACATCAAAATATGGAGATGTTGCAATGGCTGTCAGCCTCTGTTGAGTGGAGAGCCGTATGCGCTGAAAGGTGCACGTACGGTTCGGGGAAGAGATGCGGAGAAATAGTTCGACTACGCTCCGTGTCTTATTCCATTACGCTCGCCTGTACGTGGCCAGTTCTTTTACCTCTATCTGGTTATAGACATATACAGCCGTATGGTTGTTGCTTGGGAAGTTCATGAAAATGAGTCTGCAGAACATGCTTCGCAAATGATCACCAAAGCATGTCTACGCCATGGTATTTCCGCTCTGGAGAGGCCATTGGTATTACATTCAGATAATGGCAGCGCCATGAAAGGCGGCACCATGCTGTCTACCCTGCAGCAGCTTGGAGTGGTGAGTTCCTTCAGTCGGCCAAGAGTCAGTGATGACAACCCTTATGCTGAGGCTATCTTCAGAACATTGAAGTATCGTCCGGGTTATCCATCAAAGCCGTTTGAGAATCTTGATGCAGCCCGCAGCTGGGTGCATGGTTTTACCCGCTGGTATAACGAAGAGCACAGGCACAGTGGGATAAAATTCCTGACACCAGGGCAAAGGCATCGAGGGGAGGCAAAGGCTCTCATGGAAAATAGAAAAATGGTTTACGCACTCGCTAAACAACGTCATCCCGAGCGTTGGGGAAAGCGGGCAACCAGAAACTGGGATCTGTCTGATGAAGTCTGGTTGAATCCTGATAAATGCATCGCCGGGCAGTTAAGTAAAGCTGCCTGAGTTGAGGCGACAACTATGTTGACAAACACCGCTTCTCAAGTTCCCGGGAAATATTTCGACGGGAGAGATTTGTCCATCGGACTTCCTGTCGCATTGGATCACCTGCGGTATGGTCGTGTAGAATGCGGAGCACGTTATCAACCAAATTTGGACATACCACCGTTAGTCTTCTTCTTCCCCCCTCTTACGAATCCGATTCGTAGTGAGCTGTTCTTCAGAATTAAGTTCAGTTATTCCATGAACGACAGTCTCCCGATGGCAGCCCAATAATTGAGATATGTACTGGATACCTCCATGACCCAACTTCACTGCTTCAATAGCAGCGTACCTTCTCCGATCTCGCTCATTGAGTGAACAGAAAAAATCCATCATCTGAGCTTCAACTATTTCTGAATAATTACCCATAACCGCTCGCACAGGAAAGAATCTCAAGGAAGATATTTATGGCTCTTTACTATAGGCGAAATGTAGGAATTATTTCAGGACAATTCCTAAGTGATGAATTGACAGGTAGAAATATGTTCAAGGAAAAAACAACACTCCTCTGGAGTGTTGTTTGGTTAGCTTCTCAAAAAGCACTAAAATTAGAATGCTCGTCCTACTTAAATCGAAGTAATGCTCTCAATGATCATGCTCATTACCTCTTCCTTAGAATTTCTGTCATTATTAATAACTTCATCAGCAACAATCACAATAACCTCAGCCTTCACAAGTGCATCGGCCTTAGCTGACCATTGCTCATCATCAGCATTAATGACAAATGGATAATAACCACGATCAAACAACTGTCGTTCAATAGACTCAGCATGCTGTTTTGCAACCTTGAAAACACCACCCTTTTGCCCCAGGCGCTGCTGCCGGTGTTCTCTGGATACAGAGTCGAGCCCACCCTTGCGATCACTGCCCCTGCGTACCATACCTGCAGCAACCGTTGCGTTAGTCAGCCGATCAATAACAATAAACGCACCGGTCTGACGATTACGCTGATAATTATCCACCGGGACAGGCTTGGTTAACCGCAAATGAGACAAGGCTATTTCATTCAATGCCAGCTGATCAGCCGGATGATGATCAAGAGAGTTGATATCGACCCGGTGCTCAATATTCACAAAACTGCCTGAAACCTGTCCAGCCGGAAACTTGACCTGATACTGTTTACCCAGTGTCATTGGCTGTTCCGCCATCCAGACCAGATCCACATCCAGATCAGCCGTAACCACAGCGCTACTATCGCTGTGCACCAGCATATCACCACGACTGATATCTATTTCATCAGTCAGAGCCAGAGTAACGGCCTGGCCGGCATGAGCTTCCGGTAAATCACCATCCCAGGTTACGATTCGTTCAATGGTACTGACCTGTCCTGACGGTAGTACCTTGATCAACTCTCCAGGCTTAATGGTGCCGGAGGCCAGCGTTCCTGAGAAACCACGAAAATCAAGATTAGGACGATTTACATACTGCACAGGGAAGCGGAAATCATCCAGGTTCCGGTCACGGGCAATTTCCACATTCTCCAGAACCTCCATCAATGTATTGTCACGATACCACGGGATGCGGCTGCTTCTGTTGACAACATTATCGCCTTCCAGCGCCGAAATAGGCACAAACTGCACATCACCCAATGTCAGTGGCTCTGCGAAGTCGAGGTACTGGTTACGAATCTCCTCAAAACGCGCTTTACTGAAATCCACCAGGTCCATTTTATTAATGGCCACAACCATGTGTTTTATGCCCAGCAAACTGGCAATGTAGGTATGCCGACGAGTCTGAGTCAGTACGCCCTGACGGGCATCAATCAGGATAATCGCCAGGTCACAGGTGGAGGCACCGGTTGCCATATTTCGCGTGTACTGCTCATGTCCGGGCGTATCGGCAATAATGTATTTACGCTTTTCTGTTGAGAAATAGCGGTAGGCAACATCAATAGTAATGCCCTGCTCACGCTCTGCCTGTAAGCCATCCACCAGCAGGGCCAGATCCAGCTTTTCCCCCTGGGTTCCTACACGCTTACTGTCGTTTTCTACCGCTGCCAGCTGATCTTCATAAATCATGCTGGTGTCGTGCAAAAGACGTCCAATCAGGGTGCTTTTACCATCATCCACACTGCCGCAGGTCAGAAACCTAAGCATCTCTTTGCGTTCGTGGCGGCTCAGGTACTCTTCGATATCCGTAGCAATAAGTTCAGATTGGTGTGACATCAGAAATACCCTTCCTGCTTTTTCTTTTCCATGGAGCCAGCACTGTCGTGGTCAATCACCCGGCCCTGCCGCTCTGAGGTTCTGGTCAGGAGCATTTCCTGAATAACATCGGTCAATGTATCCGCTTCAGACTCCACCGCACCGGTTAATGGGTAGCACCCCAGTGTTCTGAAGCGCACCTTACGCATCTGAGGCTCTTCACCGGGATTCAGCGGAATCCGGTCATCGTCCACCATAATCAGGTTGCCATCACGCTCCACAACCGGACGCTCTTTAGAGAGATAAAGCGGTACAATCGGGATCTCTTCCAGATGGATGTATTGCCAGATATCCAGTTCTGTCCAGTTGGACAGGGGAAATACCCGGATACTCTCCCCTTTCTCTACCTGACTGTTATAGATGTTCCAGAGCTCGGGTCGCTGATTCTTTGGGTCCCAGCGATGGTTTTTATCCCGGAAAGAATAAACACGTTCTTTAGCACGGGACTTCTCTTCATCCCTGCGGGCACCACCAAAAGCCGCATCAAACCCGTATTTATCCAGCGCCTGCTTGAGCGCCTGGGTCTTCATCACATCGGTGTGTTTGGCGCTGCCATGGGTAAATGGTCCCACGCCCTGCTCCAATCCCTCGGGGTTCGTGTGGACCAGCAGCTCAAGCCCCAGGTCTTTCACCCGCTGATCTCGAAACTCAATCATCTCCCGGAACTTCCAGGTGGTATCCACATGCAATAAGGGAAAGGGGGGTTTACCGGGATAAAAGGCCTTCATGGCCAGATGCAACATGACTGCCGAATCTTTGCCGACAGAGTACAGCATGACAGGGTTTTCAAACTCGGCAGCCACTTCCCGGATGATGTGGATGCTTTCTGCTTCCAGCTGTTTTAAATGATGCTCTTGATGGTAAGAACGTTGATCCGACATGCATTTCGACCCAAAGCGAAGTTATTGTTGTGCGCTAAGTGAAATACTATCAGTGAAAAAGGAATAATAAATTTAATATATAGATCTTTTTTATATATAAATATATCGCTTAACGCTCTGGACAATGCATATTAATGGTTTCGACCAAGCACATAATTTCTAACTAACCACTTGAATCAAAAAGATTTTTATATTTTCAAACCTTCTTTATCGATAACTATTACAGGCTGTCACCCTCAGCTTCTATCTACGTCATCTCCGTTTCTCCCGATTTTGAGCCAATTCTGAGCGTTGAACCAATATAGAACCATAATGTCCAATCATAAGAAATCATAGGGATCAAGACACTGGATGTCTCTTACATCTGAAGCAAACCTCAATAAATCATATATATAGGGATGTTATACGATGAATGGTCAAGGCCCGGTACAATCATGAATGGTCAAGGCCCGGTACAATCATGAATGGTCAAGGCCCGGTACAATCAATACCCTTAGAGCAACAGCTAGCAAAGCTGGAGCCATTGGATACTACTTGTCCAACGAACAGGAAAGGCATTGCTCGCTTCTCGGGAAGAGATGTGGCAGTAGCGATTCTTAAAGGCTTACCATTTTTACTCATTGCAGCGATGCTTACTGCAGTGACATCCTTGTTTCTCCCCCCGGGCCTGGCCTTTGGCTTGGCTACTGCAAGCTATTTTACCGCAGGTACTATTGCTTCAGCCGCGATTTTTTGTAAAACACTGGCTGATCGAAAAGCTAAAGCAATGCCAGCAGACAGCGTGCGTCCTTTCATAAACCAGAGCAGCCCTCTGCCAAACACGTCTGGTAGCTCTCCAAGCCCTTCTTATCCAGGCCAGACATATAGACTACCTCCTGCCAACATGGAACAACAGGCGCTTCCAAGCTTCCCCTTACCCAATCAGAAGCCTCATACCCCAGCAGCTTGCGAACAAACACCACCATTAAAACAACGCTCTCTCCCGGCGCAGTTCGATGATCTTCCTGACAACCAACGTTCACAAGCAAATACTAATAACTATCCTCAGATTTCTGGGTCTGCTGCTACAACTCCCGGGGTGTTGCCTCAAAGTGATTCATTGCCAGAGCCTGTACGAACATATTTTCCTTCATTACGAGGCATCAACCAGCCAGCAATATCTCATCAGGCAGATATCAAAAGTGAAAAAAGCGTAGATACAAGTGGCGTAAAGACGGACAAATCATTTGAAAAGGCTATAGCGGATGCAATTTTAGAAAGCCTGCTACTGGAAATAGCGACCTCAACCTTAGCAGAAACTGCTGATTCCATTTCTGATGAAGCCTCAATTTCTGGTGATTCAGCTTTTGATGTATCAAGTACATCATCGCAAAGTGAGCGGAGCTTCTCTTCTGACTATAACTCTCCATCTCCATCTCCATCTCCATCTACATCTACATCTACATCTACATCTGATGGCAATTACCAGTCAGAGTCCGAGGATAACGATGATGCCCCATCAGATTTAAACGTAAATACTCTTGCTACTACCTCTATATCTCTTCAGGGGGATAACAGGCAAATAACATCCGACAGTGTCAGCTTACGAGTCAGAGCAATCGGCCAGTTGCATGATTCTGATGACCAAAGAGAGCGGTCACACCCAAGTCATAGTACTGATGGTCAGACTGATACTTTAACCTCCGGCATAATCGCAGATGAGTGGCATCCTGCCAACCAGAGCCAGACATCCACAGAACAACAGATCGCTATTCATAACCTGACACAGATTGATGATAATTCTTTTGTGCTGGAAGAAGATATTGATACAGCGCTACCAGTGGAATCCAGTGAGCCTTCTCTTGCAGAGCAGAGCTTTCTGCCTGACGACAACTCTCTGGCTACAACTGATAGTCTTTGGCAGCCAGAGTCCGATGATGACAACTATGATGCCTCACCAGATTCCATCATAAATACCTTTGCGACTACCTCTAGCGCTCTTCTGCATGACCAGAAAGAACCTGTAATACACGACATAAGAAGCTTACAAGCCAGCACTGTCGATCAGAATTATGATTCCGGAGACCAAAGGGAGCTACCAAATTTAAGCTTAAGTCATGGTGCAGGTGATCAGACTGATATATTGCCCTCCAGCACAACTGAAGATAATGGGCACCTTTCCAATCAGGCCCAGTTACCATCTGGGCAACAGGCAACAACTCATGACCTGACACACTTTTGGTGATGAAGAACTTTCTGTTTGCTCCTCTGGCTTGCCAAGTAGAGTGGAACAAACGGCACCAACAACTCAAACTTCGTTATCCATGGCGCCATTAGACGATACGGCTCCAGAAGCTTCCAGAAAAGCAGAGCCGGAAAGTATTACCAGAAAAGCAGTTCCTCTGTCCGACGTGCCTCTACAAGAAGTAACTCACAAAAATAGTTCAGCCAGATTAAGTAAGCCGTTAACTCTTCAAAAACAGTCAGAGAAAAAAGCGATTTCCGATACCTCGGAAAAAGAGGCTAAAGTCGCTTTTCAAAGCACTGATACTCACACTCTCTCAGCACCTGATCAACAGACAGGAAAAAGAGTGCCTGCACCCGTTTCAGATAGCCCCACCGCTCTGGTTAGAGCATCTGAAAGACAAGTTGCACTGATAGATCATAACATAAACGACTTAAGCCCTTTAGCAGACGGTAAAGCCCTCTATTTCAATATACAAGCCACAGATATAGGCAGTAGGCTTCAACTGCGTTTTACAACTAACAATCCTGACCAGGACTCCATCAGACCACCAGCCTTTTTGCTTAAGATTGAAGAAGGCTTAATGCCGACTGCCATCGGAGAACATGCCAGTTCAGCATTGGCTGTTCCGGCCAAGACTCATCGTCATTTTAAAGTCACTATATTAATTAATCGGGATAATCCATCATCCTCAACCGCCATTACAATAAACCGTCAGGTAACACCTGAAGTTTTTGCCATGCTTGATGCTCAGTTGCATAAAAGCGGAACCTGTGACCTGACTATCGACAAAAACCAGTTGTCAGCGCTGCAGTTAGAAAAGCTGTTTGCATTAGAAGGCGCCAGTACACTTGATGTACCGGGCAAGATTACGAAAATTGATGCCACTGAACACCTGTTAGAAACGACTTCTGACTCTGATTTATTCACTTCTATACCAGAGACCTCAACGGAAACCTCAGTTGAATTTTTTGCATACGACAGTCAACCCAGGCAGCCGGAAAAGGCTCATTCTCAGCCAATATTAAGCAAACTTGAGCCAGTCAGAGTAACTGATAACACTGAGTACCCGGTTAGCAAACAAAGTATGATATACAAAGGCTTGCCTGAGGATGCGTCACCAGTCTCCAGTCATTCAATGATGGCCACTGACAAACAAGTAACAATTGAAGAATTACAGCCCCTTGAAGCAGAAGTAATCATTCATGGGGGTTTTGGCAATCTTGAAGAAATACTGAGCAAAAGCCGACCAGAAAGCATGTCGCTCATTCCAGAAGTGCAACACAATGAAGAACTGTTCGGCCTAACTGATAAATCACGGGAGCTGCTTCATACTTCTTCTTTATCACCAATGATCGTTACTCCGGACAGAGTAGTCGGACGACAGAGTCTCAATAAACTGACACCCCATGTTTCTATTAAGTCTGACTCTGCGGAAATGAAGGCATTCGACAATAGCCAGTCAACTAGCATTCATTCTGATGAGCACCAAATTCCTGCTTCAAACGTTCTTGATAAAACAGAATCATCGTCTCCTTTATCCTCAAAACAGGAAGATCCAGCGAGAACTTCCACCCCAATAGAAAAGCGGTTATTGCCCGTTGAAGAAACTCATATCAGTCACACGTATAAAGCTCCAAAGGGCAACGTCACAGAACCGGCTACAACTCACTCAGCCCCATCTGATATCGTGGTTGCCTCTCCGATACCGACATTGGTGCTTGAACAGACCCTTAATGTCACTATTGAAACTGTTGATCCAGTACCTGTAAACCAGCCCCAGGCTGATGAACAAGCTGATATATATGAAAGCAAAGCGGCAAAAGCGATAGAAAGCCACACGCCAACTAATGATGATACTTACTCATTGCCTGAATCAGACTTAGTATCAGGCGTATATACTGCAACAGGGCAAAGCCATTCACTGCCACCCTTTATCGGAGAAAAACCACACTCTCATGATCGAAGGGCTCTAAGTCTGGATGGACTTAACTATGGCTATCTGGCCGATACCGAGAGTATCAGCAGCGACACCAGCCCAGTTGATTCAGATTCTGAGTCAGATTCCTGTTTAACCAGTCAGCGGATTCGTGTGACAGAAGCTGCTGAGTCTTATGAACAAGCTGTCAGTAAGAACAAAACAGGCTTGGATGATAAGCATAAAAGAGTCAGAGGACATGCCTCTGATCCGGAGCTCACCACTCAAAGGAAAGAGCGATTGAGTGGAGGCACTATCCCTGAAAAAATAGCACATCATCTTCCAGAGCTCAGTGACTTTTCAAGTCTTGGCAGCTTTTGCATAATAGATGCTCAAGAGGTCAGTGAACCAGACTCCATAGATGATTCTTACATGGACGACTGGGAAGATCTCAGACCTTTTACACAAGAGCTCAAACCTTTTAAACAAGAGCTAGAAGACGCAATCAATAAACCCCTTGTACTACTGGAGTACTTGGCCCATAAACTGGCCTATAACCTTGATGGAAAGACTCAGGTAGAGCTACCGGATCATTCTGATGGTAACCAACGACATAACGTACAAAAAGTCAAAGAAGTTCCTCCTGGTCTAAATGCCTATATTCTCTACCCTGAAAATCCCGACACAGAAAAACCTGTTGATTTAAAGCTTATTTTCAGGGGAACAAACCCATATGATGCCTCAGCCATACGTGACTTGGAACCATCTGGAGCTGGTTTCGACACCATGGAAAAAGCTGCGAAGACTATTACCCGACAACTGCATAACATTCTTAAACATTACCCAGGCCAGGCAGTCAACTTAACAATGACCGGGCATAGTCTTGGTGGCGCTGATGCTCAAAACTTTTTTGGTCATTTCCTCAACCCGGACATTAGCGCCATTGCTAATGAAACACGAACTGCCAACCCGTTGTTGGCAAACATTCAGAAAATCGTTCTCTTCACCAAATGCTCTGCAGGTGTACCTGAAATAACGCATAACCGAGTTATTTCTGCATTAAACCGCCTTAATGGACAGCAGGAACAAACAGGAATTAAAACGGAAATTTTTCATCTAAAAGTTGAAGGTGATATCGTTCAGGCCACCGGAGACTGCCATGTTGGGTCCAGTCTGGAACAGGAGTTAGCTGATGTATCTATCCTGCAGATTTACCCTTCGAATGAAGCAAGCAGAGTAGACAGGCATACAAAAAAGTTTTTCACAGATGATGCTAATCTGGCACCGATTTATTGGTATAAATGGATGAAAAACACAACGGATAAAGGCATGGAAGATATACGCCTTTCCGTTCGTGATACATCCCGCATTCTTCGCAGCTACCCGATCAAAGGGGCGCAGTGGGCGATTCACTCTGCAGCAAACTATTGGTTCACCCCAAGTGAAGCGATGACTGAGGTAGCTGTTTTAAAAGATACCACAACCGCCGAACAACCCGAGGCCTCCACCCCATTTACATCTATCAGAGCAGAATCAGACGACATATCTGCCAGTAATCCAGTATCCCTGATCACCCATAGTACAGCTGAAACTCTTAAAGAAGAGCAAAAGAATGAAGCTAACATTGGCACTGAAAACAAAGAAGCTTCCATCAATAATGAAGGTTCAGAAGTTCATTTAGAAGATATTACCCCTATCAAAACAATGGGCTACGCCAACGAAAGTGATAGCGACCAGACATCTGATGTTGAACACTCTCCACTTCCGACAATATGGCTTCCACGGGGCAGAAAGCAGAAAAAATCACGGCTACAGAAAATAATCCCTCACCAGTTAAGAAAAAGACCAGACAGTAATCTTGAAATAACGAGAGCTTATGATGGGAGTATCTGCTACCGACTTGGTCTGTGCGGTAATAAAGAAACAAAAAGGAAGGACATTAAGCCATATGACAGAGACAATAATATTAAAATAGAGTTCATCCGCAGGATGCTGGATGATGAACAATCTTTTGCCAGAGCCTGTGACCCTTACAATGTCATCAGAGATATTAATGCTGATATAGAAGAAGAAGCAAAATCAAAGGAACGCTTTCGTTATGGGATTCTGGCCAAAGCTGAAGTCACTGATAACTCTCTTAAAGGTGAAGCATTCAGAGACGCTACCCGGCCTGTAAGTGAACGAGCTTACTGGAATTTCATAGCACGTTGTCAGCATGATCACTCTGACACCCTAGACCAAGAAAGTGAATCAAACAAAGGTGCTTTCAAATACTCATTTCAATTAATTCATAAACTTGCCTGTTTCAACAATGAATTTGGGCAAATAGAGCATGATTTCAATCAGTTTCTTTTTAAGAAAGAGCTATCCACAGACGATCAGAAAAGGTTGAGTTCCCTCCTGAAAAGAGCAGGTACACTACAGAAGCATGCAGATAGCTGTTATCAGGATTGTGAAAAATATAACCTTGATCAGAAAACCATTGAGAATATACTCAGTAAAGCCGTTGGTTCAGGCAGCCAAAACCGTCAGTGTAAGAAGCTACAGAAAATTCAAGAAGGAATTCGTGGAAAGTTGAGTTTAACGCAACAAAGTGATACCCCAGAAGTACAACAAGAGGTTGTCGTGCCCGATAATCGGCCATTAGACGGAACAACTTCATCGGTATGTACAGCCCTGCAATCGGGAAATACTCCTCTCGCTGATGCTCATGATATAGGCTTGAATGATGCCGATACAGATATTAGATCTGAAGTTGATGACGTCATCAGTTGTACATCCGATATGTCTTTTGATCTATCTTCTGATGACCATCTTTTATCTGAAGATGAAAATGATCCAGCAAAACAACCTGATTCTTTAACTGATGAGCAGAAACTCAACTTTGTAAAAAATCAGGGTAGTATGGAGTTGCAACACCTATCCCTTACTGATGATGACAAGCTGGCTCTCTCATCAGCAGAAATGCCTTCCGCTACCTGTATGAGCAGTTTATATACTGATGCTCAAAAAGTTCTGGATGAGATATATGTTCAAGGAAAGCTGAGAACAAATGCAAATGAACTAATTACTGATGTGTCGAGATACATATCGGCTATTCAAGGGCTCTTTTCTGTAAAGACTTTCTCGCTGCAGGCACCACCTGCAGATGCCGTAAGAAATAAAATGTACTCTCAGCTTGTTGAGCTCGGTGCCCGATATCTCATTGTCAAAACAGGTGCTGAAGAAGCCTCAGACAGCAAAGACAGTAAGAAAGTACAATTAGCCAAGTGTACAGAGTTCTTGTGGCAAACTCAGCAAGCCTGGGAAAGTGCAAGCCCAGACTTGGTAAATGGCCAGGTAGGAGCTATGCTGGCGATTGGTCTGATGAGACCAGAACAGAAAGCATTTGTATTTGAGGTTTGCCTGAACACACAGATCATTTCGCTTGAAGACATTAGAAGAAATATAAAACAGCTCAAAGATAAGCAGCAAGAACTATCTCTTAACCTACAAGATAAGACCCCTGATAGTGAAGGGTACAATGATCTAACCAAGCGACTGGTAAACATTCAGCAAGAACTTTCGAATTTTGAAAATCAATATAGTAACCTAAAATCGAAAGAATCTTCTGGTATGAAGAGTCAGAAAGACTTTCTGGATGATTGCTACTCTCAACTCAGCAAGAAACTTCAAGATGATGTAGCTGCCGGGGTAAAAAAATACCTGAACAAATACAAAGATACAGGTACAGAGTTGAAAAAGGTTAAAAATCTCTCAGAGTCAGTTGTTTCTGAAGCAGGTCCCATGCTAAGAAAAAAATCCAGAGAGTATGCAAAAGAAAACTCAAGAAGAAAATCCAATGACAAGCAGGGAATTAAATGGCAACAGGTGAAAGAAGAAAGGTTTAATACCCTGAGAAAAGCGATTCAAACAATCATTGAAAAAGAGATCATACATCAACTATGTTCAAATGGTCGCCATGAGGTTGCACACCAATTATTCAGGATGGATGAAGAGATGATATCTCAGGTTTTTGGTGTTCAAAAACTTGCTTATACAGAAGAACATCTGAATGTTATAGATGACCCTATGTATCAAATATATCTGCAGGAGGAGATAAGAAGTCTGACGACTCCGCAGACAAGAGAACTCAATAATCACCAAATGATTTTAGATATCGAGAGGCCAGGCTTCGCATGTAATGTACGAAAATCAGGTGATACTGTATTGACTTTCGATCACCCTAATAGCTTCTGTAAAGAGTGGTTGCAGTTATCAGTCCCTACAAAAGCTGGTAACAAAGTACCCGATGATAGCAAAAAGAGGCATGCCGCAGAGGTCGTCCTGAAGCAATTGACTGATTCTTTCTATGATGTGCTTCAGGAAGCAGGTATCGAGGACAAAGAAAGAGCAAATCATTTGGTAAATATCATGCTTGCACACAGCCATCAGGGAGCCTACGCCCTGTCCATGGCTGTATCGAAGACGGTACAATCGGACCTTTCCAAAGAGGTAAAACCCTATTTGCCGCTGGCTCCGCATATTCCTGAAGATTTAATCCCCGCCCCATTGGTAAAGGAAAAAGGTCAGAGCCGATGGAGTCATGCCGAGTTTTCCGTTTCTAAAGACAAAAAATCTATGCTTCTTAAAAAGGTCTTTGAATGGAATATTGAGCTACACGATAAAGAATTGAATATTATTCCCGGTACTACCAGAAGAATGAGAATTGAGACCGTATTCGAAATAGGTCTGCATAATAATTGTGCAACAACAAAATCGATTAACGTTTCTGAAGTTGAGCGTGGCAGGGTGTCGTAGGTGTCGACCAGAATTCACTACAGATCATCTGCCTGATTATATGTGCTCAGCCTAAAAGAAAAAGCTCCTCTTGAAAAAGAGAAGCTTTTTTAAACGGTTCCAACTATTACAGCAGAATATTGCTAAACACAAAGCCGGCAATCACAGAGAACACAATCGACATCAGACCCGGCAGCATAAAGCTGTGGTTAAATACATACTTCCCAATACGAGTCGTGCCTGTGCTGTCAAAGTCAATCGCAGCAATGATGGGGCCGTAATTAGGCACAAAGAAGTAACCGTTGACCGCAGGGAACATAGCGACCAGAGATGCAACCGGCAGGCCCAGTGCAACACCCAGAGGCATCAGGGTAGAAGTCGTCGCGCCCTGACTGTTGACCATTACTGACAGAATAAACAGTGCAATGGCAAATGCCCATGGAGCCGTCTGAACCAGATCAGAGATGCTACCCTTCAGCAGAGCGTCGTGAGCGCCGAAAAAGCTGTCGCCCAGCCAGGCAATACCAAAGATAGCGATAATCGCCCGCATACCCGCAAGGAATACGTCACCGCGGCTTGCTTCACCCACATCGGCCTTACCCAGCCAGACAATCAGTGCAGAAACTGCCAGCATGATAATTTCAATGGTGTGCGCCATGGACATGGCAGAGCCATTAAACTGAGGACGCAAAGACGGAATAGCGCCCATCAGAACAACCATAATGGCACCCAACAGGAACAGCAGAACAGAAACTTTCGCACCCGGCTTCAGTTCAGCAATAGAAACGGTGGTGGTTTCTTCCATCTTACGACGAAACTCCGGGTCTTCCATGCGACGCTGGAACTCCGGATCATCCTTCAACTCTTTCCCCAGTTTATTGGTAACCAGAGCCGCCAGGAACAAACCGACCATCGTAGCAGGAATCGTTGTGCCCAGAATCTGTCCCAGGGTAATGTCATACTTTGTGGACATAATCGTCAGCATGGCAACGGTGGCAGCAGCAATAGGACTGGCAACAATACCCACCTGAGAGGCAATCACCGCCATCGACATTGGGCGTTCAGGGCGAACACCGGTACGACGGGCAACTTCTGCAATCACTGGCAGTACTGAGTATGCAACATGGCCAGTTCCGGCAAACATGGTGAAAAAATAAGTCACTGCAGGTGCAATAAAAGTAATGCGCTTTGGATTCTTTCTGAGAATCCGCTCAGCCACTTGCACCAGGTAATCCATACCGCCAGCCGCCTGCATACAGGCAGCCGCCGAAACAACCGCCAGAATCATCAGCATTACGTCAACCGGCGGTGAGGTAGGTTGAATACCGAAAACAAAGGAAAGAATGGCCAGACCAACTCCACCCATTAAACCAAGACCGATCCCCCCGATACGTGCACCAACCAGGATGCACAGAATCACAACGGCTAACTGCAGCCAGATCATAATTACTCCCAAACAGCGGAAAAGCGCTGTTCCAAACAACAAGACAAAACCGCCTCGCCGCCGTGAGGAACCCGCAGTAGCAGAGAGGCAGAGAGGCAGAGGAAAAAGTGGGAGCAAGTGTACGAGAGTTATTTTTTATACAGATTGATTTAGAGCAACAATTTATGTGACATTTAAATAATTAGTAAATCTGCCTTTCAACGCGAATCAAAGAAGAACAAGCGGCCGGTTTTTTCTAACAGTACGACACAAAACCAATAAGTCAGGTTTTATAGAGGCCGCTTTTTTAAAAAAAGTGTTCAATAAAAAATCAAACCGGAGAGTCAATATCTACAAACTCATGCTCAATCCCGGTCTCATCATGTAGCCAGCGCGCCAGCGCCTGAACCCCGTAACGCTCAGTCGCATGATGACCGGCACTGATATAATGAATGCCATTTTCCCGGGCAAAATGCACTGTAGACTCCGAAATTTCGCCACTGACAAAAGCATCAACCCCCAGGCTCAACGCTTTATCAATCATGCTCTGAGCCGCCCCAGTGCACCAGGCAATGGTTTTAACCGGATGATCACCGCCGGAAATCACCAGAGGCTCCCGTCCCAGCTTACTGGTAATATCCAGACTTAAATCTTCCAGGGACATTTTCTTCCCCGTTGTCCCCCAGTTGCCAACGGGTAACTTGGCTCCCGGCTCCATTCCCCCTACTGTATCCCAGCCCATCAAACGGGCGAGCTCAGCGTTATTACCAAATACAGGGTGGGCATCCAGTGGTAAATGATAAGCCACCAGACTGATATTATTCGCCAGTAGTGTTTCAATTCGCTTACGCTTGATACCGGTGATTACTGCATCTTCACCACGCCAGAAGTAACCATGATGAACCAGGATTGCATCAGCCTGAAGTTCAACCGCCTTATCGATCAGCGCCTGGCAGGCCGTCACACCTGTTACAATTTTTTTTATGGAAGCACCCGAGGTATCAGAAGCATCAACCTGTACGCCATTAGGGCAGTAGTCTTTAAAAAGCCCGGGTTGCAGCTCCTGGTCCAGCAATGCCACCATTTCTTTTAATGCCATTTCTTGTAATGCAAGCGCCATTGGTTCTCTCCATCCATACATAGCTGTATATTAAGAATCATACTTTTTTTTACGATACGGTTGATGTCATTATAATCACATAACCGCAATCCCCATGGGCTCCGAATGAAAAAACTGCTTAAGTCGGTTGGCTTACCCATTATCATTGGCCTTCTGGCTGCTTTCACCGTTCTCTTAATCAAACCAGAGTTTGGCGGTATTTCTGAAAAATCTCGAAACCGCCTTATTGAACAGTCCGCCAGACTGTTCAACCTGTCGGGGCAGGCTTCTTACAGCGATGCCGTAAAAAAAGCGGCGCCTGCGGTCGTCAGTATTTCTACCAGCAGTCTGTCACAGCGTAGTGACAGCAACCTCCCTCTCCCCCAGAGAACCAGCGCCCGTATTACCCCGGAAGGCTCTGGTGTTATCGTAGATCCTGAAGGTTATATCCTGACCAACCACCATGTCATTCAGGATGCCGCTCGACTGATGATCACTCTCCGTGACGGCAGGGAAGTAAAAGCCAGCATGATTGGAACCGACCCGGAAAGTGACCTTGCCGTGCTTAAAATCGACCTGAAGGATCTGCCTTACCTGGACCTGGTCGATTCGGGAAGTGCTGAAATCGGGGATGTAGTGCTGGCCATTGGTAATCCTTTCGGGCTTGGGCAAACCGTAACCATGGGAATTATCAGCGCCACCGGTCGTAATGACCTGCAACTGAATACCTACGAGGACTTTATTCAAACTGATGCTGCCATCAATATTGGTAACTCAGGAGGTGCACTGGTCAACGCTTATGGCGACCTCATAGGGATCAGTACCCTGCTGTTTTCCCGTGGCGGGGGAAGTGAAGGTGTTGGCTTTGTCATCCCCTCCAACATGGCTCGGTTCGTGATGGATTCTGTCATTAAATACGGTCGAGTGATTCGAGGCTGGCTGGGTATTGAATCTCAGCCACTCAGCTCATCTCTGGCGGAAGCCTATGGCGTAAATACCAAAATAGGAATTCTTATTTCCGGCGTCTATGAAGGCGGCCCTGCAGACAAAGCGGGCCTGATGAGAGGTGATATTCTGACCGCTATTAATGGTCAGAGCACCCGCGATGGACGCAAGGTAATGAATATGGTGGCTCGCATTCCTCCCGGACAGAAGATGACCATGCAGGTTCTCAGGGATGGGAAAGAGATTGAACTGACGGCTCAGGCAACAACACGACCAAAAATCGTTAACTGAATAAGTGACTTCATCTCGTTCCCATGCTCTGCGTGGGAATGCAGAGCCAACCGCACACTCAGAGCTGAAAGTACAGTATGCATTCCTACGGAAGACCGTGGGAACGAGATAAGAGCCTGATGCCTTCTGCAGGAAGCGGGTGTCATCCTGACCGATAATGGTCAGCCTCCTGGCATGATGGGTGGGCGGATTGTCAGACTCTCCTTTAGGTAGACGAACAGTGAAATGGAGGACGTAACATCGCCCTTGAGGCCTGAACTTTCACAACAATCAAGGCATTGTAATCCTTGACATACTCGCCCAGAGACTCAGGATTATGCGCAATTTCGTTACATCCGCCTGCCCATTTGCACCACCTGGAATACTAAACCTGAAGTTCCCCTGATCTGACCAGTGATCCAGGTATAAAGCCATTGTTAATATTGCTAACTAAATAGTTAGTCAATTAATCTCCCCCCTAATGTATGTTTACTTTTCAAAAAATAAATTTGCCAATTTCAGTCAGGTTAATAGCAATATTAACAGCAATTGATGTCCACTTTAAGCTATCTGCATATCAAAAGGATTTTATATGATTACCAGGTCACCAAGTGCCGATTTATCCATAATCCCTCACAACCAGACATCTACAATCAATAAGCTGTCGGCTAACCATTTAACGGATGATTCAAGACTGCTCATCGGTCAGAATCAATATCAGGGAACGAAAAACGATAAAAAGCTATCCAGCTATGTCATTTCCCGTGCATCCAGATTTGTGATATTTGCCTCAAATAAGCTACTGTCGTTATTTTTGTATATTACACAACGCGGAAAAAATACAGACAATCAAGTATTACCGCCTCTCAGCCTGGAAAAAAAAGGCAATATAACCCGGATGCTGGATCAGCTTTCGGCAGACATCAAAAATAATATACAGAAAAGAACAACTGAAAATATAAGAAATGACGTTCTACAGACATTCATTAATCTTGGACTGATGAATCATGAAAAACAATGGACAACACCCGGGCTTGAATCCATAAGCGGGAAACTCGCTGACAAAATGATTATCGGGAATATCGAAGATATGGTTGACTCAATGGTCTGTAATATAAAAGATAACGAATGTTTAATGCAGGCCGTTTCTGCAATGCTGGATATCGCTGAAGATAGCGATAACACTCCTGAGCTGATCAAGTCCAATCTTCAGGCATCATTGCCATTTATGCTGGCTCTGAACCTGTTAACTGAGGAGCAGACCAAAAATTCCTCACTACTGGAACAGTGCGTACACCTATGGCAGGACAAACGCCGACAGATGGGGGGGGCTTTAAAAGGGTTTGGCCTCAAGAAAACGATAAAGTTAATATCGGTGGAAAAACCCTTGCTGAAAATAATTGCGGGCAAAAAAAAACCGGAATTCCCCAGCTCCCTGGGACGCTGCATATTGCCTTTCAATATTATTGAAGCCACCGTGGTAGATCTGGCAAACAGTAATCATAGTAATGCCTGCGCTGGCCTAACACTGGCCAAAAATTACCCTGGCAAATATCACAGACACGCTGCCGAACTGGATCGCAATGGAGAAATCCTGTTTCACTACCCACTACCAAAAGAGTGGGATGATCTTTATACATCATGGAATATGGAGTTTTGTGCGGATTCCCATCATTGGCCACTGTTCTTCAGTAAATTATTAATCCCGTCAGTCAGTGGCTATAAAGCCCAACCAAAGGAGTACATCTCTCATCGTGCCAATGCCCTGTATACAACACTCAACTATGTGCTTTTGAGCAAGGATCTGAAAAAATCTAAACAGGCTTTCACTCCGGCAATGCGAAAAGCCTGGAGCACCGTTAACAAACAGTACGCAGACCTTTATCAACAAAAAGTTCACCTCATCCACAGGAGAAAAACAGGGGCTTGCGCAGGTTGGCTGATAAAAAGTGAGGGGTTGCAACAGACATAACCTTCAGGTAACGATTGATTTGAACGGATCAACATTACTGAAGAATCAGACAGGTGTGCAACGCCCTCACTACGTCCTATGTTCGCATTTTCTGGCTGGGTTATCGATAGTATTGATATTGATTGGCCGCTCTCTGAGGCAACTGTATTTTTACGTCGTGATGGTCGTATACAACAGTTTCAGTGCAGTCAATGTCATCGCCCCATGGGCAAGATGCGAGAAAAGGACAGATGTGTTCAAGATCTACCGTTGGGCTCTATCCAGGTTTACCTCCGGTTTACTGCTTACTAAGGGCGCTGGCATTCGTGCGCTGCTAATTGACGAGAAATCCATTGGTAAAGGGCATCATTATCTTACTGTTGTCCTTAATGCTGACACGGGATAAACATTGTTCCTTGGTGACGTTAAGCGCAAGGCAATATATTGTTGATGTCATTAAATACGGCCGCGTGATTCGCGGTTGGCTGGGTATTGAGTCTCAGCCACTCAGCTCATCTCTGGCGGAAGCCTATGGCGTAAATACCAAAATAGGAATTCTTATTTCCGGCGTCTATGAAGGCGGCCCTGCAGACAAAGCGGGCCTGATGAGAGGTGATATTCTGACCGCTATTAATGGTCAGAGCACCCGCGATGGACGCAAGGTAATGAATATGGTGGCTCGCATTCCTCCCGGACAGAAGATGACCATGCAGGTTCTCAGGGATGGTAAAGAGATTGAGTTGAAAGCTCAGGCAACGACCAGGCCCAAGATTGTTAACTGAATAAATGTGTCAGTGGCTTTTTAATAGTTATTGCCTGAAATAAAAAAACCGGGCTGATAAAGCCCGGAAAGAACGCACAGAACAACGATTACAGGAAGGTCTCACTACACAAAGTTAAACAAGTAAAATCCGGCTCTATCAGGAAAGAGCCGGGGGCTTTATCACTCAGAAAGAGTATGGAACAACCATGGTCAGCTTAATATCATTCTCATCCTGGAATGCGTTCTTGAAACCAGTCCAGCTTGGCTGCCCAGAGTGGTTACGGTAGTTGGTCCAGTGCAGTGCAACGCTGCTGCCTTTCCAGTTTCCATCTTGAACGGTATAACCAAGATCCACGTTAAAGGCACTTTCCTTCAGCTCTGCGTTCTGGTCTCCGAAGTCTGACGCAGGCTTACCGTCCCAACCATAAGCCATGGAAGCGCCAACTCTCCATCCAGCCAGATCCTGGTCTGCCAGGTCACGCCACAGGCCCACATAAACGGCTTTTTCGCCATCATGGTTGAAGTCAGATCTGGAATCCCACCACAGGTCGTAAGCACCGGCAGAAGTACCGAGGGGAACGGTTGTACGATAAACGAAGTATCCCTGGTCTCCTTTAGTTATCGCGGGTCACTGTAGACTCAGCCTTCAGCGTATAAGGACCAACAGCGAACGATGCCGTCAGAGCCTGCTGCCACGCGCTACCATCATAGACTTCCAGGTCACCCGCATCTTTGGCTCCGTAGTAGTGGTAAGCCAGATTTAAGGTACCATCAGCCACCTTCATAGAATGCTTGACTTTGGCGTGGTAAGTATCGAGATAGTCATCAGACTGGGAGAATGCACCATCCAGAATCAGGCCATTGTCAAAAGTGTAGACGGCTCCAACAGAGTGCAGATAGTCGATCTCTGTGTCGAGGGCACCGGTCAGGTTTGCATCCGGATTTCTGGTGCGGAACTCATAAGTTTCCTGGAACCATGGAGCTTTGTATTCGTCAGCCCACATATAAGCAACACTCAGGCTGCCAAAGTCAGCACCGAACTGGGCGCCACGATAAGTACCAGGCATGAAGTTCCAGTTAACACCCAGTCCACCAGAGCCCGATGGCTGAATATAACCAGCTTTAGCCCATGTATTGGCAAACTTGAATTTCAGGGCAGCCTTGTAGAAGCTCACATCATCCTTGGTTGATGTCTGAGACCAGTCTGGGTTATGAGGGTTGTCCCATGGAAAAAAGTTCATCTCATGGTCAACACCGCCACCCTGCTGAAGATCCATGGAACCATACAGGCCAAGATCCAGACCAACAATCCCGCCAACATAACCAGAACTGAAGTCGATGTTGCCCAGAACAGAGGTATGGTCGAGGTTAGTCTCAAACTTGCCAGTGGAAACGTTGTACCGGTTCCGCTTACGGGAGAACGCATAAACGCCGCCAGTTACGGAAGCATCATCAAAAAATGCATTACCAGTGCTTTCTGCAGCGGTATACATGGAATCATCAGTCATGTCTGCAGCAAAGACGCCAGTGGCAGCACTTGCAACAAGGATGGCTGTCGCCAGTGTGGTCTTTTTAAACATCATCGTTAATCCCCATTAACTCCTGGTGTGTTTTCTGTTTTTTTTGAAAGACAGCACTTTCTGTTTATTGTCGCTTGTCGTTTGTTTAGGGTCTTTGCCCTGTTCAACGACCCGCTTCATCTCAGGTAAACCCGTAGTCAAGAAACGGTGCCTTTTGTAAACGCTTGTCAGTTTATCTTTGCGCAAAAAAATGTAACCGGTTTCTGCAACCGGTTTCAAGTTTTTATGCGTACTTTTGTCATAAATCAAATTTTCAGCACTTTTCACAATCCACTGAGAATGAACAAATTAAAAAATTGACTTACATCATAGAATCCACTGTTATTGATTTTGCCATGGCTCAAAAAAAATACTAATTGTCTATGGCCACCATGCTCTCAAGACAAACACCCTTTAAGAAAACCCGTAAACCCCAAGGCATTCAGCGGGTTCAGACACAGCCACAAGGCTTCCAGAAACACCAGTGAAACCGGTTACAGAAACCGGTTGCACCTTGATTATTTCTGTGATTTCATTGTCAACGTAATGAAAACTTCCACACACGGTTTCCCGTTCAGTTCCTGGCCAATCAGGAGACGGAAATAACTGTACTGGACCTACGAAACTGACCTGTCTTTGAATTGAATAGCGGAGTCAATGTGATGAAAAAGATTTTTCTATGCTGCAGCGCAGGTATGTCTACCAGCATGCTGGTTAAGAAAATGGAACAGGCCGCTGCGGATCGTGGTCTGGATGTGAAAATTGATGCCATTGGCATGGCTAACTTTGAAGAAGCCATCGAATCTTACGACGTCTGCCTTCTTGGCCCACAGATCAAGTTCAAGCTGGCTGATTTTCAGGCTGAGGCAGCAAAACTGAACAAGCGGGTTGAAGCCATTGATCCAATGGCCTACGGCATGATGAAAGGCGAACAGGTTCTGGACCAGGCACTGAGCCTTCTGGAAGAAACGGCATAATCACCCAATAACAGCTGTATAAAAAAAAGCGGACGCACAACGATTGCGCTTAACACTTGCCAAAGGGCACGGGGATAACAGATGAAACTGTACGACCATCTAATACAATTTGTAGAGCAGAAGCTGGGGCCTATCGCAGGAAAACTTGGCTCACAACGCCACATCACCGCACTGCGTGACGGCTTTCTGGTGGCCATGCCTTTCATTATTGTGGGCAGTTTCATCCTGATTTTTGCCAACCCTCCCTTTGCTGCGGATACCACCAATAGCTTCGGCAGAATGTGGCTCGACTTTGTGGCCGCCAACCGTCCGGTGATTGTTATGCCCTGGACCATGAGCATGGGCATTATGTCTCTGTTCATTACCATGGGTGTCGCTTACTCTCTGGCCCGCTCTTATAAGATGGATGCCGTTGGCGCTGCTGCCCTGTCGGTCATGTCCTTCCTGCTGGTCGCTGCTCCAGAGAAAGGCTGGGCGCTGCCACTGAACCATTTTGGTGGTACCGGTATTTTTACCGCACTGCTGGTGGCCTATTTCTCAGTTGAGCTGACTCGTATCCTGAAGAAATACAACATCACCATCCGTATGCCTGAGCAGGTACCACCCGCTATCGCTGCGTCTTTTGCACTGCTGGTCCCGGTACTGGCCATTTTCCTGACCCTGTACCCACTGAGCCTCTTTGTTCAGTCTGAATTTGCGATGCAGATTCCTGATGCAGTAATGACCATCTTCAAGCCTCTGGTATCTGCTTCTAACAGCCTGCCAGCGATCATTGGCGCACTGTTACTCTGCCAGCTGCTGTGGTTTGCCGGTATTCACGGCGCCAACATTGTTGTAGGTATACTGTCGCCTATATTCCTGGCTAACATTGGCGCTAACGCTGCTGCTTACGCTGCCGGGGAAACAGTACCTAACCTGTTCACTCAGCCTTTCTGGGACTTCTACATCTTTATCGGTGGTGCCGGTGCAACGCTGTCACTGGTTATCCTGATGAGTTTCAGTAAGACAGCTCACCTGCGCAGCGTTGGTCGCATGAGCTTCCTGCCTGGTGCTTTCCAGATCAACGAACCTGTGATGTTCGGTGCCCCGGTGGTAATGAACCCAACGCTGTTCATTCCATTTGTTATGGCTCCGGTGGTTAACGCGGTTATCGCTTACATTGCCGTCAACACTGGCATTGTTGACAAAGCCATCGCGGTGACTCCATGGACGGCTCCAGCACTGATCGGTGCTGCCTGGGGTGCTGGCTGGGCCTTCAAGGCCTCCATCCTGACGGCGGTACTGATGGTGATTGACATCATGATCTACTACCCATTCTTCAAGGCCTACGAGAAGCAGGTTATGGCTCAGGAGCAGGCAACGGCATCCGAAGCTACCAAGACTGAAGCATCCGGTAACCCAGCCATCGCATAGCTTTTCTTGACAAAAATTTGGTAACCAACAGATAGCCCCGTCGGCGTCAGTCGACGGGTGTCCCCTTCCCCCCTAATTTGGAGAGCATTATATGAACGTTGATAACGTCGTTATGGAACTGATTGTAAAATCCGGAGAAGCCAAGAGTCTGGCTATGGAAGCCTTGTCCCACGCTCGCTGTGGCGATTTTGACAAAGCTGAAAAATCGCTGGCAGACTCCCGCGAAGCCGGTAGACTGGCTCATAAAATGCAAACTGCTCTGATCGCAGCGGATGGTGGGGAAGGCAAAGTGCCGGTTTCTCTGCTGCTGGTTCACGCTCAGGATCACCTGATGAACTCGATGTTGGCGCAGGATCTGGTTGAAGAGATGGTACGCATCTATCAACGACTGGAAACAAAATAACCAATTTAATCGGCTAAGGCTGATTTGACGACTGAACGCAGCCATTTATCAACGTCCGCCTATGGCGTAGAGCAAACAGCGCAAGCGGTCGGAATAAGGAGACACTTTTAATGGCGAGCATAAAGGACGTAGCTGAACTGGCAGGGGTTTCCAGGGCAACGGTATCCCGCGTTCTCAATGAGACAGGCCAGATAAAGGAAGCTACCAGGGATCGTGTTCACAAAGCGATGAAGAAGCTGAATTACCGCCCTAATCCGCTGGCTCGCTCATTAGCTACCTCATCGTCCAATACCGTTGGACTGGTAGTGACTTCTTATCGGGGTTCTTTCTTCTCCGAGCTGATGGCGGAAGTACAGGAAGAGATGGATCAGCAGGGCAAATTTCTGCTGGTCAGCCGGGGCAAACGCTCTCGGGAAAGTGAACAGCAGGCTATCCAGAGACTGACGGATATGCGCTGCGACGGCCTGATACTTCATGCACGCAATTTATACGACGAAGAGCTTATTGAACTGGCTCAGGAAGAAACCCCTTTTATTCTTCTGGATCGACAAGTTGAAGGTCTGGAAGATCGCTGCATTGCGTTTGAACATGCGGAAGCAGGAAAGCTGGCGGTCAATCATCTGATTGAGCATGGCCATCGGAAAATCGCCTGTCTGGCGGGTCCAAGGGAACGTCTGACCGCACGGCTTCGCTTTGAGGGTTATGAACAGGCGCTTCGTGAGCACCATATAGACTTGGATGAATCTCTGGTTGCAGAAGCAGATTATGACCGGAGCGGTGGTTACCAGGCCATGGCCGAAATTCTGGAGAAGCACCCAGACATCACTGCCGTCTATTCCTGTAGCGAAGAGATGTGCGTCGGAGCCTTTGACCTGTTTCGGGAACGGAGCATGACGGTTCCTGGTGATATATCCATGGTCAGCTTTGACAGTGTCAGCGTCTGTACGATGTTAACACCTGCGGTTACGACAGTGCACTTCCCCATCAAAGAGATGGCCGCACATGCATCAAAAGCACTGTCCAGTCTGATGAATAAACAAATGTTGCCCGAACTGGAAACCTTTAAACCGGAATTACGACAGAGAGAGTCTGTCCGTGCCCTTAGATAACGCTTTACAGGCGCACGCACGATCTCTCAGGAAAGCATCATGAAAAATCTTAAGCTGACGATTATTGGCGGTGGCAGTAGCTACACACCGGAGCTGGTTGACGGCATCATCCGCCGTATCCGTGAGCTACCGGTTACTGAAATCTGCCTGGTGGATGTTGAAGATGGCGCACGCAAAGTCAATATAATCACTGATCTGACCAAACGTATGATTAAAAAGGCTGGCCTTGATATTAACGTATGGTCAACCCTGAACCGCCGTGAAGGCATCAAAGATGCCCAGTTTGTCATGTCACAGTTCCGTGTAGGCGGTCTGGCCGCACGTGCCCGGGATGAGCGTATTCCTCTGCGTTACAACGTGATCGGCCAGGAAACTACCGGTCCTGGTGGATTTGCCAAAGCACTGCGTACTATTCCTGTCATACTGGACATCTGTCGTGATATCGAAGAAGTCGCACCCGACGCCTGGTTGATCAACTTTACCAATCCGGCAGGTATGGTCACCGAAGCCGTTGTTAAACACACCAATGTTAAAGTGATGGGACTCTGCAATGTTCCCATCAACATGCATTACGCCATTGCCCGTATGCTGGGTGTAAAGCCGGAAGAGGCCTCTTTGGAGTTTGCCGGTCTGAACCATATGGTGTGGGTACATAAAGTATCGATTGCCGGTGAAAATAAGACAGAAGAAGTATTAAGACTGCTCGGTGATGGCGCCAGCCTGAACATGAACAACATCACTGAAGAGCCATGGGATAAAGCGTTTCTGAAAGCCCTGGGCGTTGTGCCTTGCCCATACCATCGCTACTTCTACCTCAAAGAAGCCATGCTGGCAGATGAGTTGAAAGCAGCAGAGTCCGGCGGTACCCGCGCTGAGCAGGTAATGAAAACTGAAGCAGAATTGTTTGAACTTTACGCTGACCCGAACCTGGATCACAAGCCAAGCCAACTGGAAAAACGAGGCGGAGCCTTCTACTCAGAAGTATCTCTGGATCTGGTAGACTCTATCTGGAACAACAAAAAAGCGATTAATGTCGTTAATACCCGTAACAACGGCGCGATCAATGGTCTGCCTGATGACGCGGTTGTTGAGATCAATGCCATGGTCGACGCTGACGGCGCTCATGCACTCTCTTTTGGCACTATGCCGACTCATTTGAACGGGCTTCTTCAACAGGTTAAGGCCTATGAGACGCTGGCGATCGATGCGGCAGTTTACGGCGATTACGACAAAGCCCTGATGGCAATGGCACTGAACCCCCTGGTTCCGGATCTGGCCACTGGTAAGAAGATTCTTGACGATATCATCGCCGAGAACCGGGATTACCTGCCACAATTTGCCAATCTTGATTAATTTTTTTGAACCACAAAGGCAAAAAGAACAAAGTTTTTTTCAGTCTCGTTCCCACGCCCTGCATGGGAACGAGAAATAGTCTTTTCTTCGTGCCTTTGTGTCTTTGTGGTTAACAAATCAAATGCACCACAACTGTGAGGGGGAGATTTATCTCCAGCGCCCTATGAAACTAATCGTCAATGCCGATGATTTCGGCCTGACCCGGGGTGTCAACCTGGGCATCATCGAAGCCTTTCAACAAGGTATTGTCCGCTCTACCACGCTGATGGTCGGCATGCCCGCTGAGCGCCATGCTGCCGGATTAGCCAGCCAGAATCCAGGCCTGAAGGTGGGTATTCACCTGCGACTGACAGCGGGTACTCCAATGGCCGGTAACGTACCCACCCTGCTTGATCAGACGGAAAAGTTACAGAATCAAAGCCAGTTCTGGGATAACCAGTCCATGGATCCGGAAGAGATTGAGCGTGAACTGCGTGCACAGATCGAACACTTCCTGAGTCTTGGTATTGTACTCAGCCATATGGATGGTCATCACCACTGTCACCGCCACACACTGGTAGCGCCTATTACCAGAAAGCTGGCTGAAGAATACAAGGTTCCACTGCGTCCGGAAAATGAAATGACCCAATACAAAGGCAAAAGCCTGGGTTTTTCTGACAAGTTTTACGGTGACAACCTGACCAGCGACAGTCTTCTTGAGATCGTGCGCCAGTACCTGGGCAGAGTTCAGGTGCTGGAACTGATGGCCCATCCTGCACTGATTGATGAGCCACTGCTGGAAGCCAGCAGCTATGCCACTGCCAGAACCCGTGAGCTGGCAATTCTGACCAACCCATCACTGCTTGAAGCACTGAGTGGTATGGGTGTAACCATCTCCGATTACAGTTGCCTGCAGGATTAAGCAAATATGGCACCCACACCATTAAAAGAAGCTGACAACAAACAACCACTCCTTCTGGGCGTCGATGGTGGCGGCACTTCATGCCGGGCGCGTATCGCAGATCTTGACGGTAATATTCTGGGGGAAGGTTTCGCAGGCAGTGCGAACCCTCGTACCGGGCTTGATTCAGCCTGCAACGCGATTATGCAGGCAGCTCGCGAAGCAATGGACAAAGCAGGGCTTGAAGAAAACGACTATAGACGTATGTATGCAGGTCTTGGTCTGGCCGGTGTAAACCAGAAGAAAGAACGGGATCTGGTTCTGGGCTGGGGCTTTCCTTTCGCGGGTATTTTCCTTGAGACTGATGCCTACGCAGCCTGCATGGGCGCCTTTAATGGCAAGGATGGGGCCATTCTGATCCTGGGTACCGGATCCTGTGGTGCCAGCCTGATTGATGGGGAGATGAAAACACTGGGCGGCTGGGGATTCCCGATCTCGGATCATGGCAGTGGTGCCAGTCTTGGCCTCGCTGCAGTCCGTTATTCCCTGCTGGCTCATGAAGGTATGAAGGAAGAAACCCCTCTGAGTAAGGCTATTATGGCCACGTTTGACAATAGTCCCGAAAACGCAGTTGCCTGGCAGGACAATGCACTGCCCAGAGACTATGGCTCATATGGACCGATGGTGGTTGAACATTTGAGTAAAAGTGATCATCTGGCTGAGCAGCTGATTCGTGAAAGCGCTGAAGATGCGGCCATGATGATCCGGATACTTCATCAGCGTGGAGCTAACCAGTGTGCACTGGTCGGCGGACTGAGCGAGTTCGTTATGCCTTGGCTGCCAGAAGATCTTGCTTCTATAGCAACCCTGCCACAAGGTGACGCCATGCATGGCGCACTGTTAATGGCTGCGAAACTCATCTAAAAAGTGTTCGGCTTCCATCAGGAAGCCGAAAGTCTGGTTTCTAAGAATCTTTGATCCGATACTCTGCCGAACGTGCATGTGCCGTCAGTGACTCCCCCCTTGCAAGCACAGAAGCCACTTTCCCCATTTCTGATGCCCCCTCCGCTGAAAACTGAATGACTGAAGAACGCTTCTGGAAATCATAAACACCCAACGGTGAAGAGAACCGTGCCGTTCCTGATGTTGGCAGCACATGGTTCGGGCCTGCACAGTAATCGCCCAGTGCTTCTGCCGTATATCTGCCCATAAAAATGGCACCAGCATGTCGTATCTTCGGTAACCAGAACTCTGGCTCTTCAACCGACAGTTCAAGGTGTTCCGGTGCAATACGGTTCACCAGCTCACATGCCGAGTCCAAATCAGGAACGGAAATCAGAGCCCCCCGCTTATTAAGCGACGTTGCAATAATAGCCTGACGCTCCATGGTTGGCAGAAGTCGATTGATGCTCTCCTGAACCTGCCCAAGGAAACCCCGGTCAGGAGAGATCAGGATTGCCTGTGCATCTTCATCATGCTCAGCCTGGGAGAAGAGATCCATGGCGATCCAGTCTGGATTGCTCTGCCCATCACAAACCACCAGTATTTCTGATGGCCCGGCAATCATATCAATACCTACCTGACCAAAAACTTCCCGCTTGGCGGTAGCAACATAAATATTGCCAGGACCAACAATCTTATCCACCTTAGGGATTGTTTGTGTACCGTAGGCCAACGCCGCAACCGCCTGCGCACCACCAATAGTGAACACACGGCTGACACCCGCAATCGCTGCTGCAGCCAGTACCAGTTCATTCAGCTCGCCATCAGGCGCTGGAACCACCATCACCACTTCTGGTACACCTGCTACGGAAGCAGGTATGGCATTCATTAATACCGATGAAGGATAGGATGCACGACCACCGGGAACATAGAGGCCAACTCGATCCATAGGCGTAACCTGCTGCCCAAGCAGTGTGCCGTCACTTTCCCGGTAATTCCAGGAACTCTGCTGCTGATGCTGATGGTATTCACGAATTCGGCTGGCAGCTGTTTCCAGGGCTGAACGCTGCTCAGGTTGAATATTGTCGAGCGCTTGCTGCAGACGATCAGCACCCAGTGTCAACTCAGACATACTAGATAAATGTCGCCTATCAAAACGACAGGTATATTCAATAACAGCCTGATCTTTCTGCTTGCGAACCTGATCAATAATGGCTTTGACTTGTTCCTGGATACTGTCGTTTGAAACAGACTCCCAGGCCAGCAATGCATCCAGTTGAGATGAAAACTCCGGACTGTTGAAATCCAGTTGAACAGGGGCTACTGCATCGGGTGTCATGCCTTCTCCTCAACCGCACTCGCTTTGATGGTTCTGGACAGCTGATCCAATATCTGACCAATCAACTTGTATTTCACTTTCATGGAAGCCCTGTTCACTACCATTCTGGAACTGATTTCAGCAATCAACTCCTGAGGTTCCAACCCATTAGCCCGCAGGGTGTTCCCTGTATCCACCACATCAATGATGATATCCGCAAGGCCAACCAATGGCGCCAGCTCCATTGAACCATAGAGCTTGATGATGTCAGCCTGAACCCCTTGGGAGGCATAATACTGCGTGGCGACATTCACAAATTTAGTGGCCACCTTGAGTCGGCCGGAAGACATTGGAGCCCCAACCTTTCCAGCGGTCATCAACTTGCACTGGGCAATTTTCAAATCGAGGGGTTCATACAGTTCAGAAGAACCGTGCTCCATCAGTACATCCTTACCCGCGACCCCCATATCCGCAGCGCCGTACTCCACATAAGTTGGCACATCGCTGGCTCGGACAATCAATAGATTTACATGTGGATGCGTTGTACCAATCACCAGTCTGCGACTTTTATCCGGGTCTTCAGCAGGCTCAATACCCGCGGCTTTCAACAGGGGGAGAGTCTCTTTAAGGATGCGCCCCTTGGACAGCGCAATGGTGATCTGGCTCGACATACTTCTCTCAGGCTTCCTTATTTATAATGCGTGTTGTAACAATTGGCGAAGATAGAAGAACTGCACAATTAAGAATCTATGAATCGTTATTTATGGTTTACCAGCTATTGGTATTTGCAAATAACGTGCCCTTTCCCCAGAGAGTATCTCCATATGGATACTCCTGACGAACAGGGTTGAATGATAACATAGATATAAGGAAAGGTACGTAGAAAGGCGTTATGCGTTAGTACACTGCTGACCTGTATTTGCATGGATCGGAGAGCACATTTTGTTGATGACATATTCACCATGCCCCACTTAAGCAACAGGGGCTGTGGAGCCTCCTGAAAGCTCAATCCCTTCAGGGACATCAAATCGGCGTTTTGACCACCCCATATCCTTTATGCGATTCACAGGCGGTACGCCATGCGAATAGAATAAAGGCTGATTTACAGGAGAACTTACCACCAAATCCTGCTTTGTGGGTGCCCCGATACCGAACATTTTGGCGAAATCAAAATCACGGGCCATCATCAACTTGATGTCATCTGGAATATTTATTTCGCCAACCAGTGTACGCACCTTCTCTACCGCCTTTTCAGTAAACTCCTGAACGGGTTCTTTTTCACTGTAGGGACTATAAATACTACCATCCGGGTTACTCTGGCTATTCTTCCAAAACTCCTGCAAACACTTGAATCGATGACTCTGGTATACGGGCTCCATCACTTTTCCATCCTCTGGATTCGCAAGCCAACAGGTAGTGGGAGTGGCCGATATCAAATGTAACAGGTAAGGCTGCCCACCTGGTTCAGGTGTAAACCCAGTACTGTTTACCAGTTGAACAGCTTTTTCTGGAAGTGCTTCAACCAGGTTGGCAACCAGGAATAACAGACGAGCACAATCTTCCTGCCTACCGTCATTTTCCTTCACATGATTAACCAGCAAAGCCAGACTTTCTAATGGAATCTCTCTCACCAAACTGAGATCTGACGGGGCATTACCCAGCCGGAACTCCTCTATCACCTGGTCAATAATTTTACCAAGCTGGTTAAGATGACCTTGTGGATTCTCATCTATTGAAACCGCCCGAAGATCCCTCAGCAGTTCTTCATGGGTATCACTCTGAATGGACAGAGGACAGGGGTTAAATAATCCATCAATAAACCGTATACCATTAAATGAACCGAGGCCCTTTTCACCTTTTTCTGGTGGCACATACGGCGCTCCTTTAAACGACATCCGTACTTCAATAGGCTTTGTGAAAAATTGTAAGATGCGATTCGCAGCTTTGGCTAACCAGCGGGTAATCGGGTTTGACCTTTCTTCAGAGAATAATGCTAGTTTTAACTTTAAGACGGGTTTACCATCATCTCCCAAACTGAAGTCAGGATTGAAAGCTTTGATCGTATTCTTTACCAGGGCATTACATATCCCACCGAAGCGAGGAGCACGAACACGGATCGACTCAACATCATTTAGTGTTCCTATGGCATTGTTGATAGAGGGTTTTGCTTCTATTTCAACGGGTCCTCCAAGCAGCCACCCTGCCAGGCGACTCAGCCGTCCAGGCTCTACCAGTACCCTCACATCAGCAGAACCATTCCGATAACGGTCAACGTTAATATCAGCCTCTATATGATCAACCACGCCCTGGCCTGCTACCTTCACCTTTATCGACTCAATGGTTTTATGCCCATCTTTCGGCCCGACACTAATATCCATATACGGTTTTGGATAGTATTGATGTAGACGAAGAGATAATTTGATGTCGCTAAGCCCAAAGCCAAGAGTATCTTCTCCAGGGCCATCAAGAATAACATCATGAAACTCGCCAGTAATTTGATCAATATTAAAATCGATGTGTTCTGGTACAAATGCATCAAAAAGACTTCGAGCTAAATCGGCAGGACTCATCATGGGAGCAGATGATAGTAAAGCGGCTCTGTACAATTTACTTTTTTCCGGTAATTGATATGAAATTGATATACCGGCTATTTCAATATCAATATCAATTTTATCTATGTCCTCGAATTTCAAATCCATTTTCCGAATCCGGATAGAGCCATCAGCCATTTTAATTAGCTGAGCCTTGATATCCTTAAACACCCGACCATCTATTTCGACACGATCAATCTTGACGGGCTCCATCAGATTTCCGCCTAAACACTCATAGGTTTCAGCAGTTTGCATCAAGAAGCATAAAACCTTGGGCAGTTCCTTTGCCACACTGCTTTTCGGTTCAACCTTTAAAGCTCCAGAAGTAAGAGTATCAGGATCAAAGCGATCGACAAAAGCAACAGCCAATTCTGCAGCCAGCTTATTGAAATCAATATCCTGAGCCTTAGCATGTGCCAGCAGTAACGCTTTATCCTGAACCGCTTTACGCACCGAAGGCATAACATCTCGGACAGTTTTATCAATCAAAGGATTTACCAGAGATGAGATGTCTGCGCCATGGTGCTGGACCCAGCCAGAAAGACATTTAACAGTGTAAGTGATGCCCTGCGTCAAAGCCTGATCAACGATGGGGGTTACATAAGGGATAATATCATTAATCACACGCTCAAATTCTGGCCCTCTATCTTTTCCAGAAATTTGCTTCGCCACAGTAGCAGTAACAACATTGGTAACAGCAGTACGGATTTCGTTTGTAAAAGTTGAGACGAGGCGATTTAAATTAGCTTCATCACTCAACCAGAGAGCAACATTTTTAATAATGTCAGCCTGAGCCTTCTTGAGAGTTGCAGTAATTTCCTCCTGTATAGGTGCTAAAACTCCTATTTCAATCCCTTGTTGATTATCTTTAACCCACTTACCACCATTAGCCATAATATGAGTCAAAATTTTATCAATAGCCTTATGCAGCTCTGGAGTAGCTTCCGATGCATTAGCTTCAATCCATTTTGAAATTCCCTCCTGAATAAAACGCCTGCCTTGATGCAGAGCCTGATCAATAGCACCATTAATATGTGGGGTTAATAATGCCGCCAAGTCCATTGGAGGCCCGCTATTCTTCAACACCGTCTCAATAGAGTTTTGGATGTCACCTGCATTCTTATTAACAGCATCAGCCAGACCTTCAATTGCATCGGCAACCATATGGCTTAAATAGCCTGCAGTAAGGCCTTGCACATGCACCTTTATGGCCTCAGTAACACCAACCGGATCTCCATCTGATGGTTCTGCAAGCTGCCTGATACCATATTCAGTCCCAGCACTTACCGCTTCATTAACAATTCGCTGAACATGGCGCTTAACCATTGGGAGAATAGACATTCTGGAGCTATGCTCATCTTCTCCTAATTTCAACCGCAGGTTATCTGCCCATGCTTTACGACGAATGATATCAGCCCCGTTACTGATCACCGCAGTAATCCCCCTACTTAGGGATCCAATCACCTCGGCCGTCAGCAACTCAGGTCCGGTCGAGGCCGCCGCTGGCTCGTCGGCCACTTCCGGTGCCCCGGCCAGCCCGTCCGCCAGTAACCGGGCCCGCTCCACCACGGTCACCTCACCTTCTTCCGCCATGAACGACTGCAGCTGCTGCTGTTTATTACGAACCGCATCCATCAGCATGGACTGTGCCCAGTCCACGGTCTCTTTAACGGTTGGCTGGATCTCGTCAACGATCGCCTGCGGGTCGCCTTCAGCCCAGTCAACCACCCGCTTCAGGCTGTCGTCGATCACCGGGGCCAGCAGTGCCTGCACCAGGCCATCCAGGTAGGGGCCGGCCTGTGATGCCAGCTGTTCACGATCTACCGTGTCATCCAGCTGTTCCGCCAGCAGGGTCAGCAGCATGGGCTGGATGACCTGCTTCAGTTGCGTCACCAGCGGTGCCATCAACCGCTGGGCACCGGCATAGTCCTCGGCTTTCAGCCAGTCGACCAGGTTGGTAACCGCTGTCGTCTGGAACGTCACCAGTTCGGCTTTCAGTGCCACCTTGACCGGATCCAGCACCTCAGTGAATAAGTGATCCAGCTGCGACCCGAGCTTCCCGGTACCCTCCTGCAAGGCCTGCTTCGCCACCTGCTCCACGGCAGAGCGCACCGCCGGCAGGGACAGCAGCCGGTTGTTGTCCATGGTCGTCTGGAATTGCCGGGCGCCCTGGCGCAGCACCCGGGCCATGGCCTGGTTCAGCTGCCCGTCGATGGCTTCCCGGATTTCCGGCAGGATCTTGGGCAGGATGAGGCCACTCAGCCCCGGCGCGCCCGGCTCATCATCCCCGGTCGGTGTCAGTCCCTTGATGATCGCCGCACGAGCACCGGTTGCTTCCTCCGCCAGCCAGGCCTCAACCTTGTTCAGCCCCTCGCTCAGGGCCTCCGTCAACAGACCGCTGGCCAGCCCCTGGCACCAAGGCTCCACCGCTTCACTGAATCCGTCCGCCGCCGTATCCAGCGTGTGGTCACCCACCGCCTGACGGCCGGCGTGCTGGGTTCCGGCACCGACCCCGGCCGTCACCAGCGGGGGCAGGTGGGAACGGATCTCGTCTTCCATCGCCTGTCGCTTCGTTCTCACGACCGACACGCCCTCGCGCAGTGCCGCCACCAGGCCGTCCCCCAGGGAGCCGATTATCCCGGCCGTCAGCAGCTCAGGTCCGTTCGGAGCCTCCGCCGACTCGTCGACCACCTCCGGTGTCCCGGCCAGCCCGTCCGCCAGTAACCGGACCCGCTCCACCACGGTCACCTCACCTTCTTCCGCCATGAATGACTGCAGCTGCTGCTGTTTATTACGGACCGCATCCATCAGCATGAACTGTGCCCAGTCCACGGTCTCTTCAACGGTTGACTGGATCTCGTCAACGATCGCCTGAGGGTCGCCTTCAGCCCAGTCAACCACCCGCTTCAGGCTGTCGTCGATCACCGGGGCCAGCAGTGCCTGCACCAGGCCATCCAGGTAGGGGCCGGCCTGTGATGCCAGCTGTTCACGATCTACCGTGTCACCCAGCTGTTCCGCCAGCAGCGTCAGCAGCATGGGCTGGATGACCTGCTTCAGTTGCGTCACCAGCGGTGCCATCAACCGCTGGGCACCGGCATAGTCGTCGGCTTTCAGCCAGTCGACCAGGTTGGTAACCGCTGTCGTCTGGAACGTCACCAGTTCGGCTTTCAGTGCCACCTTGACCGGATCCAGCACCTCAGTGGATAAGTGATCCAGCTGCGACCCGAGCTTCCCGGTACCCTCCTGCAAGGCCTGCTTCGCCACCTGCTCCACGGCCGAGCGCACCGCCGACAGGGACAGCAGCCGGTTGTTGTCCATGGTCGTCTGGAATTGCCGGGCGCCCTGGCGCAGCACCCGGGCCATGGCCTGGTTCAGCTGCCCGTCGATGGCTTCCCGGATTTCCGGCAGGACCTTGGGCAGGATGAGGCCACTCAGCCCCGGCGCGCCCGGCTCCTCACCCCCGGTCGGTGTCAGTCCCTTGATGATCGCCGCACGGGCACCGGTTGCTTCCTCCGCCAGCCAGGCCTCAACCTTGTTCAGCCCCTCGCTCAGGGCCTCCGTCAACAGACCGCTGGCCAGCCCCTGGCACCAGGGCTCCACCGCTTCACTGAATCCGTCCGCCGCCGTATCCAGCGTGTGGTCACCCGCCGCCTGACGGCCGGCGTGCTGGGTTCCGGCACCGACCCCGGCCGTCACCAGCGGGGGCAGGTGGGAACGGATCTCGTCTTCCATCGCCTGTCGCTTCGTTCTCACGACCGACACGCCCTCGCGCAGTGCCGCCACCAGGCCGTCCCCCAGGGAGCCGATTATCCCGGCCGTCAGCAGCTCAGGTCCGTTCGGAGCCTCCGCCGACTCGTCGACCACCTCCGGTGTCCCGGCCAGCCCGTCCGCCAGTAACCGGACCCGCTCCACCACGGTCACCTCACCTTCTTCCGCCATGAATGACTGCAGCTGCTGCTGTTTATTACGGACCGCATCCATCAGCATGAACTGTGCCCAGTCCACGGTCTCTTCAACGGTTGACTGGATCTCGTCAACGATCGCCTGAGGGTCGCCTTCAGCCCAGTCAACCACCCGCTTCAGGCTGTCGTCGATCACCGGGGCCAGCAGTGCCTGCACCAGGCCATCCAGGTAGGGGCCGGCCTGTGATGCCAGCTGTTCACGATCTACCGTGTCACCCAGCTGTTCCGCCAGCAGCGTCAGCAGCATGGGCTGGATGACCTGCTTCAGTTGCGTCACCAGCGGTGCCATCAACCGCTGGGCACCGGCATAGTCGTCGGCTTTCAGCCAGTCGACCAGGTTGGTAACCGCTGTCGTCTGGAACGTCACCAGTTCGGCTTTCAGTGCCACCTTGACCGGATCCAGCACCTCAGTGGATAAGTGATCCAGCTGCGACCCGAGCTTCCCGGTACCCTCCTGCAAGGCCTGCTTCGCCACCTGCTCCACGGCCGAGCGCACCGCCGACAGGGACAGCAGCCGGTTGTTGTCCATGGTCGTCTGGAATTGCCGGGCGCCCTGGCGCAGCACCCGGGCCATGGCCTGGTTCAGCTGCCCGTCGATGGCTTCCCGGATTTCCGGCAGGACCTTGGGCAGGATGAGGCCACTCAGCCCCGGCGCGCCCGGCTCCTCACCCCCGGTCGGTGTCAGTCCCTTGATGATCGCCGCACGGGCACCGGTTGCTTCCTCCGCCAGCCAGGCCTCAACCTTGTTCAGCCCCTCGCTCAGGGCCTCCGTCAACAGACCGCTGGCCAGCCCCTGGCACCAGGGCTCCACCGCTTCACTGAATCCGTCCGCCGCCGTATCCAGCGTGTGGTCACCCGCCGCCTGACGGCCGGCGTGCTGGGTTCCGGCACCGACCCCGGCCGTCACCAGCGGGGGCAGGTGGGAACGGATCTCGTCTTCCATCGCCTGTCGCTTCGTTCTCACGACCGACACGCCCTCGCGCAGTGCCGCCACCAGGCCGTCCCCCAGGGAGCCGATTACCCCGGCCGTCAGCAGCTCAGGTCCGTTCGGAGCCTCCGCCGACTCGTCGACCACCTCCGGTGTCCCGGCCAGCCCGTCCGCCAGTAACCGGGCCCGCTCCACCACGGTCACCTCACCGTCTTCCGCCATGAACGACTGCAGCTGCTGCTGTTTATTACGGACCGCATCCATCAGCATGGACTGTGCCCAGTCCACGGTCTCTTTAACGGTTGGCTGGATCTCGTCAACGATCGCCTGCGGGTCGCCTTCAGCCCAGTCAACCACCCGCTTCAGGCTGTCGTCGATCGCCGGGGCCAGCAGTGCCTGCACCAGGCCATCCAGGTAGGGGCCGGCCTGTGATGCCAGCTGTTCACGATCTACCGTGTCACCCAGCTGTTCCGCCAGCAGCGTCAGCAGCATGGGCTGGACGATCTGCTTCAGTTGCGTCACCAGCGGAGCCATCAGCTGCCGGACACCGGCATAGTCGTCGGCTTTCAGCCAGTCGACCAGGTTGGTAACCGCTGTCGTCTGGAACGTCACCAGTTCGGCTTTCAGTGCCACCTTGACCGGATCCAGCACCTCAGTGGATAAGTGATCCAGCTGCGACCCTAGCTTCCCGGTACCCTTCTGCAAGGCCTGCTTCGCCACCTGCTCCACGGCCGAGCGCACCGCCGGCAGGGACAGCAGCCGGTTGTTGTCCATGGTCGTCTGGAATTGCCGGGCGCCCTGGCGCAGCACCCGGGCCATGGCCTGGTTCAGCTGCCCGTCGATGGCTTCCCGGATTTCCGGCAGGACCTTGGGCAGGATGAGGCCACTCAGCCCCGGCGCGCCCGGCTCCTCACCCCCGGTCGGTGTCAGTCCCTTGATGATCGCCGCACGGGCACCGGTTGCTTCCTCCGCCAGCCAGGCCTCAACCTTGTTCAGCCCCTCGCTCAGGGCCTCCGTCAACAGACCGCTGGCCAGCCCCTGGCACCAGGGCTCCACCGCTTCACTGAATCCGTCCGCCGCCGTATCCAGCGTGTGGTCACCCGCCGCCTGACGGCCGGCGTGCTGGGTTCCGGCACCGACCCCGGCCGTCACCAGCGGGGGCAGGTGGGAACGGATCTCGTCTTCCATCGCCTGTCGCTTCGTTCTCACGACCGACACGCCCTCGCGCAGTGCCGCCACCAGGCCGTCCCCCAGGGAGCCGATTACCCCGGCCGTCAGCAGCTCAGGTCCGTTCGGAGCCTCCGCCGACTCGTCGACCACCTCCGGTGTCCCGGCCAGCCCGTCCGCCAGTAACCGGGCCCGCTCCACCACGGTCACCTCACCTTCTTCCGCCATGAACGACTGCAGCTGCTGCTGTTTATTACGAACCGCATCCATCAGCATGGACTGTGCCCAGTCCACGGTCTCTTTAACGGTTGGCTGGATCTCGTCAACGATCGCCTGCGGGTCGCCTTCAGCCCAGTCAACCACCCGCTTCAGGCTGTCGTCGATCACCGGGGCCAGCAGTGCCTGCACCAGGCCGTTCAGGTAAGGAGTGGCCAGCTGTTCCAGCGCGTCACGCTCCACCGTGTCACCCAGCTGCTCCGCCAGCAGGGTCAGCAGCATGGGCTGGATGACCTGCTTCAGTTGCGTCACCAGCGGAGCCATCAGCTGCCGGACACCGGCATAGTCGTCGGCTTTCAGCCAGTCGACCAGGTTGGTAACCGCTGTCGTCTGGAACGTCACCAGTTCGGCTTTCAGTGCCACCTTGACCGGATCCAGCACCTCAGTGGATAAGTGATCCAGCTGCGACCCGAGCTTCCCGGTACCCTCCTGCAAGGCCTGCTTCGCCACCTGCTCCACGGCAGAGCGCACCGCCGGCAGGGACAGCAGCCGGTTGTTGTCCATGGTCGTCTGGAATTGCCGGGCGCCCTGGCGCAGCACCCGGGCCATGGCCTGGTTCAGCTGCCCGTCGATGGCTTCCCGGATTTCCGGCAGGACCTTGGGCAGGATGAGGCCACTCAGCCCCGGCGCGCCCGGCTCCTCACCCCCGGTCGGTGTCAGTCCCTTGATGATCGCCGCACGGGCACCGGTTGCTTCCTCCGCCAGCCAGGCCTCAACCTTGTTCAGCCCCTCGCTCAGGGCCTCCGTCAACAGACCGCTGGCCAGCCCCTGGCACCAAGGCTCCACCGCTTCACTGAATCCGTCCGCCGCCGTATCCAGCGTGTGGTCACCCGCCGCCTGACGGCCGGCGTGCTGGGTTCCGGCACCGACCCCGGCCGTCACCAGCGGGGGCAGGTGGGAACGGATCTCGTCTTCCATCGCCTGTCGCTTCGTTCTCACGACCGACACGCCCTCGCGCAGTGCCGCCACCAGGCCGTCCCCCAGGGAGCCGATTACCCCGGCCGTCAGCAGCTCAGGTCCGTTCGGAGCCTCCGCCGACTCGTCGACCACCTCCGGTGTCCCGGCCAGCCCGTCCGCCAGTAACCGGGCCCGCTCCACCACGGTCACCTCACCGTCTTCCGCCATGAACGACTGCAGCTGCTGCTGTTTATTACGGACCGCATCCATCAGCATGGACTGTGCCCAGTCCACGGTCTCTTTAACGGTTGGCTGGATCTCGTCAACGATCGCCTGCGGGTCGCCTTCAGCCCAGTCAACCACCCGCTTCAGGCTGTCGTCGATCACCGGGGCCAGCAGTGCCTGCACCAGGCCATCCAGGTAGGGGCCGGCCTGTGATGCCAGCTGTTCACGATCTACCGTGTCACCCAGCTGTTCCGCCAGCAGCGTCAACAGCATGGGCTGGATGACCTGCTTCAGTTGCGTCACCAGCGGTGCCATCAACCGCTGGGCACCGGCATAGTCGTCGGCTTTCAGCCAGTCGACCAGGTTGGTAACCGCTGTCGTCTGGAACGTCACCAGTTCGGCTTTCAGTGCCACCTTGACCGGATCCAGCACCTCAGTGAATAAGTGATCCAGCTGCGACCCGAGCTTCCCGGTACCCTCCTGCAAGGCCTGCTTCGCCACCTGCTCCACGGCCGAGCGCACCGCCGGCAGGGACAGCAGCCGGTTGTTGTCCATGGTCGTCTGGAATTGCCGGGCGCCCTGGCGCAGCACCCGGGCCATGGCCTGGTTCAGCTGCCCGTCGATGGCTTCCCGGATTTCCGGCAGGACCTTGGGCAGGATGAGGCCACTCAGCCCCGGCGCGCCCGGCTCATCATCCCCGGTCGGTGTCAGTCCCTTGATGATCGCCGCACGGGCACCGGTTGCTTCCTCCGCCAGCCAGGCCTCAACCTTGTTCAGCCCCTCGCTCAGGGCCTCCGTCAACAGACCGCTGGCCAGCCCCTGGCACCAGGGCTCCACCGCTTCACTGAATCCGTCCGCCGCCGTATCCAGCGTGTGGTCACCCGCCGCCTGACGGCCGGCGTGCTGGGTTCCGGCACCGACCCCGGCCGTCACCAGCGGGGGCAGGTGGGAACGGATCTCGTCTTCCATCGCCTGTCGCTTCGTTCTCACGACCGACACGCCCTCGCGCAGTGCCGCCACCAGGCCGTCCCCCAGGGAGCCGATTACCCCGGCCGTCAGCAGCTCAGGTCCGTTCGGAGCCTCCGCCGACTCGTCGACCACCTCCGGTGTCCCGGCCAGCCCGTCCGCCAGTAACCGGGCCCGCTCCACCACGGTCACCTCACCGTCTTCCGCCATGAACGACTGCAGCTGCTGCTGTTTATTACGGACCGCATCCATCAGCATGGACTGTGCCCAGTCCACGGTCTCTTTAACGGTTGGCTGGATCTCGTCAACGATCGCCTGCGGGTCGCCTTCAGCCCAGTCAACCACCCGCTTCAGGCTGTCGTCGATCGCCGGGGCCAGCAGTGCCTGCACCAGGCCATCCAGGTAGGGGCCGGCCTGTGATGCCAGCTGTTCACGATCTACCGTGTCACCCAGCTGTTCCGCCAGCAGCGTCAGCAGCATGGGCTGGACGATCTGCTTCAGTTGCGTCACCAGCGGAGCCATCAGCTGCCGGACACCGGCATAGTCGTCGGCTTTCAGCCAGTCGACCAGGTTGGTAACCGCTGTCGTCTGGAACGTCACCAGTTCGGCTTTCAGTGCCACCTTGACCGGATCCAGCACCTCAGTGGATAAGTGATCCAGCTGCGACCCTAGCTTCCCGGTACCCTTCTGCAAGGCCTGCTTCGCCACCTGCTCCACGGCCGAGCGCACCGCCGGCAGGGACAGCAGCCGGTTGTTGCCCATGGTCGTCTGGAATTGCCGGGCGCCCTGGCGCAGCACCCGGGCCATGGCCTGGTTCAGCTGCCCGTCGATGGCTTCCCGGATTTCCGGCAGGACCTTGGGCAGGATGAGGCCACTCAGCCCCGGCGCGCCCGGCTCCTCACCCCCGGTCGGTGTCAGTCCCTTGATGATCGCCGCACGGGCACCGGTTGCTTCCTCCGCCAGCCAGGCCTCAACCTTGTTCAGCCCCTCGCTCAGGGCCTCCGTCAACAGACCGCTGGCCAGCCCCTGGCACCAGGGCTCCACCGCTTCACTGAATCCGTCCGCCGCCGTATCCAGCGTGTGGTCACCCGCCGCCTGACGGCCGGCGTGCTGGGTTCCGGCACCGACCCCGGCCGTCACCAGCGGGGGCAGGTGGGAACGGATCTCGTCTTCCATCGCCTGTCGCTTCGTTCTCACGACCGACACGCCCTCGCGCAGTGCCGCCACCAGGCCGTCCCCCAGGGATCCAATCACCTCGGCCGTCAATAGCCGCTGCCAGGCAGGCTTCTGTTCACCGCCCGCCGTGGCTCCGGTCGCCGTTACCGCTTCGGGAGCTGCCGGACCCGTCGCCTTTCGGCCGTGACGGATCTCGGTATTCAACGCCACCCGTTGCGCCAGGGCCGTGACGCCCAGGGATTTTGCCCGGTCCTGCCCGGCCATCTGGCAGAGTCGCTCCTGCTGTACCCGGATCGCCCCGGTCACTTCCTTACGGGCTCCCGCCAGGGTTTTCTCGATCTCCGGTTGCACCCGCGCCGTGATGTCATCGCCGTGACCCTCGGCCCATGCCACTACCCGTTCCAGGCTGTAGCTGACCGAACGGTCCAGGAACTGCTCGACCAGCCCATGGAGGTAAGGCTGGATGGCCGCCTTAACGGATTCAGTGCCATCCTCACCGCCCTCGGGCAACAGCTGGTCCACCAGGACATCCGCGAGCACCCGTTCCACCACCGGCCTCAGCGCCGGGGTGATCTTCCCGGTCAGCGTCCGCGCGTTGTCACCGCTCTTCAGCCACGTCACCACACTGGCGACCGCCGTCGCCTGACCGGCGGTCAGCTCGCTGGCCAGGGTCGCCATCACCGGTTCAATCACATTGTCCGACAACGGGTTCACCTGCCCGCCAGCCCGGGTCATCTGCTCCTCCACGGCCTGCAGGACCGCCTGGTCCAGGGCGTCCCGGATCGCCGGTGTCGACAGCAGCCGGTTCTCCTGCACCGCCGTACGCAGCGGTGCCACCCCCTGGCTCAGGATGTCCGCCAGGGCTTCATCCAGCGTGCCGTCAATGGCTTTCCGGAGGTGGGGCAGGATACGGGCACTCAGGTCATCCCCCGCCGCTGCCGCTGCCTGCCCGGTGCCTTCGGCCGAATCACCGGATGCCGGGGTCAGTGCCCGGGTAATCGCCGCGCGGGCACCGTCCTGATCCTGTTCGACCCAGGCCGTCGCCGTGGCCAGTCCCCGGGTCAGCGCCTGGTTCAGCAGTTCGGTCGCCGTGCCCTGGCACCACGGCATGGCCGCTGCACTGAAGGCCCCCGGCCGCATGGCCGCCGCGCCCTCCTCACCCGCCACCTGGACCGCCCCATGGGCAGCAGCACGCTTAACCGCGGTGTCGACCACCGCCGTCAGGTGTGGCTGGATCCGGGCCTTGATCTCGGGCTGCTGACGCTGCAGTTCACCCAGGCCCAGTTTGACCGCCTCGACCAGCCCCTGGCTGACCGCCGGGATTTCCGTCGGCAGCAGCCGCTGCCAGGCAGGCTTCTGTTCACCGCCCGCCGTGGCTCCGGTCGCCGTTACCGCTTCGGGGGCTGTCGGACCCGTCGCCTTTCGCCCGTGACGGATCTCGGTATTCAACGCCACCCGTTGCGCCAGGGCCATGACGCCCAGGGATTTTGCCCGGTCCTGCCCGGCCATCTGGCAGAGTCGCTCCTGCTGTACCCGGATCGCCCCGGTCACTTCCTTACGGGCTCCCGCCAGGGTTTTCTCGATCTCCGGTTGCACCCGCGCCGTGATGTCATCGCCGTGACCCTCGGCCCATGCCACTACCCGTTCCAGGCTGTAGTTGACTGCACGGTCCAGGAACTGCTCGACCAGCCCATGGAGGTAAGGCTGGATGGCCGCCTTAAAGGACTCAGTGCCATCCTCACTGCCCTCGGGCAACAGCTGGTCCACCAGGACATCCGCGAGCACCCGTTCCACCACCGGCCTCAGCGCCGGGGTGATCTTCCCGGTCAGCGTCCGCGCGTTGTCACCGCTCTTCAGCCACGTCACCACACTGGCGACCGCCGTCGCCTGACCGGCGGTCAGCTCGCTGGCCAGGGTCGCCATCACCGGTTCAATCACATTGTCCGACAACGGGTTCACCTGCCCGCCAGCCCGGGTCATCTGCTCCTCCACGGCCTGCAGGACCGCCTGGTCCAGGGCGTCCCGGATCGCCGGTGTCGACAGCAGCCGGTTCTCCTGCACCGCCGTACGCAGCGGTGCCACCCCCTGGCTCAGGATGTCCGCCAGGGCTTCATCCAGCGTGCCGTCAATGGCTTTCCGGAGGTGGGGCAGGATACGGGCACTCAGGTCATCCCCCGCCGCTGCCGCTGCCTGCCCGGTGCCTTCGGCCGAATCACCGGATGCCGGGGTCAGTGCCCGGGTAATCGCCGCGCGGGCACCGTCCTGATCCTGTTCGACCCAGGCCGTCGCCGTGGCCAGTCCCCGGGTCAGCGCCTGGTTCAGCAGTTCGGTCGCCGTGCCCTGGCACCACGGCATGGCCGCTGCACTGAAGGCCCCCGGCCGCATGGCCGCCGCGCCCTCCTCACCCGCCACCTGGACCGCCCCATGGGCAGCAGCACGCTTAACCGCGGTGTCGACCACCGCCGTCAGGTGTGGCTGGATCCGGGCCTTGATCTCGGGCTGCTGACGCTGCAGTTCACCCAGGCCCAGTTTGACCGCCTCGACCAGCCCCTGGCTGACCGCCGGGATTTCCGTCGGCAGCAGCTGTGACCTATTCAGTTTCTGAGTGTCATCAGCCGCAACTTCATCATGATGCTCTATGCCTTCGTCTATATATTTTGCTTTAATTTCCTCATGTAACGTCAAACGAGCGGCAATCCATTTAGCCCTTTGAATTGAAAGTTTTATTGCAGCTATAACATCAGGAACATTCTTAATAAGTAACTCATCCACCTCTTTTTTAAATTCACCTTCGTCACTATATTTATTAATCAAGGCATCCAGCTTACTTTTCACGAACCACTCTACAGGCTTTTTAGCTAGCCTAAGAAAGTTTCCCCCACCTATTGCTTTACAGTATTCATTTATTGTTGCATTAATAACTTTCTGGATAAGTCCTTCTCTTAAATCCTTAACTTTTCTAAATTCAGCTGCAGTTTTTGTAGAAAACATCCTGACAACATCAGAGTGAACATCTTGTATAGAGTGCACTAGAACCCCTATCACTTCGTTAGCGAATCCTTCGAAGTCACTCTCCACTTTTAATGTGCCATCTTCAACAGCCTTTATCATTATTTCATTTACAGCAGCACCTAAAAACCGGACAAGAGGAAGTGAGTTCCCACCTGCCGAGTTTTTAACCGCTGTACTCACAGACCTAAGACCTTCATCAATTTTTCGTGTCAGATCATCAGGTAGTTCTTCTATCTGCTTTTTAAGTTCGCTGTCTGATTCACCTGCAGGTTGATTAAGCCGAAATTCCCTGCTTTCTTTCTCAATAAAATCCTTTAATTTACCTTCAAGCCATAATTGAATTTTTTCTCCCCCTTCAGGGCTAGTTACTAACCATCTCAAATTTCCAATAAGAATGTTTTCAACTTTCTGTTGAAGTGCAAAAGAAACTGCTGGCGTAAAACTACTTATAGGACTTCCTTCTGAATTACCCAGAATTTTACCTGAACCGTACTGAATACATTCTGATAAAGCTTCATTACACCTTGTTTTAATATGGCATTTAACTTCACCATATAAAGAGTTGAAGACACCCCGTTCTTTAGGTCTTACTGAACTTGACGAGAATGAAGGCATCACATCTTCAGCTAATGAATCGATAGTTCTGACTTCATTAATCAACAAATTCCTGATGGCATTAGCTAGAGCTTTTTGAAAACGTGGATCTTCAGCGTACTTGAAAGCAGTTTTTTTTAGCTTTTCTTCAGCGAATTCTCCAACGAGGTTAATCGGATTGAAAGTCCATCCTGTTTTAACTGGCTTATGTGACGTGGAAGGTGAAGATGAGGAAGTTTCTGAGGGCTTAGTGGCTTGTGCCAGATTACTGTGTCCGGCAGTAGGTTCCTGTGTATTTTTAGGGCTAGTATGTGTTTTGGCTTCCTGTCCTCTATTTTTTTTACCCACTCTGCCTAACATACCGGTTATAGAAGCAAAAAAACCTGTCTTTTTTGGCTTTGGTTCACTACCAAGTGCTTCAAGACTTACATCCCCACTTTCTTCCTGTCCATTTTTACGGACAGTCTCAAATGTCGGCTGCATTGGCTGTGAGCCAACAGCAGATAATAAAGGCTGATCAGACTCACCCCAGGTTGGTGCATCGCTATATGCAGATTCACTACCCGAGTTTTCAGGCAGTGCTTCTCTTGACCGGCTATGTCCAACAGTATTAGAACCTTGCTGTTTGTGCTCATTACCAATACTTGATGATAATGGGATTTGAGGAGTAAAGTCCTGTTGATCACTTCCCCACCCACTTTCCGCATCAAAATAGTCATCACTCTCAGATGTTTCTGAAAATGGAATGTTAACTCTGAGCTGAGGGACTGAACTGGCCTCTTCTTGTCCTGTATGCTCCTCTTTCCTTAATAGGAAGCCCTGAGTAGCCAGGATACTTTGCCCTGGAACTGGAGTGATGGACTCCCGATCACTCAGAAAAATCGGATTGTCAGAAGCAGGACTCAATCTGCCTTGAAGTCTATTTGAATTATTATCGCTGGAGGGGCTGGAATCAGGACGGGCGCACTCCAAACTCCTGTTTGATCCATCAGGAGACCCAGATACACCCGCTATGGTGCCTTGGTTAATAATAATAAGCCTCATCAAGTCCATTCACTAAGACTCCATTCTATTGCCTAACACATTTTTGTATTTGAGAGAGCCTTCATCGCACGGTATCTAATAAGCCAGCAAAACCAATGTATTGACCAGGCTTTATTCTCTGATGGATTTAAAAGGCTTCAGAATTCTTTGGCCATTACCTATAAAATTGAAACGACCGTTCTATTGGAATATTAAAAAGAAGAAAAGTTCCCTGATTTTTGACCAGAAAGCCGAAAATCAGGGTAAGAGAATAGAAAAGAAGTGTAAATCAGGCAGGAACGCGACGAATCTTGGCACCAAGTTGCTGAAGCTTTTCTTCAATACACTCGTAGCCACGGTCAATATGGTAGATACGCTCAACGAGAGTATCTCCCTCAGCAACGAGACCTGCGATGACCAGACTGGCCGAGGCTCTGAGATCCGTCGCCATCACCGGAGCAGCCTTCAGTTGCTCAACACCTTTGATAATAACGGTGTTGCCTTCAACATCAACGTCTGCGCCCATGCGCTTCATTTCCTGAACATGCATGAAGCGGTTTTCAAATACGGTTTCGGTGATCCGACCAGTGCCTTCGGCAATGGTATTGAGCGCCGTAAACTGAGCCTGAATATCCGTAGGCATTGCAGGATAAGGCGCTGTTTTCAGGTCAATGGCTTTCGGCCGCTTACCTTTCATGTCCAGCTCAATCCAGTCATCGCCCCATTCAACAGAAGCACCGGCTTCACGCAGCTTGATAAGGATGGCATCCAGAATATCAGGCTGTGTATCCTTCAGACGAACCCGCCCTCCGGTGGCCGCCGCAGCAATCAGATAGGTTCCGGTTTCAATACGGTCAGGAAGTACAGAATAGGTGCAACCATTGAGTCGTTCAACGCCTTGAATACGAATCAGATCCGTACCATGGCCTTCAATTTTGGCGCCCATGGTAATAAGACATTCTGCCAGGTCAACCACCTCGGGTTCACGGGCAGCATTCTCAATAATCGTTTCGCCATCGGCCAGCGTGGCTGCCATCAAAATATTTTCCGTTCCGGTAACCGTCACTGTATCCATCAGGATATGCGCACCCTTCAGGCGGTCTTTGACACTGGCTTTGATATAACCGTCTTCAACGGTAATATCGGCACCCATAGCCTGCAGGCCTTTGATGTGCAAATCCACTGGACGACTGCCAATAGCACAGCCACCTGGCAGTGAAACTTCCGCTGACTTGAACTTTGCCAGCAGTGGTCCAAGAACCAGAATGGAAGCCCGCATGGTTTTCACCAGTTCATAAGGGGCTACGAGCTGTTTAATGGTGCTGGCATGAACTTCAACGTTCATCTTTTCATCCACCAGCAATTCAACCCCCATGCAGCCAAACAGCTCACACATCGTGGTTATGTCATGCAGGTGGGGCAGGTTGCACACTGTGACCGGAGAGTCGGCCAGCAGAGTCGCTGCCAGTATCGGCAGGGCAGAGTTCTTGGCGCCAGAGACCCTGATCTCTCCATCAAGACGCACGCCACCGGTGATAATCAGTTTATCCATGGTTTCTCACTTAATGACCGGAAAGGTAATCGGAAAAGATGCTTTCATCGGAGGGTACTCAGAGCAGGTGCTACTTCCCGGGAACCTGTTGGACTTAGCCGACCGTAGCGAGAAAAAGTCCGGTTTGCGTCAGTTTTTATGCTGATTTGAGGCGAACAGTGGTTCTATTCAACGAAAAGCAGCATAAAAAATGGCCAAATCCGGCTTTTTCGCAGTAGGTCAGTGGTAAGTCCGACAGGCTCCTGGACAGCTATGCAGTCATCTACACCGAGCATGGGATGATCTTTGTCGGATTAAACCTCTCAAGGACCCTGTTAGTCCTGGTTATCCAGTTGTCTGGCACGCTCTGCTGTTGTAAGCGCTACCATCGATACAGCGTGAATTGCACCACTGGTGATAAATGGATTCAGGTGAGAATAGATCATCTGCTGACGCTGAACCGGTCTCTTGGCTTCAAACTGGTCACTGATTACGGTCAGGCGAAAGTCACAACCCTCACCTTCAACAATCACTTGTGAACCCGCAATCTCTTTTTCCAGCAGCGCCTTGACCTCTTCGGCTTGCATGATCCAACCTCTCAGGGAATAATATTCAGGAATTAAAGGGAACAGTAAAATCGGTCAATGATATCTGAGAGATGGTTCCATTGATAGCCCCAAAACGTATATGGGATCTGAGTCGAATCAGTCTGCCAGACAGCTCACACTATTTATGATCCCTTGAATTCCACAGACTTGGGCAAGTGCCTCCAACTCAGCAGGCATGCCGGAAAAGCAAATGGATTTATTACGCTCACTGGCCAACCGGATCCAGGAAAGACAGACTGATAGCGCAGAACTATCCGCTTGAGAGACGCCTCTTAAATTGATCTCCCAACGATCTTCTGAAGTACTTTCAAGTAGCTTACGCCCCTGTAATTCAATAACAGGGGAGGTTTCGAAGTTAATAATACCACTGAGCTTGAAATGCCCCGGTTCAAACAACGCCAGAGACATTATTTCTTATCCTCGGCAGCCGCACTACCTTTCATAATGTCTGCCCAGTGATCAACAACATACTGAACGTTATTATGCTTACTCATCGCATCTGCAAACTGGTTACGGAACTGAATACCAATATTAATCCCATCAACAATGATATTCCTGAGTTTCCAGCGTCCATCCTGATGCACCATGGAATAAGAAATAGCAACGGTGCCCGATGAGGTTCTTACCGTCATATCAACTGGTACTAATCGTGCCTTACCGGCTTTATAATCACTCAGCACCGCGTCAGGGACAGCATCGACTTTCTCAATAGTCAGTCGTGTATCATCCAGCTTCAGCAGAGCCTTACCATAGAAACTGATCAAGCTGTCTTTAAAAACAGACGAAAACTGCGTAATTTGCTCCGACTTTGCACGCCGGGAATATTTACCCATGACACCCCGCGCAATGGAGTCGAAAGCAACAACAGGTGACAGCTGACGATCCACCTCGATGATGAAAGCATCACTGTTCTTTTTGTATCCATCGATATTTTTCTCGAGCGTAGACAGAAGCTCACGGGTAATCGTTTCCACATCCTGTTGTGGAGACTGAATTGCCTGCCCTGCGGCAACAGCAACTGATGACCACTGCAAAAAAAGCATCACCAAAACAGTCAGAAAGGTTTTATTGCGTTTCATCGTCCATTCCATCCGCTAAATCAGAGAGAAGCAGGGCTACTCTCCCTTGTTCACTGTACCCAGGAGAAACTTACCGATCAGCTCCTCGAGAATGAGGGCTGACTGCGTATCTTCAAAGCGATCACCACTGCGTAAGTAGGCCTCATCACCACCGATACTGATGCTGATGTACTGCTCTCCCAATAGACCTGCCGTTACAATCGCTGCAGTACTATCAACAGGGATATTATCGATGCGCTGATTAATATCCATCACCACCTTGGCCATATAGGTGTTTTTATCCAGCTTGATTTCTTTGACCTTACCGATAGTCACACCTGACATGGAAATTTTAGACCGGGGTTTCAGGGCTCCAGTGTTATCAAAGTAGGCATGAAGCTCATAAGTCTCACCACCGCTCTTAAGTGAAAGACCACTCACATTAACAGCCATAGCCACCAGTGCCAGCATTCCCGCCAGCATAAAGGCGCCTACACTGATTTCTACCGTACGCATCCGCATTTTATGCTCCCTTCCTTAAAGCTCACCAAACATCACTGCGGTCAGAATGAAATCAAGCCCAAGTACAGCAAGAGAGGCATAAACTACGGTCCTCGTTGTTGCACGACTGATGCCCTCTGAAGTAGGAATCGCATCATAGCCCTGAAAAACAGCAATCCAGGTCACCACAATACCAAAAACAAGACTTTTCACCATGCCATTGCCGACATCGTGGACAAAATCAACCGACTGCTGCATTCCAGTCCAGAATGAGCCTTCGTAGATTCCCAGCCAGTCGACGCCCACCATAACACCACCCAGAATACCGACAAGGTTGAAGATAGCTGTCAATAACGGCAGTGAGATAACACCAGCCCAGAAACGGGGTGCAATAATCCTTTTCAAGGGATCCACACCGATCATCTCCATACTGGACAGTTGCTCGGTAGTTTTCATCAAACCAATTTCAGCCGTCAGGGCAGAACCAGCACGACCAGCAAAAAGCAGGGCCGTCACCACCGGTCCCAGCTCACGAACCAGACTCAATGCTACCAGCTGACCAACCGCCCCTTCCGAACCGTAACGAACCAGAATGCTATAACCCTGCAACCCAAGAACCATTCCGATAAATAGTCCGGAAACTGTCACAATAATTAACGACAGAACACCCACGTTATACAGCTGTTGTACCAGGAGCGAGCCCCGGCCACTAAAACCTGCCCTGGAGAAAATCGCCAGAAACAGAAAAATACCGGACCGCCCCAGAGACTGAATATGACCGAGACCAAACTGACCAAGTTGAGCCAGTCGATCCAGAACATCAAATTTCATTGAATCCCCCCGGAACCGATATGTCGTTTTGCCAGTAAATCGTCTTGATAGTCATCTGCAGGGTATTGAAAAGGTACCGGCCCATCCGGTAATCCCTGCATAAACTGACGCACCCTCTCATCAGTTGAGTTCAACATTTCTTCGGGTGTTCCAAAGCCTATAACGTCGCCATCAGCAATCAGATAAAGCAAATCAGCAATACTGGCGGTTTCATGAAGATCATGGGAAACAATGATGCTGGTGATTCCCAGCGCCTGATTCAGCTTACGAATCAACTCCACCAGAACGCCCATGGCAATCGGATCCTGCCCAACAAATGGCTCATCATACATCACCATTTCCGGGTCAAGGGCAATAGCACGGGCCAGCGCCACACGCCGGCTCATCCCTCCTGACAATTCACTGGGCATCAACGACCATGCGCCACGCAAACCAACCGCATGAAGCTTCATCAACACAATGTCACGAATCATCAGCTCTGATAACTGAGTGTGGATACGCAGAGGAAAGGCAACATTCTCAAATACACTCAAGTCGGTAAAAAGAGCACCACTTTGAAACAGCATGCCCATCTTACGACGCAGTACAAATAATTGATCTCTGGACAGGCTGGCCAAGTCCTGACCATCAATCAGGATAGAACCCTGGTCCGGTCGAAGTTGCCTGCCAATCAGGCGAAGCAGGGTCGTTTTTCCGGTACCCGACGGCCCCATGATACCCACGACTTTGCCACGGGGGATATCCATGTCGATATTATTAAAGATAGCCCGGGCACCGCGGTAAAAGGTTAAGCCCCGGATCTCAATAAAATTATCTGTGCGGTTTTCTTCACAAGAAGAGGCGGAGTTCATCATTGAGTAAGCAGATCCCTGCGACAGACAGAATAAAAGGTCATCCAGACAAGATATTATGACCTGTTTCACACTTTTATTGCACCTTATTGATAGCAACGCTTAAATTCTATCGGATTGTTCTTATTCGTATATGGTCAATTCAGACTGCAATGCAGTTGCATTGCCAGCCTTATTTTCCATACACTCCCTTCCTTATATACAAAATCTTGAGAAACTTTCCGGAATGAGTCCTGCCATTTATGCCATAGTGGCCATTATCATTGGCTTCATACTCCTCACTTGGAGTGCCGACCGCTTTGTTGGCGGTGCAGCTGCTACTGCCAGAAACTGGGGCATTTCCCCCATGCTTATCGGCTTGACGGTTGTATCTATAGGTACATCCGCACCAGAAATTCTGGTTTCACTGATGTCTGCCATTCAAGGGCACACGGACATCGCCGTTGGTAATGCCATTGGCTCCAATATTGCCAATATGGGACTGGTACTGGGCATAACCGCTCTGATTGCACCATTGCCCGTAAAATCTGCACTGGCAAAGCGTGAAATCCCGTGGCTTCTATTTGTTACAGTGATTGCTGGTGCCTGCCTGGCAAATAATTATCTGGGCCTTACTGAAAGCCTTGTGCTTCTCGGTGGTCTTTTCGTGACACTTTACCTCATGGTGATCTGGCAAAAAGCACACCCGGAAGAGCCCTTGGCTGAAGTTGAAGAAATTGAAGAACTGCCTTCACGCAAAGCCTATCTGGAACTTATTGGTGGCCTGGCACTACTTCTTATCAGTGCCCAGATTCTGGTCTGGGGAGCCAAGGAAATTGCCACATTAATGGGCATCAGCGAGCTGGTCGTTGGTTTGACCATCGTAGCCATAGGCACTAGCCTGCCTGAACTTGCAGCCTCTGTAGCCAGTGCAATAAGAGGGCATCACGATATTGCTCTTGGTAACGTTGTCGGCTCTAACATTTTTAATTTGCTGGCGGTTCTTTCCATGCCTGGTCTGGTTCGTCCTGGAGAAATCAGTGAGTCCGTTTTCTCCAGAGACTATACAGTCATGCTGGCATTTACCGTTCTAGTGGCTGCCATGGCAATGATTGGTAAAAAACCCAAAACACTGGGACGTTTTACAGGTATTATCCTGCTAGCTGGATATGTCTGTTACGGAGCATGGCTCTACACACAAGTTGTCTGAGTTTCAAATCTACTATGGGAGTTTAATGCTCCCATATCCCGACACTGAACTATTTTACACTGGAGCCTGAAAGGTTATGCTTGGCCATGAAATCCTGACAGCTCCATCAAAGGCTTTACCGAAATGACCTCTGACCAGAATTTTATTGAAATTGGTCGTCGCACCATCCAGATTGAGAAGGATGCTATTGAAGCCCTGCTTCCACGCATTGGTGAAGACTTCAGCAAAGCCTGCCGGTTAATGCTTGAATGTCGGGGCCGAATTGTTGTGGTAGGTATGGGAAAATCAGGACATATCGCCCGTAAAATCAGTGCAACCCTGGCCAGCACAGGTACACCTGCATTTTATGTTCACCCCGGCGAAGCCAGCCATGGTGATATGGGGATGATCACCGCAGATGATGTCGTTCTTGCGATTTCAAACTCCGGTGAAACTGCTGAAGTCATCACGTTGCTGCCATTATTCAAACGCATGGGCGCTGCTGTCATCAGCATGACAGGCAAATCCTCCTCAACACTGGCACAGGCAGCGGAAGTCAACTTGAACACCGGCGTCGATAAAGAAGCCTGCCCCCTTGATCTGGCACCAACATCCAGCACCACCACTCAGCTGGTGATGGGCGATGCACTGGCCATTGCGCTTCTTGAAGCCCGCGGTTTTACTGCAGAAGACTTTGCTTTTTCACACCCAGGTGGTGCCCTTGGTCGCAGACTTCTTTTGAAAGTACAGGACGTCATGCATGAAGGTAATCGCATCCCCATGGTCAAAAAGGGTACTCGACTGGGCGAAGCCTTGTTGGAAATGACCCGAAAAGGGCTGGGTATGACTTCCATTATTGATGACAACAATGTGGTCATTGGAATCTTCACCGATGGAGACCTCCGGCGCGCGCTTGATCATGGTGTCGACCCTCACAACACCACCATTGACGATGTCATGACCATTAAGTGCACGACCATCACACCAGAGATTCTGGCAGCTGAAGCATTGAAAATTATGGATGACCGGAAGATCAATGCTCTAATCTGTGTGGATGAAAACCGCCACGCTGTCGGTGCAATTAATATGCATGACTTGCTGAAAGCGGGTGTGGTTTAAGCAGCTTACAGTGACGGAACCTGGATGACCTACCGCAATCATCTGATAATCTCGGCAATTCTTATGCTAATGCTGGTTACAGGCTATTGGGCTTACGACGGCTCGATAGTGCCTGCCAGTACCAGTCACTCACAAATGATCCGACAGGATGCTGACTACTTTCTGGTCGATGCTCTGGTTAAGGAATATGACCTCACCGGTGCCTTACATTACCAGTTGAAGTCAGACAGCATTACCCATTATCCACACAATGATAACACGCTGCTTCGACTACCGGTGCTGACAAACTTCAGTGACAACGGGCAGGTTACGACTTCCCGTTCAGAAAACGGAAAGTTACTACCCGGTGGCAAAGATATTGAACTGTGGGATAATGTTGTGATCATCCAGTCCAGCCCTGTCAAAAAGCAGCAGGCTGACGTGCACTCTTCTGAACATTCTCTCAAACAAGAACTGCGCATGGACACAGATTTCATCACCATCTCTCCAGACCTGGAAGTTGCCAATACCGATCGCCCGGTGTTAATCACCAACGATACTGGTGAGACCCGAGCCATTGGTATGACGGCTTACTACAAACAGGGAAGGGTTCAATTGAAATCCAGAGTACGGGGGGTCTATGAACCTGAATAAGCCACTTATTCAAAGAATCCATGTCTATTACCCCAGTCAAAGGAACGACAGCGCATGACTATTTACTTACCTCGCGTGAAAGCGTTTGTAGCCGGGCTGTTGTTTATTCCTTTTATGGCTATGGCATTACCCGCAGATCGTCAGCAACCCATCAAAATTAATTCCGATGCTGCTGATATTGATAATAAGAAAGGTGTTTCTGTATATCGTGGAGACGTGGTGATGACCCAGGGCACAACACGCATCACCGGAGACATCATTACCATCTACACCAGAGGACGTGAAGTTACCAAGGTCATTGCTCAAGGAAATAAAGGAAGAGCGTATTACGAAGAACTCCAGCCCGGTGAGCAGGGAACCGTTCAGGCCTGGGGTTACACCATTCGATACGACGTGAACAGTGACCAGATTGAGCTGATTAAAAACGCCCAGCTCTCCCAAAAGGGTGATACCTTCAAGGGTGAAAAGATCAACTATAACCTGGCACAACAAACAGTGAACGCCAAAGGTATACCGAGTCAGGGGGAAAGCGGCCGTGTACAAATGGTCATTCAACCCAAACAGCAACAGAGCCCTGACACCAAGCCCTGATTTTTCCAGGTTACTCTCTGTTTCAAGATGCTGCTTCAAGATGCGGTTTCAAGACGGTTTCAAATTTCATTTTTTATCAGGTTAACAGACAACCGGATGGCAATCCTCAAGGCAGAACACCTTAGTAAGAGCTACAAAGGCAGAGATGTTGTCAAAGATGTCTCTCTGCAGGTTAACAGTGGCCAGATCGTAGGACTTCTGGGTCCGAATGGCGCAGGCAAAACTACCTGCTTTTACATGATCGTCGGGTTGGTCAAGGCTGACGGCGGTAAGGTCAGTATTGACCAACAGAATCTCACCTTCCAGGCAATGCACAACCGTGCGCGGGCTGGTATTGGCTACCTGCCTCAGGAAGCCTCAATATTTCGCCGTCTCAGTGTACGGGACAATATTCTGGCTATTCTGGAAACCAGAAAAGACCTCAACAAAAAGCAGCGTCTTGAGAAAATGGAATTACTGCTGGATGAGTTCAATATTGGCCACATCCGGGACAGTGCAGGCATGGCACTGTCCGGTGGCGAAAGAAGACGAGCAGAAATTGCCAGGGCACTGGCCACAGACCCAACGTTTATTCTTCTGGATGAGCCTTTTGCCGGTGTCGACCCCATCTCTGTTGGCGATATCAAGTCAATCATTCGCCATCTGCAAAACCGGGGTATCGGGGTCTTGATTACCGACCATAACGTTCGGGAAACGCTGGATATCTGTGAGAAGGCTTATATCGTCAGCGAAGGGCATATCATTGCTGAAGGTGACAGCCATACCGTACTATCAAACCAAAAGGTTCGTGACGTCTATCTAGGGCACCAGTTCAGTCTGTAATCAATTATTTGTGGTGACAATTATCCGGGTTTTCCCGGTAGATCAGTGATAAATTCAAACGTCTGCTAAGCTCTGGACTCCCTCTTACGTGGAGCTTCGAGATGGATGCAAAAGTGCTTACCAGTAAAATTGATCAACTCATGCTTCGTAATCTTACCGAGTTTGAATCCTCGTCCCTGAATAGTGGGTCTGGTGGTCATTTTATAGGTAAGTCAGTGACCGGAGTAGAGCCTGTCACATCCGGTACCGGCTGCACGGGAACAGAAGACGACCTTTCTGCAAAGACACTGCCAGACAAGCCTGCACGGGCCTCTGATGCCAACAACCCATGCACACCTGAAACAGCCACTACACTGCTCGTTTCTCCCTCTGCGGATGGGACCAATCCTCACTTTTTAGCCGTTGTCGTGTCGGCGGATCATTCTGCACACATCCACCGGGTCGCAACCATAGAACCAAGGCTTACGGCAAAAGCTATTATTCCGGAAACGGTTGAACTGCAACTGGCTCGCTGTAATTACTACTATGGGGATTTTTCATTGGAAGCCGCTCACGAGATGTTGCAATCACAGGATCTCGGAAACTATCTGTTGAGAAACAGCAAGACAGTCAGTAACTGTCCGTTTGCGCTCAGTATGAAAGGTACAAAGCATCCATTTTCTGTCCGAATCAAACTGGAAAACGGGCGATATGAATTGATGACAGACCAGTACCTGGCCACTGAACAACGGCCATCGTATCCCAATGTGACGAAACTGCTCGATCATGCTGTTGATAAAAATAACGTGCACAGGCTGTTTCTTATGCAACCCGGCGAGATGAGACTTAAATGCTCCCCTGTGGTCAAGTCCTCCGAGTTCATTCATCGGGAATGTCTTGAGCGGTTAGAGCAATGCCGATATTTTTACAAGGACATGGACCATCATCAGGCGAGGTGTTTGCTGAATAAGTGCGAGCCGGGTACTTTCCTGCTTCGGAAGAGTTCGGAGACGCCAGAGAAATCACCATTTACCCTCAGCATTCAGACATCGGTCTGCCCGATCTCATTCAAAATCCGATTTTCGGATGGTCTCTACTACACCGATTGTCAAAGATTCATCAATAGATGGTCAGAATCGGCAAACTGCGTACTAACACTGATTGAAATACTAAAAATGAAAAAGTTTATCACACTGCTAGAAGTTGATGACGGATCCATAGTTCAAGTATTTTTAGCCACACCCCTGGAACGTAACTGCTAATTTTTTACAGGAGAAATCGTGGGTTTTGACTTTTCGCTCGCTATTTTACTGAGCTGTAGCGACATTCTACCAAAATTTTCCTGTAAATTTTCAGCAGCTACCCTGGAACCAGAAAAGGAGACTTGAGTAAGCGAAAACAAAATCCTTGGCTGGAATTTATACAACACCTTCTTAAAAGATGAGGTGGGCTATTGCCGCTATAACCGGTAGTGTCACCAGTGTTCTGAGAATAAAGATAATAAACAGCTCAAACAGAGTTACCGGAATCTTGCTCCCCAGCAGCAAGGCACCCACCTCAGAAAGGTAAATCAACTGAGTCAGCGATAGTCCCGCAATAACAAACCGCGACATGTCATTGTTAATGGATGCCGCCAGAATGGACGGCACAAACATATCAGTGAATCCAACCATCATGGCCATGGATGCAGCTCGGGCTTCGGGAATCCGTAACCATTCAAGCAATGGCAGGAAGGGCATTCCCAGATACTGGAAGCATGGGGTGTATTCGGCAATCATCAGGGCAACGGTGCCAATGCACATAACCACAGGCAGCACGCCAAACGTCATATCAACGGCGTTCTTACCTCCGTCCAGAATAATTTTCAGAGGATTGGCGATGCCTGCCGCTTTCTTCAGTGCCTGTTCCAGCCCCCATGAAAAGGCAGTGCTGCCTTCAGGAATATCTTCATCATCTTTGTTGCGCCGTTTTCCACAAATAAACTGATCTTGTTTTCTGGAGAGTGGCGGAAGCCTGGGAACAATAATGGCCGCAATAAACCCGGCACAACAAATAGTAAGGTAGAATTGGGTAAAAATATGTTCCAGACCAACCTGGGCTATGACCACCAGAGTGAACGTAATAGAAACAATTGAAAAGGTAGTACTGATAACAGCCGCTTCACGATGCGTGTAAATCGAGGATTCATATTGTTTGATGGTCATCAGGATACCAACGCTGCCGTCACCCAGCCAGGATGTAATACAGTTGATGGCAGAGTGCCCCGGCAGGTTGAACAATGGACGCATTATTTTCGTCATCAACACACCAAGCAGCTCAAGCAAGCCAAAACTCATTAACAGGGGAAGCAGCAACCCGGCGATAATAAATACGGAGAAAAGGGTTGGCAACAAATGGTTCAGGACCATACCGCCCGTTGTTTCAGACCTGAATGCTTCAGGCCCCACTTGAAAGTAACAGAATAAGATAAAAATCACTCCTGTCACTCTGGCCATCGACCAGAATAGCGAGATATCAAATAAAGCGGAAAGAAACGTATTTTTCATAATCCATCGAGGCTGGAAAGCTTTGGTAATAATCGTTATTAATCCGGTTAATACGACAATGGATGTAATAATCGCAGTGATTGATTCTTTCAGTAATAATTTCAAGCATCCAGCTAAAAGTGCGACAGGAATAACTATCCCTTGATCACATCGAAAAGGAACAACAAAAATAAGAAAACCGGTAAAGGAAGGTAATAAAAAAACTAACCAGTTACGAAGCTGGTTCTGATCATTCTCTAAGCCTAAAAATCTCTTCATGATTGACTGCCAGCCATAACGTAGCAAAGTTTCGTAAATCCCCTGCTCTCAAATATCCAGAACTCAGCCTGATTGTTTAACTATTGATTCTTAACAACTGATCTTGATGAAGTCTGATAAGGGGCTAGCACACTGTCTAATATTTTTTTGCTATAAACGAACTAGCAGTGAAACCCAAACCCCTTTAATTGTATATTACTAGCGCTTATTGCATGACCATTTACTATCAGTGAGAATCAAACATTTCCAACTAAACCCGTTTCATTTTTCCAGGCTCGGGATCTTTTACGTCAGTACCGATTTGTACGTAAACCTGTTTTTTACCAGAAAAATCGTCATCTTTTTTAAATACAACCAGGCTTTCTTTGTAACTCTTCTGAGTGAGCGTTTGTGCCAATCTCTCTCTTACAATGTCGGTAGCATGATCATCAGCGAATTGTTTCATCAGTAAGCTCTTATTTTCATCCACCAGGGATGAATAAAAATCTCCGGCGGATGAAAGCGTATTATCCGAAGGTGGCGATGTATCTTCATAATGCACTTCTAAATCTATATCTTCTTTATCTCCATTTTTTTCCAGTACATTAGCAGCCTGAGGGGAGTCAACACTCTTAGGGCTACGAATATGTGCAAGCATATCAAGCCCATTGGAAATACTAGAGAGAGCATTAAAAATTTTACCCTTTTTCTTGGCGCGTGCTGCACCGGCATCCTGGGAATAGGTGACTAACAATGTATCGCTGAAATTACCGACAGTATCCCAAAAACTGGTACCGATATCCCATACAACAGCAGGAAACAGTCCAAGTAATGATCTCATAAAACCATAATAGAGATGCTCAATATCGTATTTGCTGTAACCTGCAGAGCAGAACATGGTTTCCATAATGCCCTTGATTGAAACGCAGATCGGCAAAGCCTTATAGACATCAAGTATTCGTACAGGGCCACACATCACTGTCTTCCAGAATGCCAGATACGGCTTGTTACTGTTGTCCGCAGATGCTGCATCAAGAAGGGTTTCGGCTTGAGCGAAACTGATTCCACAGTCAACAGCACAACATAAGGTGTTAGCAAGCATTGTTGACATTGTGCTGCAATCTGAAAGGCCTTTTTTTATCCCATATTTGGTGTTAGGAATCCCCTGATCATAATTCAGAAGATCTCTTTCGGTTTCTGTTAATGGTTGTTTGGTCAAGACCTTGGTTTTGCAACCCTGTATCACTCTCTCATAGTTTTCTTCCCTTATCTGATGTTTCATTCCTTCAAACTCATAAATCATTATTGTAACAAATGCCCGATTCAACAGAGCGTAAACATAATCTCTTGACGGTATATCTGGTGTTGCGTGTTTCAATTCAAATATTGCGTTATTGATCGTTCTTACAGCACTCGAAATTATCCCGGACCTTTCAATGAATATATCTCCAATCCCGGAAGGATGTTCCGAAGCAATACTTCCAAAGTGATCATTTCCATCTCCCGGGGTTGGTTGTTCAGTTACCACCTGGCTGGATTCAATCTCTCTTATTCTATCTTTGATTTCCTCTATAACTTTTAATGTGGCTTCCGATGCTGAATCATTGGTTGAACGTTCCATCACATTTTGAAGAGTACCGAGCGCATAGAGAAGTGTTGCAAAAGCCGACGCGCAAATATTTGCAGGTTTCTGAAAAATATTTGTTACTTCTTCAGCTTCTAACAAGCGTTTTATGGCCTTGAGTGAATCAGGCGACAAGGTAGTCCCTGCGTTACCAAGAATATCTTTAATACCGGCAAGCTTGGAAGGAGCTGCACCAAGCCTTTCAACAAGAGCGGTGGCCAGTGTCGACATATAGGCTATTGGCGCATATTTACCGGCAATATTTCCAAATTCGGTCAGACCATTCTTTACGGAACTGCTCGCCGAACCTTCGTCATTTTGTTTTAACTCTTTCATTCGAGCAGCCTCAGTATAAACGTGCATGCTCGAAAGTTTGATATAAAACTCATGCATTTTATGACACTCATCAATTAGCTCTTTTGGCAGATCCTCAGCAAACGCACCTGATTCCTCGAGCCTGACTTGGAACCTCGCAAGAATTGTGTCAGGTGTCGATACGTGCGGTTTATTTAACTTTATGTTTACATTTACTCTATTTTCAATTATAGCCGGATCATTTTTAAGCGAGTGTATTATTTCCTTGGCAGCATCCATACAATTTTGAGTATAAAGATCCTCACCTTCAGACCCTTGACAGCAAGCCTGAATCAATGACAGAAACAGGCGCTGTTTTTCAGCGCTAAAAACATCAGGTGTCCCGAAAACACTCATGTTCATTTCATCGATATAATTCTTCACCGTATTATTATGAAAAGCAGTGAAATCATGGGTAGCCAGCTCACCTATTCTAGCGTCAATAACTTCCTGCATTGAACATTCCGTCATTACTTTTGGCCGTATTTTATAGTTGAAAGCACTAACCGTTGGTTCAGTTACACTGCAACGCCCAAAAATTGATGTCACTGTTGATTTCGCTGCATCCTTGATACACTCTTTTGTCGACCTGTTGATTCTTGAATAATCATCTTCCGCTGGCGTTTTTCTGACCCTAAAATGATTATAAGACGCTTCATAAAATGGGCTGTTTTGAAGACCTGTGGGCTGACTTGTAACCACAGGTATAGCGCAGCTGGAAGGAGACATTTGTGCAAGCATGGCAGACCCTACTAATTTTTAGAAATGACTGACCACAGGTAGCTAACTATGCCATATGGCAAGCTGCCTATAAGTCTATTGAATGAGACGATACATCGACTTATATTTATCTTCCGCTGACAAATCCCTAAAAAAGATATTAAATCATATTATTTTTTTTGCATTTTTTTAAATCAATTTTAACCCTGAACTTCAGCGACTCCTTCAACTCATACGTCGATGCTCGTTAAAATAACGCGAGTTCGACACTCAGAAAGCCACAGGCACACTTGGCTATGTTGCTCTTAAGGGTTGAAGGTGAAAAACACTCTCTATAATCCGTTTTTCTAGAAGATGCCACCAACTCTTTAAACTCGATTCCGCAGTTTTTAATCCAAAAAATGACCGTAATTCTTCTGGCTTTTAAATGATTCGCGGAAGAATGTTTCATCCAATTCTGTGATACCACTGAGCTCCGGTGCCTGATCATGTTCAATGACCTGTAAAAAATGGTGCCGCCAACGGAATGATGTTCTCAGCGTAACCCCGCATTGCTTGGCAACCGGGCGTAGTGTTAAAGAGTGAGTCATTCCTTCAAGATACTTGGGCCACACTTCTGGATGCCTTAAACAGGCCAGTGGAGTTTTAGAAAAAGAGTTCAGGGTTTGTTGCTGACTGGTTAATATCGATACAGCATTAAGAATGTCTTGAACTTTAAGGGAAACATAGCCTGGAATGAGACCATGAAGGGGCCCCTGGTAAGTGAAAGCCCCCTGATTTGTATTTATACAAACAGAATCAAATGCAGAGCCATACCAACAATAAACGCACCAATCATTGGTACCGATGTTCTTTTCACCACCTCAAAAGGTGAGATTTTAGCAATCCCCGCACAGGCAATAACGACGGCGGCAATCGGTGACATTGAACGCCCCATGGAGGCAGCAAAGTTCATAGGCAGGAGCATGGTAACCGCAGGAACACCAAAGCTCTTGGCCACTTCCGGAGCCAGTGTGGCAAACGACAGGAATGCAGCATTACCAGAACCCATCATGATGGCAGACACAGCGATCAGGCAGGCCATGAAGATCGTCATCGCACCAGCGCCTATACCCAAACCCTGGGCAGAACCCAGCAGAGAGTCGATCGCACCAATATGCTTTAAGCCCGTAGCAAAAATTTCAGCACCAATAATCAAGCCAACCACTGGGCCAAAGACTGCGCCCATTCCGTTGAGGAAGTGATCAAAACCCTCAAGCGACGCTTTCATCTTCCGTGAGCGAATAACTTCACAGAGCATACCGGCAAAGACACTGATCAGCATCGCCATAACCAGGTTCATTTTGATGGACGACACCATCATTTTTGAAAAGATCAGCAGCAGAAAGAATGGAATCATGGGCAGCAATGCATAAAATGCAGGTGCGGGCGCCTTCTTCTCACCATCAGAGCGCTCAATACCTTCACCTACATGCTCTGCAGCAATATAACCCTCTTTAAGGTCACAGCGGCGCTGCCAGACAAAGTGAAGTGCTGCGGCAACCAGAACCATCGGCACGGTAATCCAGGCCTGATAACCCAGGAAGTATTCAGTAATTTCCAGACCTGACTGACTGGCAGCAAAATTGGCATTAACCTGAGTTACGCCGATTTCAAAAGCTGCCGGGGAGGCGATGACTGCAACGGCTGAAGCCGGGCTTAAACCGATGTTTCTCAGGACCGGATACAATGTCACCATGAGCAGCAGACCAAGGCCTGTTGCAGAGGTTACAAACATCTGCAAAACAACACTCAGCAGATAACACAGCGCCAAGACCAGATAAGGAGAACGGAAGCGGCTGATGGGTTTCACAGCCAGTCGAACCAGCGCTTCTGAGGCACCAATATGAGACATATAACTGGCAAAGCCTCCACAGGCCATAATGGTCAGACCCAGGCTGGCCATACGGTAACTGAACACTGAGTTCATCAGTTCAAATACGTCAAACGGCACAAAGCCAGTAGCCTTCGCCGCAGGTAGAATATCCTTTACTCCCATCAATGCTGCCGCACTCAGCAATACAATTCCTGCAATGGCTAATGATGCCGATGCGCTGTAGTTCTTCACTATGGCGTAAATGACCAGTGCAACCACTGGTATGACGATAAGAATATCCACACAAAACCCCGACAATACTTAAATTTCGTTCAGGTTATTTCTTGTACTAGGGTTTTTAATTGATCAGTGTCAAACAATGACTGAGTACTTTTTTTTAAACAATTCTCACAGTCGTTTTGACCGAACTATTAAGACGGAAACCACTGATACAAAACAAAGAAACACAACCAAACTCATCATCTGCAACCACTACTTTTATGACCGCCTATGGTTTCAGAAACGACTATGGGTTTATAATCAGCCACACATGGAGAGTGGTCGCTAAAGCATCCGTGCTAATACTGACCAGACAACGGTCACCCCACTTCATCAGTTTTGGGGGAAGATCGGCAGCCTGCAGTCTCCACGGACAACGAAGTAAAGGTATACTGTTGCCTATGAAGCCTTCCTTACAGCTCAAGATGGGCCAGCAGCTGACCATGACGCCTCAGCTGCAACAGGCCATCCGGCTGCTACAGCTATCGACACTGGATCTTCAACAGGAGATCCAGGAAGCTCTGGAGTCCAATCCAATGCTGGAGCCTGAGGATAGCCAGAGTGATGACATGTCCACCAGCAGTGATGGCAAGGAAGAGCTGCTTGACCTGAGCGAAACCACCTCAGAACCTGAACCTCAAGAGATGGCCGAGTGGTCAGAAAGCATTCCCAGTGAGCTACCGGTAGACTCCGCCTGGGACGATGTATATTCCAGTTTGCCCGCCAGCAGTGGTGATGATGATTACGACCCTCTGGCAAAGTCATCAGCCGTAGAATCCCTTCAGGATCATCTGGAATGGCAGCTGGATATGGCTCCCATGAGCGATCGGGATCGCCTGATTGGCCTCGCTATCATTGAAGCGATTAATCCCGACGGCTATCTTACCTGTTCTCTGGATGAGCTTTTTGTCTCTCTGCGATCCCAACTGGAAGAGCTGGAGATTGAAGAGGTAAAAGTACTGCAGCACCGGATTCAGCAATTTGACCCTGTCGGTTGTGCCAGTGCAGACCTGAAAGAGTGCCTGCTGGTTCAACTTCGACAACTACCACCATCAACTCCGCATTTTCAAAATACCGAGAAACTGATCAGCCTCCATCTGGAAGCACTCGGCACCCGTGACTATGCGCGTATCATGCGCCGGGCCAAGTTGAAAGAAGATCAGCTACGGGAAGCATTGAGCCTGATTCAGAGTTTTACCCCAAAGCCGGGGAATGCCATTGACCACTCTGAAGCAGAATATGTCGTCCCGGATATCTCGGTTCGAAAAATAAAGGAACGCTGGACCGTTGAGCTGAACTCCGATGCCTTACCAAGACTGCGCATTAATAATAACTATGCGTCCATGGTTCAGAGAGCCAACAACAGCCGCGACAATGTATTTATGAAAAACCACCTTCAGGAAGCCCGGTGGTTTCTGAAAAACCTGCAAAGTCGTAATGAAACGCTGATGAAAGTCGCCAGCCAGATCATTGCCTACCAGCAGGAATTTCTTGAGAAAGGTGATGAAGCGATGAAACCCCTGGTACTGGCAGATATTGCCGATGCCGTTGGCATGCATGAATCAACCATCTCACGGGTGACCACCCAGAAATACATGCACACGCCACGGGGAGTTTATGAGCTGAAGTATTTTTTCTCCAGTCATGTCAGTACCGATGAGGGTGGAGAGTGCTCATCCACAGCCATCCGAGCCCATATTCGCAAGTTGATTGCTGAAGAGCCCCCCCGAAAACCACTGAGTGATAATAAAATCGCAGCCATACTGGGCGAACAGGGCATCAAGGTCGCACGGCGTACTATTGCCAAGTACCGAGAGTCTATGCACCTGCCGCCCTCGAATGAACGGAAACAACTGGTACTCTGATTTTCCAGAGGGTCTTGTAAAGAGCGGTACAAAGAATAGTTTTTTTGCCCCAGGGCATTCCAAGCAGCATTGACAGTGTTAGAATCGAAGACAGACATAAGCGAAAATGCCGTTCCTGCCTTCACCCGAAGATAAGGAAACAACAAAAACGGCATTTTCAGTAAACAGCCAGTACGAAAAATCCCGCGGACTGGTGATTATCTGAAAATGGGATCAGGAGAGCGCTACATGCAAGTCAACATCAGTGGACATCATGTCGAGGTAACAGAAGCTCTGCACGACTATGTGATCAAGAAACTGGAACGTCTTGCTTCACATTTTGACCATATCACCAATGTACAGGTGACCCTGAGTGTAGAAAAGCTGGCGCAGAAAGCGGAAGCGGTTCTGCATACGCGGGGAGCTGAGATTAACGCGACCTCTGAGCACGAAGACATGTACGCAGCCATTGACCTGCTCTCGGACAAGCTGGATCGGCAGCTGGTTAAACAGAAAGAGAAAGCGCTACACAGGCAGCAGGGCGCCAGTGGCCATGCCCTTTGACTTTTCAGGTTGCCATTCTTATCCAGCATGATTATTCATCGCATCTTAACCCCCGGGCGCACCCTTGATGGTGTGCACGGGGTCAGCAAAAAGAAAATTCTGGAATTTATCGCTGAACGTATGAGCAGCGAAGTCCCCGAAATCAATGCCAAAGAGCTGTTTGAAGCACTGGTCTCCCGGGAGCGACTTGGCACGACAGGACTGGGGGAAGGCATTGCTATTCCCCACTGCCGCTGTAAAGCCTGCCCTGAACCCGTCGGGCTCTTTATACGCCTGGCAGAACCCGTTGATTTCGATTCAGTGGATCGCAAACCAGTAGATTTGGTATTTGCACTGATCGTACCACAGGGGGAAAATCAGGAGCATCTGGAAATTTTGAAGGCGTTGGCGGAGCGGTTTCATTCATCATCAGTGTTGAAAAACATGCGCTCCGCACACGATACACCAACCCTCTACCATAGCATTATTGATTGAAGAGCATGACTCTTTCGACAAACCAAAAGCAGTTAGGCTCATAGGCTAAAAAAACATCACATATACAAAAGGATTGCTAAGGGCGTGCTAGCCCTTAAAATACCGTTTCCCCAAGGATATCTTTTAGCAAACATATTCTGGACCTCCATAAAAAAGGGGGGGCTTTACAGTCCCCCTTTTTTTTCAAGATTTACCAGTTAAAGCATTTGAGTGAACATGGCCATACCCTCATGCTTGGAATTTACCAGTTCAACCGCTTTTCCTTCTGCTGCAGAATAGCCTTGCTCCTTCACTTGCAGCCTCATCAAGTCATCAAAAGAAAGATCTCTGTTAAACACCTCAAGGACTGAAGTAGCAGCCTGGATGTCAGACTTCACATTATCAATTCCAGTGTTGTATCTTTTAATCTCACTTTCAAGGCTCTGGGCGGCTTGCACTTCTTGAGCTTTCTGTGCTTCCCGAGAAGCAATCATCTTGTTGCACTCAGCAATCGTCTTGGCGAGCACGACCTCTTTTTCCCCTGAAAGACGTTTTCTTGAACCAGCTTCCGGGTTCATAGATGCCTTGAACTTCTTCACACCACTTTCTCTATCTTTAATAGCTTTTTTCAAGCGGCGATCCAGATCTTTAATAAGGCGCTGACTTTCTGCCAGCTCTGTTTCAGCCGTCTTACGTTTCTTCACCAGCTCCACCAGATCACTGTTGAGTTTCTTAAGCTCGCTTTTGACTTGAAAAGCAGCACCTGCGATAGCTCGATCTTTGCTTCCAGCAGTAAAATTGCTCTCACCCTGCTGTTCTTCAGGCAAAATACCAACACCACTTTCAACAGGCTTTAACGTTTGAAGCTCATTGAAAACCTTATGAAAGTCTCTTTCTGGCTTAGTAGCAGGAACATGATGGCGCTGGACAACTCTGTCAACATCCATATGAGCTTTAACTGCAGTAGCTTTTATGTCTCGTTGATGCAGCTTAGTCTGCACTAAATTATGAAGCGCTTTCATTTTAGACCATATTTTTCTGGGAATATAAAGTAAAACATTAACTACTTTCGATGCAGAAAATCGGCCAAAAGCACTCTTCTTGCCCTCTGTTTTATTCCCCTCTGATTCAACTCCTTTAAACTGAATATTGCTAGTAGAAGAAGAGACAGTATATTTCATTGAATCCATCATGATGTTACTCCTTTAATGATTACTATTTCCAGCAAACAAAGGATATTAAATTCCCCTTCAATATCCTTATCTGTTGAAAACAATATTCAGAAAGTTCCATAAAATGAATAACAACAGCGTCAACATTGCTAACAAACTCTAAAAATCATGACGTTAAGATGAGGGGGTTTAAAACAGAAAACAGTATTTTTAATAATCACTCGCCCAACAATCTCGTAACCTCCTACGACTTTAATTGTAGCATTTACTGAGGTTAATTAATGATAAAAAATGCCGGACACGGAATATCCCAACCTCCAAAAACCTGAAAACTCCCAGTAGGCTAATTGATAAAAAGTTGCTTTAATATTAGAGAGGCCGACTTAAAATACTCACAGAGCATAAATACCACTTACATATGCCAAGCTCGAAAAGCACAAAGGAACAGCCATGAAACTTATCATCATCAGCGGGCGATCCGGCTCAGGAAAAAGTTCAGCCCTGCACACCCTTGAGGATGAGGGTTTCTATTGTGTCGACAACCTGCCAGCCAGCATGCTGAGCCAGCTACCGGACACCCTGAAAGGCCATCATTCTGAACCCCCAAAAATGGCTGTCAGTATTGATGTCAGAAACCTGCCTGGCGCATTGGATAACTTTTCTGAGTTGCTGGCCTCCCTCAGAAGCAAAGGTATTGACTGTCAGGTTCTTTACCTGGATACCGGCAGTGAAAAGCTGGTCAGCCGTTACAGCTCCACCCGGAGAAAGCACCCTCTCAGTAATGACCAGACTTCTCTCAGAGAATCCATCGAGATAGAAAAAAAACTGCTCAAACCTGTGCTTATAGAAGCAGATCTAAAAATCGATACCACACCGCTCTCCGTTCATCAGTTCCGCGACCTGATCAAACAGGAGTTCTGTGATGACCAAAAAAGTGGTATGGCTGTTCTTTTTCAATCTTTTGGCTTTAAGAACGGGACTCCTTCCGATGCAGACTTTATCTTCGATGTTCGCTGCCTTCCTAACCCCTTCTGGGTTGAATCCCTGAGAGTACATACCGGTCTGGAAGAACCTGTGATCGACTTTCTGAAAGACGATCCCTATGTTATCGAGATGATTGGCGATATCAGTGCCTTTATAGAGAAGTGGCTCCCCCGATTTGAATCAGCCCAACGCAGTTATATGACCATTGCCATTGGTTGCACTGGAGGGCAGCACCGCTCAGTCTATATTTGTAAAACACTGGGTGAACTGTTCACCAGTAAACTGGAACGGGTTCAGGTCAGACACAGAGAGCTTCACGAATAATGATTACATATCGAAAAAAAATTATTAACAAACTGGGTTTGCATGCCCGGGCTGCATCCAAGTTTGTGACCACGTCATCCGCTTTTTCCAGCCAGATTGAAATTGAATTCAACGGGCGTAAGGTCGATGGTAAGAGTATTATGGCCGTCATGATGCTGGCTGCTGGACAAGGGTCCGAACTTGAGCTTCTTTGTAATGGTCGTGACGAGGAGGCAGCCTGTCTGGCACTGTGTGAGCTAATAGATGATCGCTTTGGTGAAGAAGAATAACTGGCTCCCCCCTTACCAGGGAGTAGCCTCTGCACATACAATAAGTGACCATTCTCCATTTTCTCTGGATATCTGGTTTTATAACCCGATACCCAGAATCCAGTCAGGCAGATAATAATGGCCCAGCAGCTGCAATTGAGCATCGGTGAAGACGAGCTAAAAAAACTCAATGATGCTCTTGAGCATGGCGTTTCTTCAGAATTACGCACCATGCTGAACACATTGCCTCCTGCTGATACCGCGCACCTGCTTGAGTCTTCACCGCCAAAGCTACGGAGCCTGTTATGGCGACTGGTGGATCGAGAACAGGAAGGTGATGTACTCCAGGAGCTAAGTGAAGAGGTTCGTCAGTTCTTTCTGGATCAGATGAACATTGCCGAGCTGAAAGCGATTACTGAAGGTCAGGATGTTGATGACATCGCAGACCTTCTGCAGCAGCTGCCTGGCACGATCACCCGTCAGGTTCTGGACTCCATGAACAGCCAGGACCGGCAAAGGGTTGAAGCCGTTCTGGCTTATCCGGAAGATTCTGCTGGCGGCCTGATGAATACCGACACCATTACGGTTCGTCCGAATAATACCGTGGATGTTGTTCTTCGATATCTACGACGGCATGAAGATATTCCTGATACCACAGACAGCCTGCTGGTCGTTAATCGTCGTGATGAGTATATTGGTCGCCTGCCTCTGACCTTATTACTGACAACCGATCCTTGTGCAACAGTCAGAGAGGTCATGTTAACGGATCTGGACCCTATCCCTGCGGATATGGAAGACACCCAGGTTGCCCAGCTATTCGAGCGTCAGGATCTGATTTCCGCCCCCGTCGTTAATGAAACAGGCAAACTGCTTGGCCGTATCACCATTGATGATGTGGTGGATGTTATCCGGGAAGAAGCCGAACACTCCATGATGAGCATGGCGGGCCTGGATGATGATGAAGATACTTTCGCCCCTGCATTACGAACAGCCAGACGCCGTGCTGTATGGCTGGGTTTCAACTTGATTACGGCATTTATCGCCGCGTCAGTCATTGGCCTGTTCCAGGAAACCATTGATAAAGTGGTTGCATTAGCGGTTCTGATGCCCATTGTTGCGGGAATGGGAGGTAATGCCGGCAGTCAGGCTCTGACTCTGGTCATCCGGGGGATGGCCCTGGGGCAAATCAGTAAAACCAACCTTAAATGGCTATTAAGCAGAGAGCTGGTTGCCGGTTTTCTCAATGGGCTACTCTGGGCAACACTGGTGGCCGCCATTGCCTGGGTCTGGTTTGATGACCCGATCATCTCTCTGGTCATTGCCTGCGCGATGGTCATTAATTTAAGTGTCGCGGTAATCACCGGAGCAGCATTACCGGTTCTTCTCAAATCAATGAATATCGATCCGGCACTGGCTGGCAGTATTATTCTGACGACCGTCTCTGACGTGGTAGGCTTTTTCTCATTCCTTGGACTGGCGACGATTTTTTACGGTTAAGCTTATAACCACAAAGACCACAAAACTTAGTGAGCTTTGTGGTCTTTGTGGTTAAAAAAATCACTCGCCAGCCAGCTTCATATTGCTGATTAGAATTGACCCGGTCTGGATGTTTCCTCGCTTATCCACATCACTACCGACCGCAACAATATTCCGGTAAATGTCCTTCAGATTACCAGCAATGGTTACTTCAGAAACCGGGAACTGGATTTCACCATTCTCTACCCAGAATCCACCAGCGCCTCGGGAATAATCGCCCGTTACGGTATTAACCCCCTGCCCCATCAACTCTGTTACCAGTAAACCGGTACCCATTTGCTTCAACAGCTCACTCTGATCGCCAGCATTGCTTTCAACAAACAGGTTATTGACGCCACCCGCATTACCAGTGCTATCCATGCCCAATTTACGAGCAGAGTATGTACTTAAAATGTAATGCTGCAAAACACCGCCGGTAATGAAGTCCTTGGCATACGTTGCCAGCCCATCGTTGTCAAAACTCGCAGAACCCAGCATGCTCTTTAATAAAGGCTGTTCATGAATACGCACCCATTCAGGGAAAATCGGTTTACCCAGATGATCCAGCAGGAAAGAAGCCTGCCGGTAGAGACTGCCACCACTGATCGCGCCCAGGAAGTGGGAGATAAAACCTGACGCGACTTCCGGAGCAAACAGAACGGGCACTTCAGAGGTACTCACTTTGCGAGCCCCTAACCGGCGAACTGTTCGCTCGGCAGCTTTATTACCAACCGCGATCGCTTTTTCAAGCTCATTGGCATTCCGGTTCACTGTGTACCAGTAATCCCGCTGCATCTCATCACCCTGCATACCAATCAACACCGCACTCAGACTGTGACGACTGGAAACATAACTGCCAATAAAACCATGACTGTTTCCGTAGACGCGGCAGCCCTGATGGCTGGATACACTGGCACCATCAGAATTAATAATTTTATTACTGTAGGCTCGGCCCGCATCTTCACATTGCAGAGCCAGATCAATCGCCTGCTGGGCGTCAATCCCCCATGGGTGATACAAATCAAGATCAGGCAGCGACTCCCCCTTAGCCATCAAGGCAGCGTCAGCAAGACCTGCATAAGGGTCTTCAGAGGTATAACGGGCGATATCACAGGCAGCTTTTATCGTTTCACGAATCGCCTGCGGGCTGCTGTCAGAAGTACTCGCTGAGCCTTTTCGCTTACCAAGGTACACGGTAATACCCAGGCCCTGGTCACGATTAAACTCAATCGTTTCAACATCCCCCATGCGAACACTGGCGGAAAGACCAGCATCCATACTGATACCGACCTCACAGGCATCAGCTCCCTGCCTGGCGGCCTCATCAAGAATATCGTTGGCCAGTGTTTTCAGCCTGACCTCTTCGCTACGTGGATCCAGTACTGCATTGGAAGATTCGCCCATGATTCCACCTGATCTGTTTTGTTTATCTCTATTGTGCCGTTGCTAATCAAAGAATGCATCAGATAGTTATTCCATTCTATACAAGGGAAAAAACATCCCAACTGAGAAGCATTCTGAAGTAAAATACTAAGAACTGTATCTAATTTTCTACCCATGGAACTGCTTTGTCATATCCCGACTTATGAAAACTGCAGATTCCCATTAATGGCAACCCTCTATGAGTAAAAAGAGCCGTCGTATTCAGGAAGCCTGGGACGATGAAGAAACCGAAGAAATCATCATTGTCAGCAAATCCGAACTAAAGCGTGATATGGATGAACTGAAGAGTATCGGTGCCCGTCTGATGGAGCTTAAGCCAGTATTGCTGGATAAGCTGTCTTTGAATGACCGTCTTCGTGCAGCTCTGGATGAGAGTAAACGCATTAAAAGTCATAATGCCAGAAAGCGACACCTTGGTTTTATTGGAAAGTTACTGGCTGACCAGGATATCGAACCAATCACAGAGCTTCTAAATCAGCTTGACTCCTCCAGCGAAGAGTACAATCGTCGATTCCATCAGCTGGAAAGGTGGCGGGATCAGCTTATTCACGATGATGATAACCATGCTGCGCTAACTCAGTATCTGGAGCACTTCCCGGAGGCTGATCACCAGCATATCCGTCAGCTCGTTCGCAATGCCCAGAAAGAAGCTGCTCAGGATAAGCCTCCAGCGGCGGCAAGAAAACTTTTCAAATACCTTAGAGAAGTGGACGAAATTTAAAGCATCTGACGGGACAGGCTTCCCCAGCCTGTTCTACTCACCACCTCTATCCTGAATACGCAACCCTGCTACCGCCCCCTGCATTACAATATGTTTCTGTAAGTTGTGGGCAATGCCTCTTGCCCAGCTTTTTGCCTTTTCAGCATTGCCACCTACAAAGTAATCATCCAGTGTCTCGTCAAACAGTTTTAGCCACCGTTCCATCTGTTCTGGGCGAAAAGCCACGCTCTGGAATACCTGGAGATGAGGCTGTAGCGCATTTCTCCGGTAACTTCGCGATTTCAGCAGCAAAGATTCCCAAAATGTCACCATTACCGGTAGATGGTGCTCCCAATCAACCTGGGCAATATCATTAAATATGGGCCCCAACACTTCGTCTTTTCGAACTCGGCCATAGAATGCTTCCACCAGCAGCTTGATATCTTCTGAAGTAGCAATCTCCCTTTTCATAACCACCTCTGGATTCATATCCCCTCCATCGAACTTGCTGACCATCACCACGTTGGCTTTGCCTGGCTCCTCGACAAAAGCTCATCTGAAGTTATTTCATACCCAAACTATAACATGCATTTTAAATGCTACAATTAGATCGAAAGAATTACTTGAACGGCGTAGAGGTCAGGGTATGTCGAAAGTAGATAACAAGGCTTGGCGAGTACTGGGGATCGTCTTTATTGTCTCATTTGCAATTCTGCTATGGCAGGGACAGGCGATATACCGCCACGCCCCCCCAATCCCGGAAAAAGTGACCAGTACCAATGGTAAGGTGCTTTTTACTAAAGAAGACATTACACAGGGCCAGCTGGTCTGGCGTTCCATTGGTGGTCATGAAACAGGTTCAATCTGGGGTCATGGCAGTTATGTAGCTCCTGACTGGAATGCTGACTGGCTACACCGTGAGTCACTTCAATTGTTGAATCTCTTCGCCCTCAAAGACTATAACCAGCCTTATCAATCACTGCCTGAGCATCTTCAAGCCTCAGTAAAGACAAAAGCCAAACAGTCCATAAGAACGAATACATTTAATCCAGAAACTGGCGTCATTTCATTATCTTCGGAGCGTACTGATGTTACCGGTGCCTTATCACGCTACTACCAGAAACTCTTTAGCGACCACCCCGAATTCAAACAACTCAGAGAGCAATATGCCATTCGTGAAAATCCAATACAGAATGCCACTCACAGACGACAGCTGACAGCCTTCCTATTCTGGACAACCTGGGCGACATCAACCAACCGCCCTGGCAGTGATATTACCTATACCAGCAACTGGCCTCACGAGCCCCTTATTGACAACACACCGGCTGGAGCCCTGCTTGGGTGGTCAATTTTCAGCATTGTTCTGCTTATTGCGGGCATTGGTGCAATGGCCTGGCATCACGCCGCTACGATAAGGCACGAAAGCTTACCGCCACCACCTGCCAATGACCCCCTGGCTCAGTCCATTGTTACACCGTCTATGATGGCAACTCGAAAGTTTTTTTGTACCGCCATCGCGCTCTTTGCACTTCAGATCATCATGGGGGGGATAACCGCACATTATGCGGTAGAAGGTCAGGCGTTTTACGGTATTAATATCAGTGAAATTCTTCCTTATGCAATTACCCGAACCTGGCACACTCAACTTGGACTTTTCTGGATAGCAACAACATGGCTGGGTACAGGCCTCTATTTCGCCCCCTTACTTTCAGGCATTGAACCCCGTTTTCAAAAAACCGGAATTAACCTGCTTTATGCCGCCTTGTTACTGGTGGTCACAGGCTCAATGGCCGGCGAGTGGCTGGGAGTTCAACAATATTTTAATCTTGATATGAATTTCTGGTTTGGTCATCAAGGGTACGAGTATGTTGACCTTGGCAGATTCTGGCAAATTGCCCTGTTCACAGGGCTGCTCCTATGGCTGGCCCTGGTCACTCGGGCAATACTTCCGGCACTCCACCGAAACACTGGTGAGAAGCAGGTACTCTGGGTATTTTTCCTCTCGTCCATAGCTATTGGCCTTTTTTATGGTGCAGGCCTTTTTATGGGTAAACACACCCACCTGGCCCTGGCAGAGTACTGGCGCTGGTGGGTGGTTCACCTCTGGGTTGAAGCCTTTTTTGAAGTGTTTGCCACTGCAGTTATCGCCATCCTTTTTGTTCGACTAGGCTTGATACGAACACAATCAGCCAACAGTGCGGTTGTTTTTGCTACCACCATTTTTCTTGTGGGAGGCATTATTGGCACCCTTCACCACCTCTATTTCGCAGGGGTGCCCACGTCAGTCATAGCCTGGGGAGCCAGCTTTTCAGCCCTGGAAGTGGTTCCTTTGTGCTTAATTGGATTAGAAGCATACGAAAATTATCGGCTTCGAAGGGCAGCTCCGTGGGTAAATGCCTATCAATGGCCCATTCTTTTCTTTGTGGCCACAGCTTTCTGGAATTTGGTAGGCGCCGGTGTTTTCGGGTTCCTGATCAACCCTCCAATTTCTCTTTATTACATCCAGGGACTCAATACCACACCACTTCATGGGCACACCGCACTGTTTGGTGTTTATGGCATGCTCGGCATTGGTCTTCTATTAACTTGTATGAAAAGACTGTCCAATCAGGCTTGCTGGAATGATCGATTATTAAAATGGGCATTCTACTGCCTTAATGGTGGATTAGCTGCAATGGCTTTAACCACACTCCTCCCCATTGGCGTTTTACAGGGAATAGCCAGTGTGAATGAAGGCTACTGGTATGCACGTTCACCAGAATTCATTCATCAGCCAATCATCCATATTCTGGTCTGGTTAAGGATGATTGGTGACATAATCTTTTCTCTTGGAGCATTGGCAATGGCAGGCTTTATGGCAAAACTGATGACTGGAAAAAGAAAACTCAATACCAGCAGCATTCTCTTGGATTAACATTGCCATGAACAAGTTTCCATTGCAGTTTATTATCCTGTTGTCCCTGCTATGGGCGGGCATGATACTGGGTGTTTCATTTCTTGCTACACCAGTGAAGTTTTCTGCCCCCAGTCTGACTCTGCCAGTGGGTGTCGATATTGGCCGGCATATTTTTTCTATTTTTGATCAAGCCCAGTGGTTCATACTTGTATTATTAATAGTTGTATCCCTTATAAGTCCCTCAAGAGTGAAGCCTAAATTGTTGCCTCTCATTCTTTTCATTCAAATTATGCAGTCTGCCTGGCTACTCCCCTGCCTTAACAAACTTGCACTCAGTATCATTGCCGGCCAGTCTGCACAAGCCAGTAAATTACATGCAATGTTCGGAGTGGCTGAAGCCTGCAAGCTGCTTTTATTGATTTCTCTAGCCTGGCTGCAACTTAATAGTATTAAGGAAAATAGTGTATGAAGACTTTACCTGAAAATGTAACTGCTTATAAAAGAACAAAACTCTTCACTTCTGAGAATATACCAGGCGCATTACTCAGAGAGCACTCCACCGCAGAAAATGTATGGGGGGTATTACATGTCACTATTGGCAATATCACTTTCTACAATGATGAAACAGGTGAAGAAACAGTGTTAGGAAAAGACGATGACTTCGTTATTTCACCGGCAATGCGACACCACCTTGAGATCAACAGTTACGCTGAGTTCTATGTTGAATTTTATCGCTAGCCGAAAGTTCAAGAAATCCGTTGAGGGAAATCAGTAAAAACACCATCAACACCCCACTGATTCAATTGCTGCATTGCAGCCTGAGTGTTCACTGTATAACAGTAGAGTTCGTACCCTGCTGCTTTTATCTTTACAGCTTGACCCTGTGATATTCGTTTGCCGTTCAAGTGGATAGATACAGCATTAACCTTCTTTGCTTTCTTTCGCCAGCTAAGCGGTAATCGCTCAAATAAACAGCCAGCCTGTATGTTAGAGCGGGATGACCAGTGAACCAGAGCCTGATAATTAAAACTGGATATCAGCAGCCTGTCTTTCGAAAGCGCCACCTCTTCTATTGCCTGCAAGACTGTTGTTACCAAACGGGATTCTGAACAACCATTGGTTTTTAACTCAAGGTTAAGACCAAGCCCAAGGTCTTTAATTAACATCAACGCTTCACTCAGCTTTGGAATCCTTTCCCTCGAAAACTGTTCCGAGAACCAACTTCCTGCATCAACTTCCGGTAACCAGGAACAAGTTAACGAGCTCAACCTTCCTTTTTTATCCGTAGTGCGATTCAACCTTCGGTCATGAAAAAGTACAGGAGTTCCATCACCAAGCAGAGTGACATCTAACTCAATCCATTGCAGCCCCTGCCTGGCTGCCATCCGAATGCCGGCAAGTGTATTTTCCGGAGCTTCTCCCGCAAGGCCTCGATGCCCTATAACCCTGCTCATGCGCATGAACCATCCCACCCAATAAGAACCAAACTAAATGCAGGAACAGAGCTATTCTTACCTGAGACCCTGTTGTAAGGACATTAACACAGATGCGGCCAGTTTTACTCAGTATTGATGTTGGCACTCACAGTTTACGCAGCGCTTTTGTTTCACTGAAAGGGCATATTCTTGCCTATGATGAAGAACCGCTTCTGATCTGGAAAACGGCCAGCACCATGGAGTTTTGTTCAGAAAATATCTGGGAATCCCTGGTGACCAGTGTCAGTCGATTGATTTCTGAACATCCTCTCAATGAAGGTGATGTTAAAGCGATTGGCATTGATACGACCTACTCATTAGTTCTTCTGGACCAGCAAATGCAACCGGTTCACCTCCCCGGGAGTCATCGTGCTAACACATTCGGATGGATGGATAGTCGGGCCAGCCAGCAGGCTGCCGTTATTGCCAGAGAATACCCCGGACTCTTTGCTCATGCTGGCTCAAGAATCAGTGCCAAGAGCAACTCAAGCAAGCTACTGTGGCTATTCCAGTGTGCACCCGAAACCTGGCAGGCCACAGCCTGTATTCTTGATCTCTATGATTATGTGACCTGGAAGCTAACAGGCCATCTGACCAGACCCCCCACATCAACCAGTAATATTTTTACGAAAGACACAGCAGCCAGGCTGAATATTGATATTGAGGAGCGATTCAATGGCGAACAGCTTGGGATTGGTGCAGCTATTGGGGATGGTTTGTGTAAAAGTGCCGCGGACCAGCTGAACCTCAAACCTGGAACCCCGGTTGCTACAGGCATAATCGACGCTTATGGAGGAACTCTGGCCACCATACTTGCGGCCGATTCCCAAACCAGCCAACTGCCACTGGATTGCATTACCAAAAGAATCAGCTTTGTCGGGGGAACCTCTTCAAATTATGTCACATTCAGCGGGAATACGTTGGCCTGCAATGGCGCAGACGGCCCTTACCCCTCGGCATTAGACGGTTACTCTTTGATATATGCCAGACAAACTGCGGCGGGTGCGTTGATTGATCATATCATTACCTCACACCCGGCTTATAGCTCGATTTATGACATCTCAGTCAGCCTGGGCATTAGTGTTCATGAATACCTTAACCAGATTCTGTATGAGCTGGCTGGTAAAAATAAATCTGAATACGCTGAAGATGTGAGTAAGCTGTCAGCAAATCTCCACATACTCCCTTATTTTGATGCGCCTGAAGTTGATCAACAGCTACAAGGTATGATTACCGGCCTTACTCTGGATAAAAGTCATCAGTCGTTAGCTGTATTATACCTTGCAAGTATTCAGGCACTGGCAATGGATGCACGCTATCAGTTAGAGAAGTTAAAGAAGTCAGGGTATGGTTTTGAATTATTGATTCCCACCGGAGGCCTGGCAAAAAATCCGGTACTTCTCACAGAACATATCAATATACTCAATATCACGGCAGCCATTCCGGAAGAAAAAGAAAGTATGCTGCTTTCAGGAGCGATAACCGGATCGGTGGCCTCTGGCATTTATAACAATATTGAAGATGCAATGAGAGCCATGAGTCGTTATAACTCTGTAATAGAGCCAAACAAACAACTTTTTGAGTTTTACGAAACGAAGTACGACACATTCCTTAAAATGCAGGAATGCCAACGATCATGGACAAATGAAAAACAGGAATAATAGAACAGGAGAGAAATAAAGATGGGGTGGGCGAAGGGGCTCGAACCCTCGACCGCCGGAATCACAATCCGGAGCTCTGCCAACTGAGCTACGCCCACCATCAAGACCTGACCAAGGAAGAAGCACTTCATCCCTCATCAGACGCGGCTGATTATAAGGAAAGCTGTTCAGCATGCAAGCATGATCCGATGTTTTTTTCTGCTATTTACCACTATCATAACCTCTATGTTCGAAATATCCCGGCACTACTAAGGGATCAGAAACTGCAGGCTGAGATCAAATACAACCTGAATCAGCATGCAGTTCTTTCAACCAATTTCCGCCTGGACAAAGATCTGAAACTATTTGGCTGGTAAGAGCCCTTCAGCGAAAACGTCCTCAGGCTCACTTCCTTTGGAAGACTTACCGGAAAAGATCTGGTTAAAGGCCACTGCCATCATAATGGTGGCAAGAGCAGCCCAGGTATGAACTGACAGGGCTTCGCCATTGATTGTTGCCCCCAGCAAAACGCCAATCATCGGCACCAGATAATTATTCAGAGATGCAAACACTGGCCCGGCATCACGAATCAACATCATATAAAGGAAGTATACGAGGCCGGCACACAGAGTTCCCAGGTAAGTCACTGCAGTCAGGCTGGACAGCGTCGGCGTGATTTCTGTTACCGGAGACACAATCAGTGCAAAGAGAATGATCTGAACCGAAGCACTACCGAGGACATTTCTGGCAATGACCAGTGGGTGCTCATTCTCCACGCCTTTTAGCAACAAAAGCGCAACCGCAAAACAGGCTGAAGCAATGATAATTGCACCTGCAGCTATCAGGTTAGTACTGCTACTGCCTGACATCAGCTCAGGGTAAAACAGCATGACCAAACCGGAGAAGCCTAACAGTACGCTACCAATGCCAGCAACAGTGATACGCGCCCCTTTGATAACCAGAGGTGCCAGAATCACAGTAAAGAATGGGATTGTTCCCATAAGAATTGCAGCAATCGAGGTGTCCAGGTACTGCTGCCCCCATGCCACCAGGATAAAAGGAATGGTCGCTTCCAGAAGGCCAATCAGGCTGAATTTAAACCATTGGCCACCCTTACTTTTAACCTTCATTACCTGACAAATGATCACCAGAGTCAAGAAGCCAACCAGTGAGCGACCAGCACCAACCCATACGGGAGGAATATCGGTAACCGCCATTTGCTGAAAAATGAACTGGGATCCCCAGATAACCCCAATACCCAGTAGAAAGAGATAATTTCTTAGCATTTACATGTCTCGCACAGATGCCTATGGCAAATAAAAAATTGCGCGAATTTTATGCAATAGTCATCTATTGATAAAATGAAACATCGTCATCCAGCCATGTAGCGTATCGATACATCACATAAAGCCGAGCATACCCGGTAACTATATCCACCCATTCTATGGTCCACACTATGAGTGACCTGAACCGTATTGATTTGAATTTATTGAGAGTGTTCGACCTGTTGATGATAGAAGGAAGTGTCAGCCGGGTTGCGCAAAAGCTACATCTCTCACAATCAACAATAAGTCACGCCCTTTCCCGGCTTAGACGACAATTAGATGATGATCTTTTCATCCCGGTATACGGGGGTATGGCCCCCACTGAGCAAGCCAAACTGATTTCACCGCTTATACGGCAGGCAATGCTCTTGTTGGAACAGAGTATAAACAGCACTCCGATTTTTGAGCCTGCTGAGAGCCAGGTAAAGTTTCGTCTTGCCGGGGGGGACTACGTTGAGCTCATATTGTTGCCCATACTAATGGAACAGATAGCCCAGCTGGCGCCTAACATTAAAATTGAGATAGAAGGCCTGAAGGCAACTGATTACGCAAGAGAACTGGAGTCTGGCGCTCTTGATCTTGTTATTGGCTTCGACACACTGGGTCGACTGGCTAAATCATTAAAGACGACCAGTATTCTCACAGAGCAATTAGTCCTTATTGCGCCAAAATCCGTAGCAAATATTCAGGACGCGGTTACTGCTGATACCATGAAGTCACTGAGGTTTATCTATCCATCAGCATGGGGACACTCACAGGCTCTAATGGATGAGTGGTGCCTGCAACAGGAAATTGAACGAAACATTAGCATTAAAACATCAGGCTTTGTCGCCGTTCCCGTGCTCATGGAAAAGCTTGGCCTGGTAACCGCATTACCTTCCGCCATTGCCCGTTTTTATGAGCAGCAGTATGGCTTTATTTACTACCCTATCGCTAACAACGAACTGACTTACCGCCACCTGCTGGCATGGCACCCACTTAGAGATAAAGACCCAAGTCTGGTGTGGCTAAAACAGCAAATAATCACAGCAGCTAAAATGATTGAAGCTCACCAGAGCGCCTTAAAATAGCAGAGCAATTTTTTACTCCCGCCAGTGGAGCACTTTGTTTTCAAGAAATGCCCAAAAACCAAACAGCATTAAACCAAGTAGAGATAAAACCAGCACTCCTGCAAGCATCTGATCCATCAAAGCCATTGCACCAGCGCCAAGAATAAAAGCACCAATACCATAATTAGCGCCAAGCATTTCAGCAGACACCAGCAAAATTAATGCAATGGCCGTTGTTAAACGAAAGGATAGAAATAAAGCAGCTAAAGAGCCTGGCATCACTATTCGGTGCAGCTGCTGGACTCTGGTTAGTCCAAATACTGCTCCCATCTCAATCAATTTTGGTGGGACTGAACGTACTCCCTGAAGCATACAAAATACGGTGGGGAAGAGCACGCCTGAAGCAATCGTTGCGATACGAGCAGCCCCTTCGTCAACCTCCAGTAGAATGATGAATACCGGTAGCAATGCAATTTCTGGGATAGGAAATAAGAGTGCAATCCAAGGCAAACCTAGTCGATAGACAAGTTCAAAGTACCTAGCAGGATGCCAGTTATGACTCCGAAAAATATGCCTATGAGCCAACCAGCAAAGAAAATATAAAGCAAGCAGCAGGAGTACTTTTCGGTCGGTAATAGACGGCGGGTGGGATTGGTATGCCCCTTCGGGCACAGGAGGGTGCTATTTTTTCGGGCACAGCAAAAAACCCGACAGCAATGCTATCGGGGTTTTCTATTGGGTGCCTGGCGATGACCTACTCTCACATGGGGAAACCCCACACTACCATCGGCGATCGGTCATTTCACTGCTGAGTTCGGGATGGGATCAGGTGGTTCTAACCTTCTATGGTCGCCAGGCGAAACTGTTGATAAAAGACTTTCGTCTCTTATCTGGAATCCGTTTTATTTAAGCTGAATTCTGTTCTTGCTAAACACTCTATATATGTATGGCTTCAACTGACAACGGGTCACTGACCACTGTCAACTGTTTCTTAAATCGCTTTGGCGTTATATGGTCAAGCCGCACGAGTCATTAGTATTGGTTAGCTCAATGCCTCACAGCACTTACACACCCAACCTATCAACGTCATAGTCTTTAACGGCTCTTCAGGGGCATCTAGTGCCCAGGGAAGTCTCATCTTGAAGGGGGCTTCCCGCTTAGATGCTTTCAGCGGTTATCCCGTCCGAACATAGCTACCGGGCAATGCGTCTGGCGACACAACCCGAACACCAGTGGTCCGTCCACTCCGGTCCTCTCGTACTAGGAGCAGCTCTTCTCAAACTTCCAACGTCCACGGCAGATAGGGACCGAACTGTCTCACGACGTTCTAAACCCAGCTCGCGTACCACTTTAAATGGCGAACAGCCATACCCTTGGGACCGGCTTCAGCCCCAGGATGTGATGAGCCGACATCGAGGTGCCAAACACCGCCGTCGATGTGAACTCTTGGGCGGTATCAGCCTGTTATCCCCGGAGTACCTTTTATCCGTTGAGCGATGGCCCTTCCATTCAGAACCACCGGATCACTATGACCTACTTTCGTACCTGCTCGAGATGTACCTCTCGCAGTCAAGCTGGCTTGTGCCATTACACTAACCGTACGATGTCCGACCGTACTTAGCCAACCTTCGTGCTCCTCCGTTACTCTTTGGGAGGAGACCGCCCCAGTCAAACTACCCACCACACAATGTCCCCGATCCCGTTTCAGGACCTGGGTTAGAACCTCAATATTGCCAGGGTGGTATTTCAAGGTTGGCTCCACGGGAACTGGCGTCCCCGCTTCAAAGCCTCCCACCTATCCTACACAAGCAACATCAAGATCCACTGTGAAGCTGTAGTAAAGGTTCACGGGGTCTTTCCGTCTAGCCGCGGATACGCTGCATCTTAACAGCGATTTCAATTTCACTGAGTCTCGGGTGGAGACAGCGTGGCCATCGTTACGCCATTCGTGCAGGTCGGAACTTACCCGACAAGGAATTTCGCTACCTTAGGACCGTTATAGTTACGGCCGCCGTTTACCGGGGCTTCGATCAAGAGCTTCCCTCACCTCCAAATTTTTCTTGCTGACTGCGTTAAATGATTCCGCTCGCTCAGTCATTTACTCTTTTGTAAATTCCTTCGCTCGCTCCATCATTTGCCTTGCAGCAAAAAAAATTTGGGGGTGAGGTAACCCCATCAATTAACCTTCCGGCACCGGGCAGGCGTCACACCGTATACGTCCACTTTCGTGTTTGCACAGTGCTGTGTTTTTAATAAACAGTCGCAGCCACCTGGTATCTTCGACCAGCCTCAGCTTACGGAGCAAGTCCGATCACCAAAGCCGGCGCACCTTCTCCCGAAGTTACGGTGCCATTTTGCCTAGTTCCTTCACCCGAGTTCTCTCAAGCGCCTTGGTATTCTCTACCTGACCACCTGTGTCGGTTTGGGGTACGGTCCCTTCTGACCTGATGCTTAGAAGTTTTTCCTGGAAGCATGGCATCAATCACTTCAGTTCCTTAGAACCTCGTCATCAATTCTCGGCATTCTCTATTAAGAGGGCGACCCGGATTTGCCTGGGTCCCCAGCCTACGATCTTAAACGCGGACAACCAACGCCGCGCTGACCTAGCCTTCTCCGTCACTCCGTCGCAGTCAAAAGGGGTACAGGAATATTGACCTGTTTCCCATCGATTACGTCTTTCG
>CBDHDM010000038.1:0-45000 GCA_965261315.1 Endozoicomonas sp. | reverse complement strand
CCTCCTGAACACAACCATTCAGTTCATGCGCCCGCGGCTTTCGCACTTCTATTCGATTATCAATGGACAGCTGCCACTGGGGTTCATCGTAAACCATCGTTGCCCGCTGCCCCTCTTTTCCAGAAGGTACCAGCCAACCAAAAAAACAGTTACGGTCTAATATCATGGCACTGACAGGAGCGGCAAAGCAGATGTTATGGTCATCCCAGCTGGCACCACCCGCCCTTGGATACCCATCATATATAGAACCATCAAGCCAGATATTACCTCGGATGACTGTCACACCCTTGGTATTCAGCTTCCCCATCAAGCCGGCAAGATCTGCTCTTGTCAGGGATGGGTCACCTGAAAACGATAAAACAAGATCTCCCGAATAGACCTTATCTTCCGACAAGGGCTTGTTACTCAATAAGGTCGTTGAGTACCTGTAGTCCTCCCCCAACACACGGTAAGCCGAGATAGCGGTTATCGCTTTGACGGTACTTGCAGGCAGCAGGTTAAAGCGGCTGTTTCGGTCAAAAAGAACTTTGCCGGTTTCAGCTTCAGTCACTTTAATGGAGTGGATATGCCCGGGTGGTAATGTAGAAATTAACCGATCAAGGTCGCCATCAATGGATGCAAACCCTTGATTCGCTGAAAAAACAAATAGAGCTGTAGACAGCCATTTTCCCCAGAAGTTCATAAAAAAGCTCTGCAACCACTGATAACACTTAAATCACTATGCAATTTCTAAATTCTCAGATCAACACACTGGCCTCAAGGCCGACAAACCTTTTTAATGAGAGTACTATAGAGATTGTAAAAGAAGATCTTCGACCACCATTGCTTCACTGAACTCCCATGGTGTAAGCATTTTGCGGGAAATGGCAAGACTTGTGAAAAAACTCAAACTAACAGCGAATCAGCTCATCGCTAAGCAACCAGTGAAGGATTTGGGTTTCAAGTCCACAGAAGAACTGGAAAATTACGTCGGTATCCTGGGTCAGGAGCGAGCCACCAGTGCTATTCAGTTTGGTGTCGCCATGCACCGCTCAGGTTATAACATCTATGTAATGGGGGAATCCGGAACAGGCCGGATGTCTTACCTCCGTAAATACCTTGAGACAGAAGCCAAGAGGCAAAGCTCCTCTGACGACTGGGCCTATGTTAATAACTTTGATAACCCCCGTGAGCCCAAAGCCCTGAGACTGCCCGCTGGCCTGGGCAGTGATCTGCAGAAAGACTTCGAGAGTTTTATTGATAAGCTCCTGATGACCTTCCCTGCTGCTTTTGAAAACCCTACTTATCAACAAAAGAAAAGCGCCATCGAACGCAGCTTTAATAAGCGGTATGACCAGGCCATTGATCAGATTGAGCAAGAGGCTCTGAAAAGAGATATCGCCTTGTACCGGGATACCGGTGCCTTGAGCTTTACGCCCATGTCTGGCGGTAAAGCGATGGATGAAACCGAGTTCGCCCAATTACCGGACAAGAAACGGGAAAAATTCAATAACGATATCAGTGAACTGGAAACCCGGCTGAATGAGTCACTGGTTGAACTGCCCCAGTGGAAACGGGAATCCAATGAAAAGCTGCAGGACCTGAACCAGGATACCATCGACCAGGCACTGGCTCCGCTGATGAAGCCTATGCTGAAAAAATACAGCAAAGAGCAGAATATCCTGGACTACCTGGAAGCGGTCAAGCAGCACCTGCACCGAACGGTGATTGAATACCTTGCCGATGAGCGGGCAATGGAGTCTAAAGAAGATGCCAGCAAACGCTCTGCACTTGAAGAGCTGTACTCTCCCAATCTGGTGGTTGGTCATAAGAATGATGCAGCGGCACCGGTTATCTACGAGTCTCACCCCAACTACAAGAACCTCTTTGGCCGGATAGAATACGCCAGTGAGATGGGAGCCCTGGTGACCAACTTCCGTCAGATCTGCCCCGGCTCTTTGCATCAGGCCAATGGTGGCTACCTGTTGCTGGAAGCCAATAAGCTTCTGGAAGAGCCCTTTGTCTGGGAAGCATTGAAGCGCGCTCTGAAAGAGCGGCAGTTAAAAATTGAATCCCCTTACTCCGAGATGGGTTTGATGAACACCATCACCCTCACTCCGGAAATTATTCCACTGCATGTAAAAGTGATTCTGGTTGGATCGCGGGATATTTATTACATCCTTCAGCAGCTTGACCCTGACTTCCACGAGATGTTCCGGGTATTGGTAGACTTCGATGACCAGCTGCCACGCTCCACTGAAACCGTTCAGGCCTTTGCGCAGCTGCTGAAAAATCGGGCAGATGATGAAAACTATCCGCCGCTTTCCGCATCAGCCGTTGCGCGGATGGTAGAACAAAGCTCCCGAATGACTGAAAACCAGACGCAGCTGTCTGCCAAGATCGGTGAACTCTTCGATTTGCTGGCAGAAGCAGACTTTATTCGTCGAAGCTGTAGCGGCCGGAAGATCAACCATGATCATATTGACCGGGCACTTGAAGCCAAGGCTGAGCGTACCGGTAGAGTCAGCCAGCAAATCCTGAGTGATATGCTGGAAGACAGCATCCTTATTGATACGGATGGTGAACAGGTTGGCAAGATCAACGGCTTAACCGTACTCTCGGTCGGTGATGCCTGTTTTGGTTCTCCTGCACGTATTACCTGTGCGGTCTATCCAGGCAGTCAGGGCATTGTCGATATTGAGCGGGAGGTTTCACTGGGTCAGGCTATTCACTCCAAAGGAGTCATGATTCTTACGGGTTATCTGGGTAGTCGCTATGCGCAGAAGTTCCCTCTGGCGATTTCTGCCAGTCTCGCAATGGAGCAGTCCTATGGCTATATCGATGGTGACAGTGCCTCAATGGCAGAGCTCTGCTGTTTAATTTCCGCGCTTACCGAGACGCCAATCAAACAGTGTTTTGCCGTTACCGGCTCCATGAATCAGCATGGTGAGGTTCAGGCAATTGGTGGGGTTAACGAAAAGATTGAAGGGTACTTTGATCTCTGTAATGCCAGAGGCCTGACCGGTGAACAGGGTGTTATCATTCCTCAAGCCAATGTTCGCAACCTGATGCTGCAAAGCAAGGTAGTCGATGCGGTAAAAGCCAAGAAATTTAACGTCTACGCCGTTTCACATGTTGAAGAAGCGCTTGAACTGCTAACAGGCCACCGTCCAGGAACCATCAACAGCAAAGGCAATTACCCGAAAGGCTCCATTAACCAGAAAGTTCTGGAACGCCTGAAAGAAATCGCCGAACTGACTAAAGAAAACCATGGTTAGTTACGCTTGTTAACTCAATAAAAGAAAGCCAGACAGCTAACAACTGCCTGGCTTTCTTTTTTATAGCGATTAAATAAAGTAGGGGATCAATGCCTTGCGGTTTTGAGGGTAATCTTCAAATTGCTTCTGGTACCAGCGATGAGTCGCCAATGCCCGTGGTACCAAGTTCGCCATGGTAACCAGGAGAATGAAGACGCCAGCCAATGACATAAATGACAATACCAACGAGAAAACTTGGATCCGTCGACCATTCTGGCGTGAGGTGCTTTGCATGGTTAGCAATAAAATCAGCACTGAAGAAGCCGTGGGCTGCGGTAGCAATCCAGCCAAAAATAACCACTGATATATTGAATGATGCCTTACTGCCTTTATGCACGCGCATCAGCATTGGGTTAATAAAGCCACGGTTGCTGTAATGGATAATCCAGATCCCAAGGAAAATCATAGGGACCAGCTGGTCATTGTTCTGCCCCTGGAAGAATACGATAAGAAACACCAGTGGAGCTGGCAGCTCCATCAGAACCCAGCCAAGACGGGGCTCAAATTTCACGCCGGATGCCCAGCCACCAAACCGACCATAGGCCGCCTGCCCAAACTTTGAAGCGAGCACAATAATCAGCACGTAAGCAAAGCCAGCCAGCAATGCCGTATCGTAAAACACATCTCCGGTATACCAGGCCATGAGTTATCCTTCAGTTACTATTTTTATTTGATCAAAGGTTGGTTAACTCATTCTGAAACTTTTCGACTATGGAATGCTTAGTCCACTTGCATGAAATCACGCCTAATAGTTTCATTTTCTCTGTTTTTTTTTCAGTCCATGCTCTGGTCGTAGATGCATTCAAAGGAGCACAAGGCCTTAAAGTACGCGTTCATTCAAAATACCCCGGACTACTACCATCTCGGGGTAACGTTACTCTCAAAAGTATTTATTGGCTAAAGGCTCTGACTTCCCTGTCATCAACCTAAGTGAGTAAGGCCTTATCACGCACTTGGTAGTAGACAGATCATACCGCCTGAAACTCACTTCCTAAGAATGTCAGCCCTGGATGGCCAACCTGGCGGGTTGAGGAGAAGCTCCCGCAGAAAAGACTCCCATGAGATGAGCAAGCACTGGCACTCGAACATCTTCCGGAAACGTTGAGATAAGCCCCAAAACCTGTGGCATAATCTCTTGAAGCAACTCAGGCTCAGGTCTGTTTACATTTTCCGGCCTTATTACTATCTCGATAATGTTGGCAACACACGTAAGCGTGTCTTGTAAAATAACTCGTTCACTCTGACCCAGTTCTAGTGAACGTGATACATTATCCAGACAGTCCTTTGAGACATCATAAAATAGTTGTCCATACTTTCTAAGAATTTCAAGCCCGCTCTTCCCATCAAGCTCTTTTCTATCTTTTATCATGCTCACTAAATCAAGTACAAAATTTTGAAGGCCGGTCTTCAAATGATCACGTATTGGGAGAAAACTGATAAACTCTCTGGCAAGCTCAGGAGCCATCTGAAGAGCAGCTTCTTCTGACATTCTGCCACTTTCAACTTTTTCAGATAAATCCTGCACCTTCCCAAACCAGTCAATAACCTTGGTCTGTGTCGTTTTATCCATTTTCAACATCTGCAAAAGCGGAAGAATTTGCTTAACATCCATGCCAATTTTCTCAACAGCCACGCCATCAACTGATGATGCTTGTGAACCAGGAGCTTCAGAAGCTCTCGGAGTTATGGGAGCATCTGCGTAATAAGGGCGGGCAGGAAGAGTAGTGCTGAATGCCTTACTTTGAATACCAGAAGAAGGATGGGAAGTTGTTTCTGTTCTGGCAGCGCTACTTTGACTATACGAAACAGCAGGAGAGGTGGAAGTGCTGACGGCTGAACACACAGGCGTGGTACTACTCGGGAGAGAAACTGCAGATTTGTTAGAGGGTTCACTCTTATTATCGGTCTTATCTAACCCACCGTGGACAACTGGTACTTTATTATTAATTGTATCGATTACTCGTATTTGGCGCTCCAAAATTGATCTTGCATAGGTATTTTGAGTGTCGGTACGATTCACGTATTGTCTGGCATCCGCTTCGCTGACGGAGAAACGATCAAGTACACCTTTGACAAAAGAAGTGGCTGCTTTTACAGCTTTTACGATCAAGTTTCCCTGATAGGTATTCCATTGATAGGATGCAGCCTCTGTACCGGTCAAAAATATTGGACTACTCATTACTATTACTCCTGATTTGTATTTATAAGATCATCACTGACTATGGTGTTATTATTTAAGTGCTACGAGGAAAAGCTGGACATCAGTTCAGATAGTTATTAATTAGTTCATCTGGAAATAAAAAAGTTCATTTTTTACTTAAAATATATAACCGACTGTTTAACTGAGTGTTTTAGGTAGGCAGGGGGTTTGGAATACAACATTCAGAACCGCTGAATACTGAGCAGGAGACTCTACTCACCTTCTATGCAATGGATTATGCATGGGCCCAAGGATGGAATATGGGGAAATGGCGGCTTACGGATTATTAAATTCTGTTTAAAGAGGGAAAAATCATTCTGAGAGGTTTCGAATGAAAAACTCTTAGTCAACATCAATATATTTAATGACTGAGAGCGTAAATCTAAACATCTAAGCAGTTTTTACAAACTCATCTACACTCACTTTCTTTCTCAGAATCTATCAGGTAAGAACGTGCTCAAAAAAAGTGAAATCAAGCTTGTGGGCATAACTGCCCTGGGCGGGCTTCTTGAATATTATGATTTCATTATTTTTGCCCTGATGGCCGACTATCTGGCCAATCATTTTTTCCCTAGTTCAGATCCACATACCTCGCTACTGACAACATTTGCCACCTTCTCCGTGGGTTACCTTTCCCGACCATTAGGTGGTTTGCTGTTTGGTCATCTTGGGGATCGCTACGGACGGAAATGCACTTTTGCTGTAACGGTTCTGATTATGGCGCTTTCTACCACGCTGATAGGCTGCCTCCCTTCCCATGCTCAGATTGGAACCTTAGCTCCAATACTATTGATTCTGCTCCGCTTACTGCAGGGCTTTTCGATTGGAGGCGAAATTCCCGGCGCTATTACTTTATTGAGTGAGAGCAATCAGAAACATCTTGGGATTATCATTAGCCTGCTGCTATTTGGCGTACTCAATGGCCTCTTGCTGGGACACCTTATCCACAGCCTTCTAACTCACTGGCTAGAACCACAAAGTATGCAGAGCTGGGGATGGCGGCTGCCTTTCTGGCTGGGTGGAAGTCTGGGAATTTTCAGCGACTTCATCAGAAAACATATTCATGAGTCCAAACTGTTTCTACAACTGAACAGAAAGAGACAGCAGGAACAAATACCCAGTCTTGTATTACTTAAATCCAATAAGAAATCCATTGTGACCGGTATTCTCTTGATGATTCCCGCCACCGGGTGCATGTCGTTACTATTCCTGTTTACGCAAAGCTATCTTACCCAGTTACTGGGTTACACAAGCAGCACAGTGACTGCTGCAAGCGGTTTTGGCACTATTTTCTCAATTGCCATGTGCATCCTCACAGGGTTCCTCGCAGACAGAAGACTGAACATCAGCCATTCCATTGTTATGATGAAGTGGTGCTGCCTAATCGTCACTGCCTTATCATTTTTGATATTCAACATTTATGTTAATCAGCAGTTATCTCCCTACCTCGCCATTCTGATGAGCGATTTGTCTTATGGTTCAGTTGCAGTTGTGGGACCTCTATTACTCAGTACGGTATTCCCCATATCCATTCGTTATTCCGGAGTCGCTCTTTCGTATAACATCTGCCTGGCCACCTTTGGGGGGCTAACCCCAATCATTGCCATGGCACTTATCCGAAGTACCGACAGCCTCTCTTCACCTTCCTTCTACCTGATTTTCTGCGCTGCATCTGGCCTTATTGGTTGTTACCTGCTGAGAAGAACAGGCTCCACAAGGGATACACAGTGTATAGAGCCTCAGTGATAGCATTCAGAACTCATCTACACTGATCAGTTTACCCACTCTTCTGGTGCAATAGTGCTCAAGAAAAATGAAAAAACTCTGGCTTGGATCACGTTACTCGGTGGCCTGCTGGAGTTTTACTTGGGAACTTTACTAAAGAGGTCAGAGTCAGTAGCTCCTTGGAATGTTGAATAATTGATGAAAAGGTGAAAAATATGTCTAACCCCTTATTGCCTACTGTCACCTCCTCATTAGCACCAAGCTATCCACCAACTGAAATCCCCCCCGCTTCGGGTCACGCTTCACCTGAAACTAACAATTCCCAGGTACAAACTCTTCCGGATACAGCCCCTTATTTGCACAGTCAAAAGCAAAGTCCATCCTGCGCCCCTAGTATCACGGCCAGACAAGTTAGACAGGGCCAGGAGCCAAGCGAGATACCTGCTCCAATTGAACTATGGAAGGCGGTTAAAGAAAAGAATATTGATCAAATCACTACGTTAATCAAAACCCATAAGATAGACCCTAACAAGGTTTTTGACTCTCCCAGAACTGGCAGCTGGACTCCACTTTGCTTTGCTGCCTATCACTATTATGAAGATGTTGTAAAGGTACTTGTGAAAAATGGTGCCGATGTAGATATGTGTTACAAAGTAAATATGAGCCCAAAGTTTAAAGCAGATTTTTCATTTCTTGATACTGAAAAAACATGGAATGCACTCGCATTTTGTGCTGCCAACAAAAACGTTGAGGCTTGCAAATTATTACTAAAACACAAACCTGAATCATTATGGAATATAATGCATTCGTCACTCGATTCGGGAAGATACTGCAATGAAGTGATTAGTACATTACTCAAAGCAGGGGCTGATCCAGATGGAGGGGTTGCACCTGGGTCAGATGACTGTACTCCTTTAGCATGTGCTGCAAGCCGTGCTCGTGTTGCCGAGTTAGTGTTGTTGCTGGAACATGGTGCCGACCCTAACAGAGGTTCTCCGAAGCCGATCTGCAAGGCAGTGCAATGGGGTGCAGGGGATAATGAACTCACTCGCCCTCTGATTAAAAAAGGTGCGATCTTTGAACCCTACTATAAATATGACGAACCCCCACGATGTTTTCCATATCATGACCATGACCAATGGCAGAGAGACCAGAAAATTTTCAAAGAGCTGAGTTCCGTTCAAACTGAACTAGCCTCAATCACAAAGACAAAATTTGATTAAAACAATGTCACTTTGAGTTGTATAATCGGCTGTTAGCGTTTTATCTCAGGCGTTTCCAATGTCAGCAGCCTCTTCCCACAGTGACAGTTTCAACGACCGGTTTGGCGGTATTCACCGCTTATATGGCAACAGTGCCGTTGAAAAGCTTCGTCAGTCCCATGTCTGTGTCATCGGCATTGGTGGTGTTGGCTCCTGGGCCGCCGAAGCCCTGGCCAGAACAGCGGTGGGTAAAATCACACTGATCGATCTGGACGACATCTGCATTACCAATACCAATCGTCAGCTTCATGCCCTGAGCGATACGATTGGACGATCAAAAGTGGAAGTGATTGCAGAACGAATTGCGCAGATTAATCCCGAGTGCCATTGTCAGATCATTGAAGACTTTATTACCGAGGACAACCTTCAGGAATTGATCACCAGCGAGTTTGATTATGTGCTGGATGCCATCGACAGCTTCCGGGTTAAGGCGGCTCTGATCGCTCACTGCAAACGGAATAAAATAAAAATCGTCACCACCGGCGGCGCTGGCGGACAGATGGATCCAACCCGGATTCAAATCACTGATCTGACCAAAACCTGGCACGACCCATTGGCGAGAAAAGTCCGTAACCAGCTTCGTGACCGTCACGGTTTTAGTAAGAATACCAAGCGAAAGTTTGGCGTTGATTGTGTGTTTTCTACCGAACAGGCGGTTTATCCACAGGCTGATGGTACAATCTGTCAGACCAAACCATCCGGTGAGGGTTCAATGAAAATGGATTGTTCCAGTGGTTTTGGCGCAGCGACGGCAGTAACCGCAACTTTTGGTTTTGTTGCCGCCGCTAGAATTATAGAAAAACTGACCAAAGCTGATTAATAACAACATCTACCTGTAACGATGGGCAATTGCCTGGATTTCTTTAACAATGGCCTTGAGTCCGTTTCCTCGAGATGGACTCAAATGATTGAACAGATCCAGTTCACGGAACCATTGTTCAATATTTTCTCCTTCTACCGCTTCGGGTGTTTTGCCGGAGAAAACAGCCAGGACAATAGCAATCAACCCACGGATTACCCGGGCATCGGAGTCGGCAATAAAGTAAAGGCACATAGTCTCATCGTCATAATGGTAGTGCAGCCAGACACTGCTTTCACAACCCTGCAGTCGAGCCTCATCACTCTTCCACTCTCCAGATAACACAGGGAGTTCTTTACCCAGCAGCATGATCTGGCGATATCGCTCCTGCCAACCGGAAAGATCATTCAAACGCTCTGCTGTAGCAGCCAGATCCAGTGCCTGCTGGCGAAAAACCTCCGGTAAAGCGGTTACTTCTCTATTCTGCGCTTCATAATCCGGTTGAGTACTTTTCAGAGTGCTCTCAATGCCACTATTCACGTCATAAGGAATATCGTAAAGAGGCGTATGATGAAGTTTTTCCATTGCATCAACCAAGATCGAAGCTTCATCAAGCGTATTATAAATGGCAAAAGAAGCTCTAACGGTCCCATTCAGGTTCAGACTTTCCATCAATGGCATGGCACAGTGGTGTCCGGTTCTCACCGCAATGCCCTGTTGATCAAGCATCAACCCTATATCCTGATTGTGGTGGTGGCTGGATACAAACGATACAACCGGTGCCTTATGTTCCGCCTGACCAATAAGACGAATGCCGTTAATTGAAGTCAGCCCATCTTCCACCAGTTTGCGCAGCTTATCTTCATGGGCGTTCATGGCCTCTGAATCAATACCGGATACAAACTCCAGTGCTTTACCTAACCCAATGGCACCGGCAATATTCGGGGTACCCGCCTCAAATTTAAAAGGCAGACTGTTAAACCGGGTTCCCGAGAAGCTGACACGTTCAATCATTTCTCCGCCACCCTGCCAGGGCGGCATGCTTTCCATCAGCTCCCGACGGCCATAGAGGATACCGATCCCCGTGGGGCCATAAACCTTATGACCTGAAAAAACATAGAAGTCCGCATCTAAAGCCTGAACATCGACCTTTTGATGAGCAACCGCCTGGGAGCCATCCACCAGAACCAGAGCCCCGGCATTGTGGGCAAGCTCAGTAATCGCTTTGACCGGTGAAATCGTACCAATGGCATTCGAGATATGAGCAATAGCCACCAGCCGGGTTTTCTGTGAAAGCAGTCGTTGATATTGCTGGAGGTCGAGATTGCCGGACTCATCCAGCTCAATCACCTTGATGATTGCGCCAGTAGTCTCAGCCAATAACTGCCAGGGAACAATATTGGCGTGATGTTCCAGACGGCTTAGAACAATCTCATCACCTTCCTTCAACTGGCTTCGCCCCCAACTGTTAGCCACCAGATTGATGGCTTCGGTGGCTCCCCGCGTCCAGATCACCTCTTCTGCAAAACGCGCATTAAGAAAGTGGCGGGCAGTTTCTCTGGCAACCTCAAAAGCGTGGGTTGTACAGGCACTGAGAAAATGAGCGGCCCGATGGACATTGGCATTCTGCTCCCGGTAATAGCAATCAACTGACTCAATAACCGACAGAGGCTTTTGAGTAGTGGCTGCATTATCCAGATACACCAGTGGATGGCCATGCACCGACCGGGACAACAATGGAAACTGCTGCCGGATGTTATCCAGATCCGGAAATATGGGTTTAGTGTCAGTCTGGCCCTTCATGATCATGCCCCTGAAATTCAGTTTGCCATTTTAAAGTGCACGTAAACTGAGGCAATACCGTATTCAGAAATTCTTCTGAATATTGATAATACCCAAGGGATATCAGGAATTTATTTTCAGAATGATTGGAACAAGAAAAACACTTACTCTGGGGTTACTTGCCTTATTAAACAGCAGCTATTCATTAGCTGAAGACCCTACTGACAGAAAATCTGAGTCGCTCTATCAGGAAGCCATTGGAGTACCGTTTCTTTTCAGTTCTGAAGACTGGGGAATGGCTCTTGGAGGAGCGGGTGTCGTGAAAGGCCTGGTACAACCTCAGATGACCCTGTTCGGAACGGTAATCGGATCAAGCAATGGCACCAAGATGGGCTATCTCGGCCTGTATAATGTCATGGTACCAGGACTCGACCAGTGGCAGATGGATTTCAGTGTGCTGGAATCCAGTCTGGCTGAAACCAATTATTTCTTACCCGGTAACCCAGGCTATCCCAATGAAAAACCGGGGAGTAATGACTCCCATTTAGAAAACTCGGTTCGTACTGGTGGGCATGAGCAGCACTATCAGGTTCATTTCCAGTACACCCTCCCGATTGGTGATGGCAAGGACGGTGCTCTTGCTGCTATGGCAAAAAAATCCAGAGGCTATGAAAGCAGCAAAACTCACTGGGATCCGATGACCACCGGAATCACCTCTCTGGAACTGCAACCCTATTACCAAAGTCAGAAACTTGATAATTTCCAGCCGGAGCATGAAGCCGATGAGTCCGCCGGTGTCCGCCTGACTCTGGAATATGACAACCGTAACTCCAGCCATTTGCCAACCCGAGGCAGCCGAACATCGTTCACCTATACCTACGGCTGGGGCAGTGAAGATCGTCCGGACTGGTCTACGGTTGAGTTTGAATTCAGCAAATTCTTCAGTCTGGGCAGCAATGACCTGATGAACCAACAGGTACTGGCATTGAATGCCTGGGTTTCTGATACCCCTACATGGAACGATACAACCACCATTAATGGTGAAGAGGTCTTCCGACGCGCGCCCTCATTTGCTGGTATTAACCTGGGTGGCTGGGACAAACTGAGAGGATACAGCTCCGACCGTTTTTATGGCCGCTCTGCCGTTTCCTACAGCCTTGAATACCGTATGATGCCAAAGTGGCAGCCATTGGAAGATCTGCCCATTATTGGCCCAATGTATGATATTCCCTGGTGGCAGTGGACACTGTTTATGGATGCCGGACGAGTTGCTGATGATTTCGATTTTCAGGAACTCCATCAGGATATGAAGACCAGCTTTGGCGGTGGTATACGTTTTCGGGTAGAGGGTGTCACGGTGAGAACCGAAGTGGCCAGTGGCGCTGAGGAAACCTTCTTCCGGGTTTTTGTGAACCAGCCATTTTAATCACTGTCTGGCCTGCTACGCAGGCTGGCACTGTATACATTGCTGTGCTATAAAACCTATACATTAGTGATTAAACTTTTAAAACGTATTATGTCTTCGTTCCTGCGCCAGCTAGTCATTCTCAACGTGGTGATTATTATCACCGCGGGCGGCTTTATGGACTGAAGAAACAGCATCCATAAAACCCCCGCACCGAAAGGTCCGGGGGTTTTTTTATATCTGATGAAGGAGAAAAGTCATGCTTAACCTGGTCGTACTATCTGTCATTACCCTCGGTGTCATTCTATCTGTAGCGATTACCCACTCTTTTTTTAAAAGAAACACCTGGCAGTCGGGGGTAGGTCGACATGAATGGCGCTGAAGCGATTGTACAAACCCTGATCCACCATGGTGTTGATACCGTTTTTGGTTATCCCGGCGGCACCATCATGCCGTTCTATGATGCTCTTTTTGATTCGCCCATCGAACACCTTCTCTGCCGCCACGAGCAGGGAGCTGGCTTCTCTGCCATTGGTTATGCTCGATCAAGCCACCGAACAGGTGTCTGCATAGCCACCTCGGGCCCTGGCGCAACAAACCTGATTACCGCCCTGGCGGATGCAATGATGGATTCTGTACCCATTGTTGCCATTACCGGACAGGTACCCACAGGCGCCATTGGCACTGATGCCTTTCAGGAGATCGATATTCTTGGGCTTTCCATGGCCTGCACCAAACACAGTTTTCTGGTCACAGAACCTGAAACGCTGTGCCAAACCCTTCATCAGGCATTCACTCTTGCCAGATCTGGTCGTCCGGGCCCGGTGCTTGTTGATATTCCGAAAGACACTCAACAGGCGCTGGCCAACTGGCATCCTCCCCTGGACCTGGTAGCAAACAACTTTCACCCAGAAAAGGTTGAAAGTGATAACCTCCATAAAGCACTTGGGCTAATCACATCATCATCACGACCTGTCGCCTACATTGGTGGTGGTGTTGGCATGGCCAATGCCACCGAAGAACTTCGGCAGTTTCTGAAAATTACCGGCATTCCAAGCGTATGTACACTTAAAGGGCTGGGTACTGCCAACGCTGATGATCCATCCTACCTGGGCATGCTGGGCATGCATGGAACCCGGGCAGCAAACACTGCAGTACAAGAGTGTGATTTATTAATTGTTGCCGGTGCTCGCTTTGACGACCGGGTTACTGGCAAACTGGAATCCTTTGCACCTGATGCAAAAGTCATCCACATCGATATTGACCCGGCAGAAATCCACAAACGAAGGGCAGCCAATGTCGTTTTTCATCAGCCTATGCAGTGGGTACTGGCGGGTCTGTCGACCCCCTTGCACATCAATGAATGGGTTAAATATTGCCAGCAACTTAAAACAGAGCACTGCTCTGCACTGGACCGGCAATACAATAAACCGGGCGACGATATTTATGCCCCATTACTGCTGAACCAGTTATCCCAACGGCTGCCCGATAACGCTATCGTCAGTTGTGATGTAGGTCAGCACCAGATGTGGGTGGCCCAGCACATGACGTTTCATCACACCCGCAATCATTTAACCAGTGGTGGTCTTGGCACCATGGGTTTTGGATTGCCCGCAGCTATCGGTGCTGCTTTAGCACGGCCAAACGACCCTGTTGTTCTGGTGTCCGGCGATGGCTCATTCATGATGAATATTCAGGAGCTCAACACCATACGAAGAAGACAGCTGCCTGTCAAAATAGTGCTGCTGGATAACCAGAAACTGGGAATGGTTCGTCAGTGGCAGGAGCTGTTTTATGAAGGCAGATACAGCGAAACAGATCTTTCCGACAACCCTGACTTTATTACTCTGGCCCACGCCTTTGGCATTGGTGGCAAAGTCATAAGCCACCGTGATGAAGTCGCTTCTGCACTGGATGAGATGCTGGATATAGAGGGCCCATGGCTGCTTCATGTTCGCATCGATGCCATGGAAAACGTATGGCCCCTGGTTCCCCCGGGAGCCTCTAACCATGAAATGCTGGAGAAAAGCTCATGAGTTTCCAATTACAATTGCAATGCCATAAGCAACCAGACGTTGTAGAGCGGGTACTCAGAGTTGTCAGACACCGGGGGTTTACGCTGAACACCATGAGCATGACGCCCTCCAACTGTGGCCAGAAGATTGAGCTGTTAATGACCGTTTCCAGCCTTCGACCAGCGCATCTTCTGATTACCCAGGTTCAGAAGCTCCACGATGTTGTCACTCTGAGATGTATTGACTCACAAACAGGCAGTGCAGCCATTAACTGTTGAACATGACGACCAGGCATCGCCAGCCTGACCTTCACTCAAAGAATATCCATTCCCGCCTTTTCTGATTTATAAATCCGGAGGTATCAATATTCAAACAGCGTGAGCGGTTCTCTGTTAATGAGCGGATTAAAATCATTATTTTTAATTTTATTGAGGGTATCCGGATTATAAGAAGTGACAAACCTCAACCAGACAAACCCTGGAAGAATAACCCCGATATACCCTTTTGGGTTTATTGACTGTCTGGCCCTGATAAACAACTGAAGATCAGTTCTGAGAAACTCGGTATAAACAGCATGATGAGCCATTAACTTTGGAACTTCAGTAATCTTTTGTGGCCCAAAATAGGTCAAACAACCTCATCGTTCATCAATGCATTCTGTCGATCCATCTCTTTCAGCTTGAGGCGAAAGCGATTGATAATGAACTCCCTGAACCAGCGATGAGCCCGGTTGTGCTCCCAGTATTCAGGCCATACGACGTAGTACTTAACCTTGGGCGGCCTGCCTGGCAATGCCTTCATGCTCATATTCTGAACATAGATATTGGACTGAGCAGCTTTTTCCATGGTGACCAGAATATGGTTAGTATCCTTCACCAGTTGCAAACCAATAGGTAGATTAGGCGTCTTGGCGGCAACCCGTATGTTTTCACTCAAGCCTTCCAGGTAGTCCCTGATAAAGTGCGGGCTTCCCATCCATGAGGAGTGACGGATCACCGAGTAATGCTCAAGATCTTCAACAGAAATAGCATCTTCTCCAATAGGGTGATCTTCATTGACCAGTGCACAGATCGTATCTTCCATTAACGGGGCATAGCTGAAACCAGACGGTGGTTTACCCACATACCCCAGAACCAGATCCACCTGCCCTGCTTCCAGCTTTTTATCCAACTGAGGGCTGAACTGCAATAGTTCAAAGTTAAAATGCGGGGCCTGCTTCCAGAACTGGTGCAGAATCTGCGGCAGTATCTGTTCAAGAACAATGTAAGTCCCGGCAATTGTGAAATTCTTTTCCGTAATCCAGGGATCAAACTGCTGATTTTCAAATATCGTACTAGCTTCGGTGACCACGCGATTCACATCATCTTTCAATGCCAGAGCCTTTTCGGATAGAAATATCCGGTTACCCTGTCTGACAAGAATCGGGTCATTCAACGCTTCACGTAACTGTGCCAGTGTCCGGCTCATGGCCGACTGGGTCACATGCATCTGCTTGGCAGCCAGTGAGACACTTTGTGTATCCAGCAACGCCTTGAGGCCAGGCAAAAGATTCAGGTTCAGTCTGTACAAGTTCATACGTTTGTAAAAAGTGCCTCAAAATCAGCCTATGAAAAACAAAACAGTTGGGCACCAAAGCATCCAGCCACTTCGACCATGAGACTATAGCCATCTCACTGCAACTTCATCAGTACTAACCCCTATACATTCATCGCTAATCAGGTACACTGAAAAACAGGAATCAGAGTTATCTCTGGTGAATCTGGCCTTGGCGTCTGACAAACATCCTTGTCAGGCATCAGCTAAAATAGCTGTCAGGAGGGTCTATGAGCCAAAACAAGTACAAGAGTATTCAGGATCTGGTAGACAACTACATTGACTCTGGTCTGTCTGCCAGAGAGTATGTAGAAGCCCGTGTGGATGCCGGAGATCTAAGTGCTGCCGAAGCCCTGAAACTGCTGTCTATTCTTCGGGAATCGCAGTCCATTACCTTTAAGCTGGCCGAAATCAGTGACGATGAATATCCCGGCCTGCAGATGGTACTTATTCGCAAGGAAGACGAAGAAGAAGAAGATTATCAAGATGATGCTTCACCACTATTCAGTATTGAAATTGATGAAACCCTGAATAGCCATAAAGATGATGTTATTAACCTGCTCCAGAAGTTTGCTAAAGAACTGGCGGTACTGGCTACCCGTGGAGAGCTTGAAGAAGCGGAAGCAATAGACACAGTTGATGACAACCCGGAAGACTGGCTGGATCACCCGAATATTTTACCTGCCAGCGAAACCCGTCACTGACAAGCCAGCAACCAAACAGTGTACTCCCCCTCAGGCAAAACCTCTGGAAAAAAAGGCCCGGTATAGACCGGGCTTATTTTTGACTAATACTCCAGATCGCATATAAAACCATATTCATATAGCTCAATATTTAGTCATCAACAGTTTCATTGATCAAACCACTGAATGACCTGTGGATAAGTCTCTGTATCTCAGTATCTTCAGTCATAGACGGAAACTGTTCATTTTTTAAACAGCCTAAACAAGAAGAACTGAACTTACCAAAACACGTCATCTTGAACCAGATAATAACCTTTTTACAGTCACTGCTAATCTCTCATCATGGATTCAATCTTTTAGCCTGACCGTGCTGCGGGGACTCTTTTTTGAACCACAGAGATCACAAAGAGCACGAAGAAGAGCCTTTTCTTTTGTGCTCTTTGTGATCTCTGTGGTTAACCATAAAATGCTAAATACCCTCAAGGAGCCTTTTCAATTAGCCACTTGCGGCTCTGGCTGACTGCTACCTGAGCTTTGTTTAGACAAAATTTCCTCAACATAAGATGCTCCGTTGTCAGAAAACCCACCCAGCAAGTCGGTGATAATATGAACCAATGCATTAAAGCCATCTTCGCCAGACGTCTTTAGTACGGTTTCCTGTAATGATGCCCTTGCATTCAAATCAGAGTACTCCACAGCGGGGTTATCAACATATTTTTCTGGCATCGTCCTTTCCAATACTTCATGAATGTCATGGCCCTTATTGTATGAATGCTGTGACATCACCGTAACAATGTGATCATTGTTAAACTCCCGGGCTTCACCGTGCCGGGTTAGTGCCTGAATGGTTGGGTGCTCCAGATTCTGCTCCAGGTATGCTTGAGTCATTACCAGACTCTGGAAATTTTCAAGTACGGTATGACGGTTTGATGCCAGCTGAATGGCATTGCTCTGGGCATCTGGAAATCCAAGGATATTCAACAGGCCAACTCTCAGCGTTTCCGAAGTACTGTTACCAGGCACGGGCATTACATGATATGGGTTGGAAAAATCACCAATATAGTGAAGCCCCCACCCCATAAAGCGCCATCCCCAGTAATCATGGCCCTGATCAAAAGCAAATTCAGAAAGCTGCTTATAGAGCTGAATCCGGTATTCCGGGTATGTGCGTTTAAGAAAGCCCCCGAAGGCGTATACAATGGGTGATTCATGATAGAAGCCCATATGAAAAGGTGCCTGAGTACCATACTCCAGATTTGGATTGCCAAAAGGTTGCTCACCGAAGCCGTACACCTTTCCATAATCCGTATTGCTGTCGGTAAACAGACCAATATCCAGCCCATAATCAGGTTCAACACTGGCAGTGCTCACCACATCCAGCGGTGCAACTTTATCCTCAGACATTAGCTGAACAAACTGTACATCCCCCAGCGAATCGGAATCAGCTAATGTACTGACAGACGCAAAGTCTATTTCAGGCTGTTGACGTTTATCTCCTGGGAGCAGCTGCAAATACAATGGCAGTTTTGCATTAGGGTTGATACGAATCGCATGAGTAAAGCGGGTACGAATATCATTTCCACCGTCCTTTGCCCGGAATTCCAGAGCCTCCGGGCGTGGCGCATAGTGCCAGAGGTTTTCCTGCATCCAGCTTTCCTGCCGACTTAGAAACTCTTCCAGTTCAGTCTCATTCGCTAACAAAAAGCTATTCAGACTTTCCACTTCCACCGGCGCTGCATCACGCACTTGTGGTAGAGTGGCAACCAACTGGTGCGTTACCAGCGTGTGGTTTGACCAGGCAAAAACCTGCGTAGATAGCATCAGGGAAACGGCAAAATAGAAAATGCGCATAATAAGGCTCTGTAACATAAAGTTTTTATTAAATTTATTATGCGTATACCATAACGATTATGAAGAGCTGATGACACATGAATATCAACAATAATCAGCAATAAGAATAAGTATTTTCAGGATTTGTCGGAAGACCGGGGATCAGGATGCCTGACTACCAAATTGCCGCCACATTTTTCAGCCTCTCTCTGGCGATAATGACACTATTCCAGGTACTGCCGGGGATACGTGACTGTCGCGCCCTGTGCTTTGCCATGTTACAGATGAGCCTGATAGGTTACCTGTTACAACCTGTTGTTGAATCCTGGACCAATAACTTCTGGCTGATCTGGCTATGTGTCGTGTTTCGAAGCATGATCCCCACCCTTTTCTGGATGGTATGCCTACTACTATTTGACGACAATTTTCGTTTAAATAGAAAAACTCTCGCTATTCCTTTATTTATTATTTTTTCACCTGCTATCGGTAGGGTTGCTGCCCACCTGTTCGGCCTGGATACCTCTTTCATATTCAGCTGGTTAATGTTCCACCTCCCACAATGGCTGGAGTTTATTCTGATCACCCACGCTCTGATTACTGTAGTCCGCAGCATGCGAGATGATCTGGTCGAGTCCCGCCGCGAGTTACGAGTCTGGCTACTGGGCAGTGTTGGTTTTTATATCGCCGTTGTCGTAACCATGGAACAGTTCTTTAATGGAGGCCCTCCCGCATTTAAACTGGCTCAACCTGTACTTTTAGCTCTATTCCTCTTTGTCTTTTATGGCCGACTGCTCAAGTTTCGCTCAGGACTTTTATTCACTGAACCCGGGGCAGAGCATGAATCAGCAGCACAGACTATTCAGGCAGAACAAATCCAGCCCCCAACCAATGAGCCCGAAGGAGAACCAGTAAACCTGTGGATTGAAAAACTGAAAGGGATGATGGAGGATCAGAAGCTCTACCGACAGGAAGGCATTACCATCAGTGACCTGGCTGAAACCATGGATATTCAGGAGTACAGACTGCGGCAGTTGATCAACCAGCAGATGGGGTATCGAAACTTCAATGACTTCCTTAATGGTTATCGCATCCAGGAAGCCTGTCGTCGGCTGGTTTCTCAAGAAGACAGTCAGTTACCCGTTCTTACCATCGCCCTTGATGCTGGTTTCCGATCACTCAGCGCTTTCAACCGGGCCTTTAAAGAACGGACAGAAAAGACGCCAAGCCAATATAGAAAGGAGCACAGCTTACAGTTACAAGATCGCTGCCCGCTACCCGCCGCCCGCTGCCCGTAAAAGCGCAAAGCACCCCGACCTCGTTCCCACGCTCCGCGTGGGAATGCATACTGTGACTCCGTGCCTACCCTGCTGAAGGCAGCAGCATCCTCACGAAGGGACATGGGAAGGAGATTGAAACCCTCGATTTATCTGGACTTACCCATAACTGACCGATTCTGAAATTTACTGACTGATTTTAAAATCAGGTGCATTTTTACCATTTCTGGTCAGAATCTCTTTGCCCTGCTGAGCTAATGTAAACTCGCGCTTTGCTCCCTTATACAACGCTCTATAAGAACAATAAGAAAGAGGATGCACCCTTTGAAAATCCACTCCGTTCTGGCAGTCACTGCCACTGCGTTATTACTGTCGGCCTGTGGTCAGGATGCCCAGGAAGCAGTCCAGACCACTGAAGCCGCCAAAAACTTCCGAAAAGACCTTCAGGAAAAACTGATTAAGGCAAAGCCCGGTGATGTGGTTGAGCTACCGGAAGGCACATACAGCATCGACCGCAGTCTTTCCCTCAATGTGGATGGAGTGACCATCCGTGGCGCCGGCATGGATAAAACCATCCTCTCCTTCAAAGGCCAGGTAGCCGGGGCTGAAGGCCTGCTGGTGAATGCCAGTGACTTTACCGTTGAGGACCTGGCGATAGAAGATACCAAAGGCGATGCCGTCAAGATCAACCAGGGTAAGAATATTGTTATCCGCCGAGTGCGGGTTGAGTGGACCAACGGTCCTGATAATGCCAACGGTGCCTATGGCCTCTACCCGGTACAGACTGAAAACACACTGATCGAAGATTCGGTTGCCATTGGTGCATCCGATGCCGGTATTTATGTGGGTCAGTCCAGAAACGTCATCGTGCGTAACAACCGCGCTGAGTTCAACGTGGCCGGCATTGAAATCGAAAACACTATCGGTGCCGACGTCTATGGTAATGTTGCTACCAATAATACGGGCGGCGTGCTGGTCTTCAACATGCCTTACCTTACGCAGCCCGGCCACACTACCCGGATCTACGAAAACCAGATTATTGCCAATAACTACGAAAACTTTGGTACAGAAGGGACCGCCGTTGCGGCAGTGCCAGCTGGATCTGGAGTCCTGATCAACTCAAACGACAATGTTGAGATATTTAATAACGACATAAAAGACAATAAGACAGCCAACGTTATTGTCAGCAGTTACTACACCGCAGGCTACGAGTCAGATTACAAGCTGGCTGATGATTTTGACCCATACCCGGAAGGGATCTACGTCTACGGCAACCGCTTTGAAGGCGGTGGTGAAAGCCCGGACCGGATGGAACTTAAAGCCCTGAAAATTGCCGAGTTTGGCTTCAGCGGCAGCCTGCCCGATGTACTCTGGGATGGCATCGTCAACCCTGAAAGCAAAACCCCGGCCCTGTGCATTGATAACGGTGATAGCGGTGTAGTCAATGTGGATGCCGGCAATAACTTCAGTAATATCAGCACTGATATCACCCCTCACCGCTGCTCTGTGCCAAAACTGGCTGCTATTTCTCTGCCCGAATCTCTGCTAACAAAAGACGAGGGCTGATTTATGGTTGCTTTTATCAGGGTACCTGCCTTGATCAGGTTGTTCGCAATATGGCTGATGGCTCTGGTATTAGCAGGCTGTGGTGAAAAACCACAGCCCCTGCTGATGACCTCGGGAGATAACTATCCGGATAATCTCAGCCAATGGCAGATTTTATCCATCAAAGGCAATTCAATTGAGCTGGCGGACACGGTTGTTCCCTATGAATTAAACACACCGTTGTTTACCGATTACGCCAGCAAGCTGAGAACACTCTGGATGCCCCAGGGGAAACAGGCCAGCGTTGTGGATGGTGAGATTCAGTATCCCGTGGGAACCATTATCAGCAAAACCTTTTACTATCCATTTTCTGGCGAAAATGGAAAAGTGTTGGCGGCCAGTGAGGGGGGCAAGTCTCTGTTTGATCCTGAGACAGGGTTACCTCTGGATAAGGTTAAGTTGATTGAAACCCGTCTGCTGGTAAACCAGGAAAATGGCTGGGTTGCTCTTCCCTATGTCTGGAATGAACAGCAGACGGATGCAGTACTGGAGTGGGCTGGCGACAGTATGCAGTTAACCCTTTCCAGTATTGAGAGCGACATTGATGACTCAACAGAGGAAACATCGTTTACCTACATCATTCCCGATGCCAACCAATGCGCTGGCTGCCATGCAGAAGACGACAGTCGGCAAGCAGTAAAACCTTTAGGCCCAAAGGTTCGTCACCTTAACCGGAGCTTCACTTACACTTCCGGCAAAGAAAACCAGCTGTCATATCTGACGAAAGAAGACCTGCTGACAGGCCTGGATGATATCGCCAGTGCGCCACAAAATGCCCTCTGGCCCAATGGCAGAACCGATGAAACATTGGCCCACAGGGCTCGAAGTTATCTGGATGCCAACTGCAGCCACTGCCATAACCCAAAAGGAGCAGCCAGAACCAGTGGCCTGTTCTTAACCATGGATACTCCGCTGGATGCCACATTCGGTCTGTGCAAACGTCCTATTGCCGCAGGAAAAGGTGCAGGCAACCGCCCTGTGGATATTTTACCGGGTCACGCAGATCAATCCATTCTGACCTTCCGGATGGAGACTCTGGAACCCGGTGAAATGATGCCGGAGCTGGGTAGATCTCTCAGTCACGCCAAAGGCGTAGAGCTGGTCAGTCAATGGATCAACCAGATGGGCTCCGAAGGTGAGCCCTGTGCAGGAGGCGGTTACGGCTCATAACTCTCGTTCCCACGCAGAACGATGAACAGGGAAAAATCTCAACATCGTCATTCCCGCGCAGGCGGGAATCCACCACGAACAGTGGATCTCCGCCTTCGCGGAGATGACGGCTAAGCGTGTATTCCGCCCTGATGTACCTTTTGCAACACTACGCAGAACGTCGGAACGGGAAGAACCTCGATAACGAGAAAACACTATAAAACAAGACAAAAGTGAGTAAGGAGGAAGTAAAAAACAGGGTATAAATTTCTTGCATACCAACATGCACTTTAGTACAAATAGTCAGGCCGACACACAAAACAATAAAAACACACAAATAATAACTCTAATAATAAAACGGCAAGGATACAGCCCCTCATGTTAAATCGACTGCAGCTCGCACCGGCTACTGCTGGCTTTATGTTAACGGGCACACTGCTTCTCTCTGCTTCTGCTCAGGCTTTTGAGTTTGAGGCAATGGATGGAGAAGTACAGGGAACCCTCAATACCACCATCACCCTGGGCGCCAAATACGACCTTGAAGGTTATGAAACGCCAGAATCCAACGAACAGCTTGAAAACGACGGCGATCGTTCATTCAAAAGAGGCTTTGTCAGCAAAGCACTGAAAGTTACCTCTGAGCTGGATGTTAAAAAAGACAACTACGGTTTCTTTGGTCGTGCCACTGCCTATTACGACCATGTACTGATGAATGGAACCAATCATTGGGAAGAAAATAACGCTAACGACTATAACAACGGTAATGGTCCACTGCCTTATGATGAAAGCGGAACCTTCCCAGGCTGGTCCGATGAAGTCAAAGACAACCAGGGCCGTGGTGTTAAGCTGCAAAGTGCTTATGTTTTTGCCGACTGGCAGTTTGATGGTGGCCAGAAGCTCAGCGTGAAACTGGGTGATCAGACCCATAATTGGGGGGAAACCATTTTCTACGGCGGCGGCATGATGGATTTGAATGCCTACGATATGGCACTGTCTACTGTTCCTGGTTCTGATGGTGATCTGAATCTGGCACAGGGTATGGTCATGGCCGACTTGCAGTTTAATGATCAAATGACGCTGTCTGGCTTTGTTCAGTATGACTGGGACAGCTCTATCCTGCCAGGTCGTGGCACTTATGGTTCAGGTGAGGATATATTTGTTCCGGGATCGGATTTTGCTCACTACGACGTTCAAACCTTTGCCACAACATGGCCGGTGTAGATGCACTAACACAATGCGAGGTTTGATGGCTGACACAGGACTATACGACTACTGCAGATTATTTTGTTGTTGCAGATACATCTGGAAAACTCAGCCAGTAACAGTGGGGGGTCTGCGGTTTACCTATGAACCTGAGTCACTAGAAGATACAGAGTTTGCTTTTTATTATGCGAACTACCATTCCAGCCTACCTTTTATTGATTATGAACTGGATGAAAATGCTGCTGCATCTGCAGCAGCTGAAGTCGCGGCTGGACTTACCTGGTGGTAATGCTCACCCAGCATTTGGATTACTCTCCGGCCTACACATGCTGATGCATAATAATGCATACGCTGGAACAGTATATCCTGAAGATATTAAAGTATGGGGGCCAGCTTCCACACGAAAGTCTTTGGTTATACCCAATTGCTGGTGAATTAACCTATAGAGAAAATGCTCCTATCTGGGTTGATCACCCAGAAGACCTTCTTGCAATGGTTCTCAATGGGACAGGAGATATTCTTTTAGGTAATGACTGGTCAGCATCTCAAGTTGACCCTTCCATAACCGCCTCAGCAGGTGAGCGTTACCAAAACTATGAGAGAACTCCAATGTGGGATGCCTCACTGTCCGTTATTCAACCTTTTGGTGCTGTGCTCGGTACTGACCTGATGTACGTTGTTGGTGAAGCGGCATTTCAACAGGTTTCCGGCCTTGATAACTATGAGCGATATGTTGCGAAAGGCTCCAGTGATTGGGCTGGAGAAGATGTTTCTGAAAATGCTGACGAGCGTCTCACCGCTTCAGCTGGGGCTACAACATGATGGTCGGCGCGAACTGGAATGATGTTGCCATGCCAGGTCTGAATCTGGAATCCACCTTCCGCTTCACTCACGACGTTGATGGTAACTCCCATATGACCGGTCGCTTTGAAGAAGGCGAGAAGAAGATCAATATGGGTCTGACTGCCAAGTATGACGATATGATGGCTAAAGTGACCTGGGGTGGCGATGCCGATACCGTTCTTCGTAAAGGCACCATTACCGGAACCGTTGGTTATACCTTCTAACTCCACCTTCGCGTGGGAATGCATACGAGAGTTCGCAAGCTTGCATATAGTCGATATTTTTCATCGAGTTTAAGCTATGCATTCCCACGGAGGAGAGGTTGTCGCAAAAGCCCTTGAATGCCACTTCCGTCATTCCCGCGAAGGCGGGAATCCATTGCGGGCTATGGATCCCCGCCTTCGCGGGGATGACGACTGGGTGTTCTTTTGCCCTTTTGCGACAGCCTCAGGACCGTGGGAACGAGAAGCTTAAAACCCAGCCAAAAAAAAGCCGGTTCCCATGAAAGGAACCGGCTTTTTTATAGCCTTCCTGCCATCAGCCTCCTCTGGAAACCAATCTGCAGAACCGAACCAAAATGGACCTGAGAAACAAAGCGATAATTTTTACTTTGTGCCTTTGAGCCTTTGTGGTTCAAATCAAAAAATCAGGCATTCGGATCAATGATCACGTGAGCGCCCCTTTCAGCCGCCATTTTACGGCAGGCCTTATAGTCACGGTCACTGGTGATATAAAAGGTAGGCGCCACATTTACCGAAAGGTTGGGTGACATATTTCCCTGGGCTGAGAAGCGTGATTCACTGGCCTGACGAACGGCAGAAACACTTCCCATAGAATAACAAACCATGCCCTGTTTCTTCTGGTCTTCAACCCTGTCAGCAGCCTGGGCAACACCAGCCAATAACAATCCCGCTACAGCAACAGCAATTACTTTCATTGTTTCAGTCCTTTACGTGTGTTTTTAAGGAACTGTTGTTATCGGCCTCTTCAGCAATCATTTAGCAGGCTATCGTTCTTTCCTGACAAGGTGTCAGGGAAGCCAACAACAACGCCTGATGTAAAGTATATTTGGCTTTTCTCATATCACTGCTCGATACCGATATTCTGTCCTTCCGGGTACTTCAGCGGTCTTGACACTGTCACTATCCCTTCAAAAACAATACGCAGGCTTTATCCTGTATAACTTGCCCTGCAGCAATAAACGTCCCGGAATCACAGAAGCTTACCAATGACATACTCAATGCTTAATTAATAATCAGAATTAAAATGACAGTGCTTACAATATTATTACCTTAGACAAGAGAGACTCCATTCCATAGCGGTCCCCCAAAAAGGTATGATGGATAAAAATAGCCCTAATACAATTACATTGGATGTTAGCCATGAAAAAACTTCTAGCCATTGCTACTACTGCATTAATACTTCCATTAAGCAGCCAGGCTGCGCCTCTGGACCAGGAACAGCAGCAACAAGTTAGAGAACTGGTGCGTGAGACCCTGATCGAAAACCCTGAAATCTTTATTGAAGTGGTCAATGAGCTGAAAAAAAGAGAAGAGGTTGCCAAAACACAGGCTCAAAACTCAACACTGACCAGCAGTAAAGCCGAGCTTTTTAACAACAGTAATGACCCATTTGCTGGCTCAATGACCCCAAAACTGAGCATCGTTTACTTTGGCGATGTTAACTGCGGATTCTGCAAACGGCAGGACCCTGTACTGGAATCATTGGTAAAAGCTTACCCTGATTTAAAAATCATATACAAAGACCTCCCTATCCTTGGGCCAAGCTCAAGGGAGGCGGCAGCCCTCTCATTAGCCGCCAAGGCTGCAGGTAATGAGACCTACCTTGCCCTGCATAAGCAATTTATATCGCATCCTGCCCGGCATGATTCCGACTCCATTGCCAGTAACGTTAAATCTCAGGGCCTGAACCTGGAAGAACTGAAGAAAGCGATTGATGCTGATATTAACCAGCAACTGGACAGTAATATTATGTTGGCTCAACGGCTGGGCATTACCGGCACACCAGCACTGGTTTTTCCCGATGAAGTCATTGGTGGGTTTACTAAAGAAAGTGTACTGAAAGAGATGATTGAACAGCGACTAAATCCGACAAAATAGAATAGGAGGGCCCTAATATGCTACAGGGCCCTTAATCACATAAAACCAGGAGCAATTAGAGCTCAGAAACGATACAGGCCTTGCGATCTTTACCGGTGCGTTCAAGATAAGCCGAGAAGTCTGCAGGAATACGTCCTGTTGTAGCGCCCTCCCAATCTACAGATGAGCCATCGGTAGCTTCATAGCGGAATAAATAACGCTGGCGTGTTTTCCCTTTACGACCACTACTGCTCTTGTCATCAGCCAGATCTTTAATGTCACCCAGAGAGAGTCCAAGCTCTTTCATCTGTTGAACAACCGCATCCAAAGCCTCTTTCTTTCGAGCATGCTCCTCTTCAACCTCCATTTGGGCCATCAACTTTTCTTCATAAATGGCGTCAATTCGGCCGATGACACGCTGAAGGTCTTCAGCATGCATATCATGGAACAGCTTACGAACCTGAACTTTAGACTTCAGGACACTGAGTGCTTCATCAAAAATATTCATTGTTTGAAACCAATCTTGTCAATAAAAGTATCAATTAAAAGTGGCGTTAGAAATCAATAGAAAAACTTAACATTGACGCTTCTGTCTGTAAATAGAGACAAGCCCGTGCATTGTTGATAAAAATAAATGAGCATATTATCTCATCACCTCTCACAAAATGCTTTCTGTAGACATCATCTTACATAATACCTGCATTATGTCACGACAAAATATGCGTTCTCAGGTGAATTACGAGGAACCTGACTCTCATCATATGGTTTGGGAGTTCAGTAATGACTAAAAGCTAATTTAGAAAAATTGCAGTAAAAACGGGAAAGATCAAATAAAACCATATTAACAATCAAAGTACTACCGACATAACAATTCAGTCTCATAAAAACATGAATGAAGCAATATGACTACTTGCTTACATCGTGAAAAACCTAATCATTGAGTTTAATTCATATTTATAAATACGCCAAAAAAACTGAACAATCACGCTATCAGCGGCTTCAGGAAAGGCACAACATCCCAGGCACAGCAAGAAAACCGAACATCAAGCAATCATCAGAAATTGAACGGCACTAAATCCAAATCATGGGCAGCATATGAAACAAGAAACCCAGAATGAAACATAACTCTTAATTTTATTAAAAACCAAAACCATCCGATTAGAAAGACCAGGCACTTCCCAGAACAGTAAAATTAAAAATCAAGAAACATGTAAAAAGAACACACTAAAAATCATTCAGCAATTAAAACCACTGTATTTAAGTGATAAACATAAAAATTAATAAAAGCCAACGTAATTTCAAAGCCCCGGTAATTACCGGGGCTTTGATTTCCAGAAAAGTCAGGAAATGGCCTCCCGTTTCTTCATCTCCTCGGCACGAAGGTCCTTACGCAAAATCTTACCAACAGGTGTCATTGGCAGCACATCCCTGAACTCAACCTGCTTTGGGATCTTATAAGCTGTCAGGTTAAGCCTGCAGTACTCATTAACCTCTTCAGCCGTTAAGCTCTTATCTCCAGGGATAATAAAGAGTTTGACGGCCTCACCGGTTTTTTCATCAGGCACACCAATGACGGCACAGTTCTGGACTTTGTCATGCTTGGAAACAATATCTTCAACTTCGTTAGGATAAACATTAAAGCCTGAGACCAGTACCATATCCTTAACCCGGTCGACGATCTTCACGTAACCTTCTTCATCGATAATGGCCACATCTCCGGTTTTGAACCAGCCTTCATCATCGATCACCTCTGCGGTTGCTTCCGGGCGCATCCAGTAGCCTTTCATCACCTGAGGCCCTTGCACGCAGAGCTCTCCCCGCTCTCCCAGAGGCAACTCATTACCCTGGTCATCAATTGTCTTGAGAGCGGTTCCAGACATTGGCAAACCAACAGTACCCAACTTGGAGTAACTGCCCGCGGGGTTCAAAGAGACCACCGGGGATGTTTCAGAAAGCCCATACCCCTCAGATATTGTGCAGCCGGTCATGCCCTTCCAACGATTGGCAACGGCTGCCTGCAGAGCAGTCCCACCCGACATAGTCAGTTGCAGGTCTGAAAAATCAAGATCCTTGAATTCAGGATGATTCATCAAACCAACAAACAGTGTGTTCAACCCAATAAATATATTCATCTTGTGCGGCTTCAAGGCCTTAACAAACGTATCCATATCCCGTGGGTTGGCAATCAGAACGCTGTGCCCACCCAGCTGGAAAAACGCCATCAGGTGAACAGTAAATGCGTAAATATGATAAAGAGGCAAAGGGGCTATGGCAGTATTACCTTCAGGCTTTGCCAAAGGCACGCCGCTTTCATCGGTCTGTGACAGTACACTGGCCGTTTGCAAAACATTGCTCACCAGGTTTCGCTGAGTCAGCATGGCACCTTTAGCAACCCCGGTAGTACCACCGGTGTATTGCAAAACCGCCACATCATCAGCATCTGGAGAGAGTGGCTTACTGTACCGGGATTTTGCCCCAAGCTTCATCGCCTGATTGAAGCTCAATGCCTGAGGCAGTTTGTATGAAGGAACCATCTTCTTGACGTGTTTTACGGCAAGATTAATCAGGCTTCTCTTAGGCCAGGGCAACAGGTCTGCCAGCTCGGTAACGATCAGATGCTTGATTGGCGTATCCTGAATGATGTCCTCAACCAGATGGCCGACTACATTCAGGCAGACCAGAGCCTTGGCAGCAGAGTCTGTAAACTGGTGCTTCATCTCTCTGGCAGTATACAGAGGGTTTGTATTGACAATAATCAGCCCCGCTTTAATCGCACCATAAACGACAACGGGATACTGAAGCAGATTAGGCAACTGAATGGCGATACTGTCACCAGGTTTCAGTGTCGTATGGTTTTGGAGGTAAGCTGCAAACTCTGTGCTCAGACGGTCTATTTCGTGAAAGGTAACCGTTCTGCCCATGCTTGTATAAGCCGGTCTGTCACCGTATTTATGGACTGCATGTTCAATGACTTCACCCAGGTTTTTGAACTTATCAAGATCAATTTGGTCAGCAACACCGGGGGCACGCTTGCCATCCCAAAAACTGGCTTCCATGAACACCTCATATTTATTGTTGTTATCCAAAGGCAATGAAACAGTAGTATTTATCTACCCTGTGTCTTACAAAGATCCTTCCTGCTTCATTCATTTTTGGTGAATCATACTATCTAAACGTTCAACCTTGAACCCAAAATGATATTTTATGCTTTTTTTTGTTCTAAAAAGCCATGAACACGCTTAGAAAGACATTGCGTGCCCATCTGTTAAAAGGCCTCCAACAAGGTGTATTTAGGGAGCGGGAAGCAACTTACCTGCCCAAAGGTGACTGCGATTCTCAGAAGAAGAAAGTAAGATCAACTTTTGCTTTCGGGTTAACTTCTTAATGGCGGCCTCTCGCCGACTTGCTGATGAGCGGTTATCGGCATCTTCCAGGTAGACAAGTTGCTTTGGCTTGCGCCCCCTGAAAAATCTGGCACCACCAGCAGCGCCACAATGCTGCTGCCACCGCCGAACAATATCGGTGGTAATGCCTGTATAGAGACTGTTATCACTGGCAAGAATGATGTAAACCGACCAATATCCAGCAGGCATACTTGGCTCGTCCTGAACGAAATCAAGGTAGTTTTATAACATTGAGAACCGGGTAACTTAAAGAACATAAGCCTATCGCATTGATATAATAAATATCTCCGAGATAATCTGAGATGCTTGGAGAAGCATACCGTCAGGACTCACCCAGCCTTATACACCACTGTGCAGATGCCAGATTTTCAACCCCTCATCAACGGTTCTTAAAGCGTATGAAGAACGAACTATCACATTTCTCATGCCCTGCTCTGAACCTTTCTCAGAGCATCGTACATTCCAGTAACAGGCACAGCAGACTAAATCCTCTCTCACCATTTCAGCGGCCAGATCATACTCCATATTATCGATTTCCCACCGACTGAACATAAACCGGTACCACCCATGAATTTCTTCTTTACCCTGGAGGTCACTACCACACGCTTCCCAGAAAACCGCTCGCTCTGTAAATTGAGTCATTAGCCCCAGGGCATCAGCCTTTTGTGACAGTCTGCGTACTTCAGAAAAAACGCATCCAGGTTAATAAGGGGCATGAGGCCTCTCCGTTCTTATAGGTTAGAGAAGGAAAAAATAGACCATTTTGTTAACCCGGTTATCAATCAACCAATCGACGGTAATATTCCACTGATCACACCAAACTGAGCACCAATCACCACAAGCCCAATGATGATGGCAATGGTCAGACCAGGAATACCACCAGCCACCTGATAAGGTTCTTCCATATGGAGCTTACGAACCTTCCAAACCAACGCAACCGGGATGAATACCGCCAGAATCACCAGGGCAATTGCAGCGTAACCAAGTGCAGTGACAAAGCTACCCGGCATAAAAATGGCTGCCAGCAAAGGTATTAGCAGAGTCAGAGTGATTGTTTCAATGCGTCCCCAAATACCATGGGATCGACCAAACACTTCAGCCAGGTAATCAAATAATCCTAGAGCGACACCAAGAAATGAAGTACCCAGGGCAAAAGCCGCAAACGCACTGATCATATAATCAAAGCTCGCTGTTCTGGAGTGACTGCCAATAGCATCCATCAGTGACGTAACACCATCCGGACTATGGGCCATACTAATCACCGTTGCAGAAGAAACCACCCCAATAACCACAATCATCCAGATCACATAGATACCGAATGGAAGCGAACTGCCTCCAATCAGGGCATAACGAAACCGGTGAGGTTTTCCCTGAACATACTGAACGACGGTAGGAACCGCACAATGGTAACCAAAAGATGTGTACAGTACCGGTAATGCAGCAACAAGAATACTGGGGGCACTGTTTTCCAGCACAACATTGCTCAAGCTGACTTCTGGCAATAGCGACACTACGATATACAGCAACAGAGCCAGCATGAGAGCAAACATCACCCGGTTCACCACATCCACCACCCGGGTACCCGTGACAACCAGGATCGCAACCAGTAATACAACGACCGTTGCCGTTATCCGAAAAGGAAGGTGAACCCCCTCTTTTGCCAGCAGACTACCCAGCACATTGGCACCGCCAGAAATATAAGCTGCACAAAGCGAGTAGTAGAGGAACAGCATGGCAACGACGGCGATACCCTGACCAACCGGCCCCATCAAACGCCCCATCACACCATGAAGATTTTCGGCTTCCGGACAGGCCCGACACGCCTCTGCAATCAAAAGACCACCATAGGTAGATAGGCCCCACATCAGAAACATCAGGAATACACCCCAGCCAAGACCAGTCAGTGCTGCTACCAGAGGCAATGCCAGCATACCAGCACCAATCGAAGTACCGGCGACCAGAAGGCTACTACCCATCGTCTGACTTTTCATATTCGGTCCACCTGATAGATAAAACAAAAGCCACTAAAAGCGGCTTTTGAAAGTAGGAGGCTTATTAAGACAGGTCGACAAGATGACTCTATAAATAACCTATCTGCACTAATAATGGACCGAATTAGAATTTTTTCTACTTATCAGGTGATTTTTTCAGCAACCAGAAGGGTTCAGCTTTGTTATCAACCACAGCATTTTTTATATTTTTTCCCACTACCACAAAGACATGGGTCATTCCGTCCAGGCACTTTCTCAAGAACCGTCGTTTTTGGCGTTTCTCTTAGCAGTTGAAGAGCTGATGTATCTTCAGGCGCTTCCTCATCGACTTCAATGTGGCAGAACCAGCCGTTCTCCATGAACTCTTTTTCCAGCTCATCCTTACGCTCTTCAGTCTGCACAGTGAGTTCTGCAGGATTCCTTTCTGTTCCAAGGCGGGCCTGTTTCTTGCCGTCAAACACCCGGAAGGCCTGTTTGTCGTCGATCTGAAGATTCGTCTGGGTATAGAATTTGCCCATTTGGTCACCTGCTAAGCTTGGAAAATTAGCCTCTCTGACAGAGAGGAAGATATGAAAAGCAAAACCTGAGCAGTTTACTGGAAGTCCCTGTTTTTAGCCACCAGCCAATTCCTGATGGATTGAGCGCTCAACGACCATTCCAGGCTCCATAGTTTCAAAAAACTAAACTAAAATTGCCTCAACCCACCTTCTTCATAAACTCCTGCCAAACCCTCTCAAATGGCAGGCCATTACCATTTTATCTGTATCTTCAGGAGGAGATATGGGCATTATTGATATCCTTGTTTTTCTGCTTGTTGGCACTATCGCAGGCTTTCTTGCCGGCCAGTTCTTTAAGGGCAGTGGCTTTGGCTTGATGTGGAATATCATTATCGGGATTATTGGCTCAGTGGTCGGAGGCTTGGTATTTGGCATTCTGGGGTTCAGAGTGGTAATATGGCATGGTTGAACAATGCTGGTTGATCGAGGGTCGGGGCCGAAGTGACTAACTCACCAAACCAGCCTTTTATATAAGGCGAATGCCATCTTCCTCAATACGAATAAGACGTTCTTTATACAAACCGCCAATAGCCATTTTGAACACCCGCTTGCTGACCGAGAACTCTCTTTTCACCGTATCAGGGTCAGTGCGATCATTGAAAGGCAAAAAGCCATTTTCAGCTCTCAGTCTATCAAGAATAACGGCACCAAGACCTGTCATCTCCTGCTTGTCAAAACCCGGTTTTTTCAGGCACACATCCAGCTTCTGATCCGGCCTTACCCTTTTAATGAAGCCATCAAACTTCATTCCCATTCGGATCGGTCTATCGATATCCTGATCAAAGAGCACGCCCAGATATTTATTATCAATAATCGCCGTATAGCCGATGTCTGTACGGTCACAGATCATCATTGAAACTGACTGACCATTACTATATTCATGCGACTCTTTTGTCGAGAATGTACTAAGAAACTTACTGATCTTTGAAGAGGCAACAATACGGTAGCTCTGTTGCTCCTGATAAATATAAACAACATAGAACTGGTCTTTGACCATCCGTTCTTTCTGCTCACTGAAAGGAACAAGCAGCTCTTTAGGCATGTTCCAGTCCAGAAAAGCACCGATACGATTAGCGTCAGTTACTTTAAGGCAGGCAAACTCTCCAACCTGAGCTTTAGGGCGGAGGGTGGTAGCAATAGGCACCTCATCAGAATCCAGATAAACAAACACTTCCAGCTCGTCACCAATCTGGCACCCCTCTGGCATAAAACGTTTTGGCAGCAGAATATCTTCCAACATACCACCACCAAGAAATGCACCAAAATCCAGAAGGTTGACCACCTTCAGACGATTCATTCGACCAATTCTAACCATGGATCTATCCGGGGAAAAAAAGCAGGCGAGCAGTATAACACCCTGACTGTACAGATTATGACTACTGTTTTTGCCCCCCCTTTTGCCAGACAAGGGTTCGGTTGTTGGCGGGCATTTCACAGTCGGCTAGCAGTATCAACCCTTGTTCTCTGGCCAGGCTATTAATCGCTTCAAAATTACGAATTCCCATATGGGGCGCTCTTTGTTTGAGATGCTGATCAAACAGAGCATTACTCTCACTGGTATATTGCCCCTGATAATTAAAAGGCCCATAGAGGCAGAAAATGCCCCCATCAGGTAGATGACAAGCAATCCCCTGAAGCATAGCTTCCACTTCTGACCACGCCATGATGTGGGACGTATTCGCAGAAAATACGCCGTCAAAGCCTTCAACAGGCCAATCAGCCAATGAAACATTCAATTCAATGGGGTATCTGACATTCTCCAACTCAGCCTCTGATAACCAGCTGATGATCCCCGGGTGATTCTCTCTCAGGTCAGAAGTCTGCCACTTGAGCTGCGGCATTTCCCCAGCAAAAAAAACGGCATGCTGCCCAGTGCCACTGCCAATTTCAAGAATATGGGAACAAGCATCAAAGTATTGGGAGATCACTTCAAGAATGGCTGTTTTGTTGTTTTCACAAGCTTGTGAATAAGGTTTCTGCATTATCGGAACAACTTCTCTAACATTATGTTGCGTCGTACGAAATAAAGTAACAAGACAGGTCATTATTGTCATTGATCGCATTGTTTTTGTCTGCGTTGATGAACAGGGTAACCCCGCGCCACACCAAATTAGTGCAGAATAAACACTCGATACGCCAGATACGCGCTAAAAAAGCACAAAAAACCCAAAGCACCGATATGGAGTTCTGGGCTTTTTAGATACTTATGGTGAATCAATCCTTCGAAGGCGCTGACTTCAAATCAACAGAAGGCTTAACAGCAGTAATAAACATCAACTGCCCGTTCTGAATGACTTCTGCGAGCAGTTCATAATTGCTACCTGGATTGACCAACTCCGGCGCGTAGTTGACCATATAATCCACCACATCAACATTCCTGCCGACCTGAATTCGCTCAATTCCGATAATGCCTGCAGGGTCGTTTGGCATCGAGCTGTCCTGCAGAACCACAATAATTTCAGAACCCGGAGCGAAAGTCCCCTCACTGGCAGCGATCTGACCACTCACATAGGCAGACTCAGCAACATAGGTCAGTTTCTGATCACCACTGCGACTGTTCAACATCAGCCCATGCTCTTTAATGGCGATATTATCCAGTTTTGGAAACGTTGCCAGATACTCTGCTTCCTTGGTCATAAACGGTGCCGGGCAGGCCGCCCTGCTGCCTCCCATTGGGGTAAAGTGAATCTTATTGTTCGCAACCTGATAACTGCCAAAATAACGGTTGCACTGTGCCTGACCACCAATCCGGCCATCCTGCGCAGTCGCAGGCCGAAGCTCCATGGTTACTCTTGGACCCGAGGCTGCCTGACCGTTCATTGACGTCAATACCCAGGTTTTGTTCTCAACCAGCTGTGGATCAACGCTGGTCAGCTTATGGGAGCTGCACCCAAACAAAGCAGCGCCTGCAGCCAAAATGATACAAGAGTGAATTAACCTTTTCATGTCATACTCCAGCTACGGGAATGAAGAAAAACAAGGGAAGGCCATCAACGATAGCCTGTAGAGGGTGACTGCCTGAAACAGAGAGGCCTGACCTCCGCAAAACATGGCCCTTTAATCAGCCAGCAAAACAGAAGCTGATAGGAATAAAGTAGTCGATCATCAGGTATTGCTGCCATTCTAATTTAAATGAGAATAATTCCTATGCATACAGGAACAAGATTCAGTATGATCAGATACACTGGCACGGAATAAACAACCGGTATATGGCTCTTAAATCTACTGCAGGAAACAAACTTATCAGTCGGGGTTACAGTCTGGCTGAAGAGATTGCGAATAGTATTACCCACGGACTGGGCGCTCTGTTGAGTGTCGCGGGCCTGACGCTGCTGGTAACCTTTGCCGCTCATCAGGCTGATGTATGGCGGGTAGTCAGCTTCAGCATCTATGGCGCAACCATGATTCTGCTGTTTCTGGCCTCCACGCTGTATCACAGCTTTCAGCACCCTGAAACCAAGAAAGTCTTCAAAATACTGGATCACTGTTCCATCTACCTGCTCATTGCCGGGACTTATACACCTTTTCTGCTGGTAAGCATGAGAAGCATGACTGGCTGGATACTTTTCGCCATCATATGGACACTGGCAGCATTGGGCATCATCTTTAAAGTCGTATTTGGCTCAAGGTATAAAAAGCTATCAGTGAGCACCTATATTCTTATGGGATGGCTGGTGCTGATCGCTTCCGGTGAACTGGCAGATAATTTGTCTACTGGAGGAATATATTGGCTGGTTGCGGGTGGGTTACTTTACACGCTAGGCGTTATTTTTTATCTGTGGAAAAAACTGCCTTTTAATCACGCAATCTGGCACCTCTTTGTACTGGGTGGCTCAGCCTGTCACTTTTTTTCTGTTTTGTTTCATGTTTTACCGCCTGCCTGAACAGCTTGAAAGGTCCGTATAAGTAAATCTTATCCATATTTAAGTGAACCATTCCCCAACCTTCCCTGTCGAAAGTTCACTATTAAATCACCATTCAGATATTACTTATGGAGCCCTCAACCTTCTCGCCAGTCAAACCTATAACTACTCAACAGAAAAACCAGGTATTTCACGAAAGTAGTCCGCCCAAAAGCCCCCAGGCAGGTATCCACAGGGTGAGACTAGCAGGCAGCACAGAGTCACCTGAAGAAAAAACAATAAACCTGAGATCAGGCAACTCACAAGATCAAGCACAAGCTTTAGCATTAAGGCAAGGTAGTCGTTGTGAAATAGCCAATTCAACTGATGGTCAAACTTTATGTACTTCCGAGTCAAAACAGGGAAATGATCGACAAACAGTATATGAACACCTCGCAAAAAAACTCATGTCTCTTGCAGGTATTGAGCCCTCAAACTACCCAAGGCGCTACCCTCCTGAGGTGATGACAACTCGCAAAAGAAGTGATGCATATGACAGAGAAGAGCTATCGGCCTGTTGCAAAGAGATAGAAGCGCATTTTCAGGGAACACTTCAGTCTCAAGACTTTTCCAGCTATCTAAATGCTAAAGGTATTCACGAGCCTTTTACTGAAGTCACAAAATTAGAAGTAGTTAAGTTAGAGCTATATACTCAGTTTATTTTTCAAACTCACCCACTGCTTGGAAAGGTAAGCTTTAGTTGCCGACATCACTACACTTTGATTTTTCCAGATGATGTTATAGACAAAATATATTATCTGGATTCTGAAAGGACTAAAAAAGTTGGAAGTATAGAAGTGCTTTTCACCCAGAACGATAAACCCATAATTCAACAGAAGACTTCAGCAAACAGCGGAGCGGCTATTGCTGCAATGTTTGCTTACGAGCAAGGCAAAGACATCCGGTCAGACAGGGTTCAAGATACAGATTGTGATAATCAGGACAGCATTTTTCATAAACTGCATTGCTTACACAACATCCCCTGCCAAAAGAAAAAAATTAATGGGTTATCCAAACTATCAGAAGAAATAGAACAAAACCGTTCTGTCGCCGTTTTAGTCAGAAGAGGTGGGCATAGTTGTTGGGTAGCTGTAGATAAAGTGGATTTTGAACTGGAAAGAATAAGATGCAGAAACCCGTACAACTGCGAGGAACTTGAAGTAAAGCAACAAGCTTTCTGCAATATGTGGTGTACTGACCAAGAGGTTATTTTGGCCCACTTACCTCCTATTCAGGAAAGATTAATTTAGTAAAGGGTTTACTGGTGGCTCAGAAAGCCACCAGTAAGATACTTAACGGTTACCGCTATTATCACGACGTGGGCGACGATCACCACCACGGCTGCCTTCACCACGACCACCTTCCCGACGGCCACCTTGAGCACGACCACTATCACGGCGACCAGCACCCTCACGACGACCACCACGACGCTCTGTTGCTTGAGGCTCGTCACCTGACCACAGTTTTAACTCCATCGGACGGTTACGGATTTTCGCGCCTTTCAAGGCTTCAATAACGGCCTTATCCATCCCTTCTGGCAGATAGACTGACGAACAGCTGTCAAACAAACGGATATGGCCAATGCTCTGTCCGGAGATTTTGCCTTCATTGGCAATAGCACCAACCAGATCACCCGGATTGATTCCCTGGTCACGACCCAGCTCTACACGATAGCGAACCATTCCGTCATTGTTGCGCTCACGGCCACGCTCGCCACGTCGCTCGCCATCACGCCCGCGTCGCTCTCCACGATCAGGACGATCACCTCTCTCGCCACGCTCACGGCCTTCACGACGAGGCTGCTCTGGCTCTTTGGCATCCGGGAATGGGCGCTCTTTCTGTGCCATAAAGCACAGTGCCGCCGCCATGTCTTCGTGGCTCAGGGCATTTTCCTGTCCGAGCTCAGCCACCAGTTCACGGAACACATCCAGCTCTTCCCCCATCTCCAGTACTTTGCCCACTTCTTCCTTAAACTGGCGGATACGGATATCACGCACATCGCTCATGGAAGGCAGACGCATGGTGTCAATACGCTGTCGTGTAGCACTTTCAATGGAACGCAACATTCTGCGCTCTCTGTGCGTAGCAAACAGAATAGCGGTACCTTCACGACCCGCACGGCCGGTACGACCAATACGGTGAACATACGCCTCAGTATCGTAAGGGATGTCGTAGTTCACCACATGGCTCATGCGCTCAACATCAAGGCCCCTGGCCGCTACGTCAGTGGCTACCAGAATATCCAGAGAACCTTTCTTGAGACGGTCAACGACTTTTTCACGCAGCGCCTGGCTCATATCACCATTGAGTGCTGCTGCGGCAAAGCCCCGGGCTTCCAGTTTTTCAGCCAGCTCAACCGTTGCGGTTTTGGTGCGCACGAAAATAATCATGGCATCGAACGGCTCAACTTCCAGAATACGGGTAAGCGCATCCAGCTTGTGGAAACCACTAACCATACAGACCTTCTGAGTGATGGTATCAACGGTTGCCGTCTTGGCTTTAATCTCAACCATTGCCGGGTTTTTAAGATAGGTGTCCGCAATTTTGCGAATCTGGTACGGCATGGTTGCCGAGAACAGGGCCACCTGACGATCTGCCGGTGTCTGCTCCATAATCCATTCAATATCATCCACGAAGCCCATGCGAAGCATTTCATCCGCTTCATCAAGAACGACCGTTTTCAAACCGTCCAGCTTGAGGCTTTCACGACGCAGGTGATCCATAACACGACCCGGTGTACCCACAATCACATGGGCTCCACGCTGCAGACTGCGCAATTGTCCACGCATATCCTGACCACCGTATACAGGCAGTACATGGAAGCCTTTCATATGACGGGCATAACGCTGGAATGCTTCAGCAACCTGAATGGCCAGCTCTCGGGTTGGCGTTAATACCAGAACCTGAGGATCACGCTGCTGCAGGTCAATACGAGACAGCAGTGGCAACGCAAATGCAGCGGTTTTACCCGTTCCGGTCTGAGCCAGTCCAAGCAGGTCACGACCTTCCAGCAGATGAGGAATACTTTGAGCCTGAATCGGGGATGGGCTCTCATAGCCTACATCCTGTACAGCCTTGATTACTGCCTCGGACAGAGGAAGATCCGCAAAAGTCATCGCGTTGTTGGTATCAGTCAATTTGATACTCCATAAATTCAATTCTTTACCATAGAAATGCCGCCATCTTAATCTCAAAAGCTGTCAGGTTCAGATCAGACGGCATTTGATGGTCCGGTAAGCCGGCTCATGGCTGCTTGGTGCTGGCGACGCTCGGAGCAAACAGAAATGGAATGGCGATGCACTTTGCCGATGCTTTACCAAATAGCATTCGGAGGATTTGCAGGCCATGGACTTCCTGGTGCTGCTACCCGGAAAAATCGGTCTGATTCAAGAACAGAATGACGTTACCGAATCGCCTGTGAGGTCCACGACTGCGTTTGGAGAGGCTTGATAACAAGCTTGGCCTGCATTGATAGAGGATAACAAGATCTATCGATCTTCCAGTGGCTGAGCACTCAACAGAGTATGCAATTCAACTTTCAGCCGGATTAAATGCAGGAAACGAAGCGCCAGGACTTCCCAACAAAACCCTTGCGGCCAAGAAAGGCTACGCACAGGGTAGAAAAAGGTCAGCTAGTTTAGCGTGTTTTTTAGACAGTGAATACTGTTTTTATCCATCTATGACTAGGGAATTATCACATTTATGGATACACAACCCTAACATTACCTTGACCTTTTTAGACTACGGAAGCATACGACCTCTGGCACTCACATACAACTGATACCATTGTTCCCTGCTCAATTCTATATCTTCAGCCTCTCGACAAGCCTTGATACGCAAGGCATTTGTCGTTCCAATCACCGGCTGGATACCAGCAGGGTGACGCATCAACCAGGCTAATACAATCGCCTCTCTGGAAACACCCAACGCCTCTGAAAACGCTTTAACCAAATGGGCAGTTTCCTGAATAGCGTCTGACTCACCACGGGCATCTTTCCCGGTGAACACGCCTTTGCTCAAGCAGCCCCAAGCCTGAAGCTGGATGTTGTGACTCCGGCAATATTCCACTGTACCAGGTGTAAAGCTGACGCCCTGACCTTCAGAGTGATTCGCCAGCACCCCTTCATCCAGCCAGTCCAGGTGGGTCAGGCTCATCTGCAACTGATTGACCACGATAGGCTGCTCAAGGAATGATTGAAGGTATTTAATCTGGTGGCCATTCATGTTTGACACACCGAAATGCTTAACTTTTCCATCTTTCTGCAACTGATGAAAAGCCTCGGCGACCTCTTCCGGCTGCATCAGAGGATCCGGTCTATGGAGGAGCAGGAGATCCAGGTAGTCGGTGTTCAAACGGGCAAGACTATTTTCAACACTGTGAAGAATCCAGTCTCGAGAAAAGTCGTAGCGGTTTGGAACGCTTCCTTCCGCAAAACGAATGCCACACTTGCTTTGCAGGAATATTTTATCTCTCAGTCCTGACCGTTGAGCCAATACCTCGCCAAATACCTGCTCAGCCTTACCTCGGGTATAGATATCTGCGTGGTCAAAAAAGTTAATTCCGTTCTCCAGAGCACTGTCCAGAAACTGGTGCGCCTGCATCATATGATCTTTTGAAACCGGGCTATTATCCCAGTCTCCACCCAACCCCATACAGCCCGCAGAAATTCTGCTGGCTTCAGGTAAGAAAATAGTCAGGGGAATTCGGTTCATAAGACTCCAACCCAATAGGGCTACTTATTCATTATGGTGCAGGCATAGTAACAGCCAACCTCTGGGTTATCTATTCCCCCTCTTTCAAGGTCCGCTGCTGTCAGGAAAAGAAACCATATGCAGAAATAATGAGATAACAAAGAACAGAAAAGCATAGCGCAGTTAATGATCAGCAACACCGACAATGGCTGTGGTAACAATACAGGCTGCCTGAGTAGCTACAACAGCCCCCCCTTTTCCGACATAGAGGAAAATCGCAACTGATTAACCGCCTCCATGAGCAAAACAGCCTCAGCGGCAGAGAGGCCAGCTAAAGGATGCAATTTTATCTCAATCTTTTATTTAATCCTTAACTCCCGCTTAACAACTTGAAAAAGAAAGGCAGAAGGAATTGAAAGGAGCGTCCCCTGTGCTGTTCAGGCAAAATACCTGTGTTCACAACAACGCACCCAGTAAGGTGCTGCACAGGGACGCTACAAAATGGTAATTCCAAAGCCTGAAAAAATCGAGATTGATTGATTTTACCGATGCCAAGCTGACTGGCATGGCCGGAAGTCTGTTCATAGCCCGGCTGACCAACCAGCTCAAACTGCCCGACCTGCTTGAAGAACACATCCACCTCAAGAAACGTAATCGCGGCTGCGATGACAAAGACTCGCATTGGAGAATATCTGACCCTTTTTAATGCGGAAGCTATGAAAGCCCTGTACTCCGTTGCCCGCAGCCTTTGCCAACAAGTAGCACCCGACGTGATACAGCATTTCCACCTTGTAAAAAGTTTCATGCGAATCAAGCGTTTTACGCCTGTGGCCAGATTGCCCAAAACTGAAAGAAAGCATGGAATCCGCACCTTGATCCGGAAGATTGTACGGTCGGTAGGCCGCCTCACCTGTAGTGGTAGAAAATGGACACTGCACTTCGTGAAAACGACAGTGGCACTGGAATGGCTGTGGGAGGCTTCAAAGCGACTTGATGTGAGAAGAGCCGTGGTTAGTAGATAACGCTGCCCGGAAACTCTGTATTAAGCTAATTGCGTTGACTGCGGGATAGCCTGTGCGCGGAAAACACCGAGTAAATGTAAATATGGATAAAAAATAAACGGAGCGACCATGAACACAAGCTGATCCTGTAAATCAGATTTTGGTGTGTATAAAAACTATACTTTTTTGCCCGGTGTGCAGGCCGTAAACTCACCAATTCAAAATTAAGCGGGAGTTAAGGACCATTAAGGTAGGTCTTTTCCCATCCGCGCTTTATGGTTTCTTCATCTCCCTTTCTCAACTTTTCTATGAAATGAGTACGCTCGGCTTTCCAGGCTAAATACTCTTTTTCCAACGCCGGATTTTCAGCAACATCTTTAATAACAGGTTGAACGCTATCCAGAGATGCATGCGGACATAAGGTTAAAAAACAAACAGGCTCATCTTTTTCAAATCGTACAATGCCTGGATTTGTGAAACGCCAATTCATTGTAAACGTATAGGGCAACCAATCAGTTTCTACTAAACCTTCCAAAGGGTAGATGTCTTGTTTACTTGCATTTGGCATCCCACGAGCCCAAACAGCCCAGCCACTGTTCGTCCTGAAAACATAGCCGGTATGGAAAGTCAAAATCGCATCTCCAAAATGGGATACTACAAATTTCGGAGCTTCTTTGGACGTCAATGACCTTATCGAAATCGATGTTGGTAAGATGCCCCCATCCCATTCAGCCTCAAAAGCTTCAGGGCATAACATCTCCCAGCCCGATCCGTTAGCAATAGGCATTGGAGTACAACGATAAGCAAAATGTGAATTGGTCTGATCCATCCAGTCTCTTTTTGAAGAGGCAGGAACAATGGTCAGGGCATCTTCCTTGACACGATAACAAGTCAATTCTGGTGTTTGTAAAAAATTCATCTGTGTTACTGCTCAAATAGAAATTATTATTTAAGGAGCTTACGAGAGGTTGCTGTACCCAGTTGAAACGTAAAAAACAGCATGATCTCATAAATTTTCAGCTAGCCCTTTGAAAGATTAGCCCTACCCTCAGCCCAGAGCTGCTCAAACTGTTCTTTTGCATCCATCTTATGATTGATACATTCAACCATATGCTTATCTGAATCCCAGTTATCACAGCCCCAAGGCACTCTGTACCAGTCTACCCAGGCTTGTGCCTTTACTTTCTCAAGCTCTTTGGCTCTGAGCCTTTCAAGCGAGCTTTCCCGCTCAAACTTCAGCGTTGCCTGTTGCTCAAGAACGCTTACCTGCTCATCATAAGCATCAGTTTGTCGCGCCTGGGCGGGAAGGACTTCAGGCTTGGATATTGATGATCCTGCCTTTTCCGCATACGCCCGTTGAGCCTGCTGCTGGACTTTTTCAGCGTGATCCAGAGTAGATTCACCAAACCAGGTAAATATTGATGAGACCGCTTTTACCAAGACAGCAATAAAGACTACGGAGAAAACAATACTAACCAGAAATGCCCTGTTTTTGTTCTTAGCGGGAGACCTTTCGTAACCCTTTGAACGTGATGATCTTCCAGCTCTGGAGTCAGCAGACCATGCCTCAGATGACTTGGAAGACTCATTACTGTCATTAAATCCGGCAGGATTTGCTGATAGATTCTCAGGGATATCAAAAAAGCGGTTAAAGGAATCGTCTTTTTTCTTCTCCTTTGAATGACTCCGCTTTAAGTGAAGCTTCTGATGGCATGAAGGAAAGTTGCTGCATCCCCAAAACTGGTCGCCCGTATTTTTTCCCTTTGAGACGGTACGGAGCACCATCCTGATATCACATTTTGGGCATGTGGGCGTGGTATAGTCGCCAGCCAGAGCACTGCTTGCCAGCGCCTGTTGCTGTTCTTCAGGCAACTGGCTAATCAGAGACAAAAGGCGCTCGCCAGAAATCAGTTGTAGCTTTTTACCTTTAGCAAAAGCCCTGGCATCGTCAGTAAAATCACTGGCAGTAATAAAAATACCAATCGGAAGCTGATCTCCGGCCATGACTCCATAGAGTTCACGAACAGCCCTTACTCCAACCTTCTGGTTTGACCAGGCCTTGCACTGAACATAAATCTTAACAAGCTTACCTTCAGGCAATGTCCCTTTCAGTACAACATCAACACCACCATCTGCACCAGAACCCGTTAAACGAGAGCTCTAGATAGATTTTTCTCCAGCTTTTCTTGAATCTTCGAATGTTCTACAATTTTTAAAGTCTTTTTAACCTTGAATGACAAGGGTTCCTTTTTGCATTTTGAAACTAGCGAATTATCGGAAGACAAATTCCAAAGCAATTGTTGAATTCCCATTCCTGCATTACTACCTCAATCTCTTGATAAAAGATGGTATTACCCACAAAAAATTGACACCTTGCTTGTAGTGATGGGGTTCAGGTTAACCTAACGTACCACCTTTTTTGGAGTACATTAAGATTTTAAGATTTTGGTCATACCTTTCATTTTTAATAAATTCAAGATCCAAGACCTAATGGAATGGTCCGCCCCGCTCCCAAACCGGCTTCAAATGAGCCATGATAGAATGAGTTGTTCGGACATCGTTCAGAATAAGAAACGGAGCGAACCATGGGCAAGCATAACAAATCAGAAGCTAACCAAAAAGGTCAGGTAGCTTTTCTTGGAATTGATTTGAGCAAAAAAAGTTTCCAGCTGCATGGCGTTGATGCCAAA
>CBDHDM010000037.1:0-12465 GCA_965261315.1 Endozoicomonas sp. | reverse complement strand
ATGACGAGTTTTCTCAAGACGTGGTCGCGTCACAATTACGTGGCCAACGACCATCGCGTGGGACAGTGGGTCAAGGAGTTGATTTTGAAAGAACGTCGCTGGCAGACGGAAGCCCGATTGCCGGACGACCAGAGCACCTGTCGTTCTCGGACGGCGTGCGTCACCTGTGTTGCGATCCTTTGTATTACTGCCGTTAAAACTAAATAAAAGCAGCGTTGTCACAGCACTCGTATTCATTGTGTGTCTCTCTATCGCTCGACCATGTTACCGACTACCGCCTTTCAGTTTCGCACCCCTTCTAGCATCTTGATAGTGGGACCGTCGAGATCTTGGAAGATGGTCTTCACCACTCGTTTACTCACGGACAATAGAAATCTCTTTTCGACGCGACCCGACAGGATTCATTACTGTTACGGATCGTGGCAAAAGAGTTTCGAGAGCTTAAAAAAGACGGGCGTGACGTTTAATGCAGGCGTGCCGACCGAAAAGGAGTTGGACAAGTGGTTCCCCCGAGGAGGATTGCTCGTCATGGACGATCTGATGACGGAAGGTAACAACGACAAGACGGTGTTGGACATTTTCACCAAACATTCCCACCACCGCAACATCACGGTTCTCTACCTGTGCCAGGACATGTTTCCTCCGGGAAAGTTTGCCAAGAGCATCTCGAGAAACGCTCATTACATCGTGGCCTTCAAGAATCCCAGGGATCAATTGGGTCTGAGGAACGTGGCTCTTCAGGTATTTCCACTGAAGTGGAACGGGGTGTTGGACGCGTTTCGACGCGTGACGTCCAGACCCTTTGGCTACCTCGTTCTGGATCTACATCCAGCCAGCAGCGACGATAAACGACTCGTGAGTCACTTGTTAAAAGACGAGGGTTTCATGCGCGTTTATCATTTGGAGTAACCATGCAGACGCGCTTGCAACGTCGCTTTGCCATCTTTCTCACCCTGTGCGAGGACATGTTGGAACAACGGTGCGAGGACTGGTACGACCGCATCGCCATGACGAAGGTGTTGCAATGCGTCGCGTTTCGAGACGTGTGGAACGAGGTCGTCATGCCATATAACGAGACGTATTTCAGAGAAGAGATTCAATCGTTGTGGGACACGGCCCGACATTTGGCAAGACGTCATGAGCTCTCCGCCCAACCCTCCTACGACGAAGAAGAAGAAGACTCGAGACGAACGCGTGTTCATTGTCTTTCGACGACTCTGTAACTTTCGTCTCCCCCATCTTTCCTACGAGGATTCCCTCACCATGCTACAGATTCTCGATTGCGTCAATATGGACGGGGTGTGGAACTATGCCATGGCTCCATATAATCGTCCGCACTTTACGCGATTGATTCACAAGTTGCAGTCTACGGCAGACTATATAGTGGACGAACAACGACTGAGAAAAGAGAAAAGACGATGGCGTCGCCGACCATGTCCGATTTTGACGCGGACGAGTTTTTGACATCCGTGTATCCGGGCGTGGGAGTGGGCGGCCTCACCTCGACGAGTACGTTTGACGATCTATTTCCACCCTCCACGGCGGGCGTGGGCATTGCTTTGTCACCCACAGCGGCACCGCAGCTTCCACCGCCCTCTTCGACAACAAGTCTCGGTACTGTGGGAGTGGGAACCTTACCTCCGAGACGCACGACTGTATCGACGCGTACCCTGTCTGCGGGAAAACAACCTCGTCGACGCTTTGCGGGAAAGTGGTTACCGTGTTGGACATTTTCACCAAACATTCCCATCATCGCAACATCACGGTCCTCTACCTGTGTCAGGACATGTTTCCTCCGGGCAAATTTGCCAAGAGCATTTCTCGCAACGCTCATTACATCGTGGCTTTCAAGAATCCCCGGGATCAATTGGGCATGCGCAACGTGGCCTTGCAGGCGTTTCCCGACAAGTGGCAGAAGGTGTTGGACGCCTTTCGCAACGCGACGTCGAGACCCTTTGGTTATCTGGTGTTGGATTTACATCCGGCTAGTAGCGACGATCAAAGGCTCGTGAGCCGTCTGTTAAAAGAGGAGGGATACATACGAGTGTATCAGTTGGACGGATAGACGCGACGACATCATGCAGACGCGTTCTCGACGACGCTTTGTCATCTTCTTCACCCTCTGCGAAGACATGTTGGAACAACGGTGCGAGGATTGGTACGACCGCATCGCCATGACCAAGGTGTTACAATGCGACACGTACCGTCAAGTGTGGCAGGAGGTGATCCTTCCATATAACGAGACGCACTTTCGCGAAGAGATTCAAACGCTGTGGGACACGGCAGGACATTTGGCAAGCCGTCATGAGCTCTCCAACACCGACCAAAAAGACGCCGGAGGAACGCGCGTTTGTTTGTTTTCTCTTTCGACGACTCTGTAACTATCGATTACCTCATCTGACGAGAGAGGATCAATTCGTCATGCTACAAGTCCTCGATTGCAAGACGATGGACAAGGTGTGGATTTATGCCGTGGCTCCATATAACCGTCCGCACTTTACGCATTTGATTCAAAAGTTGCAGTCACTCGCCGACTATATAGTGGAGACGGCAAACGACTAAAGACGAGGGCGTCACACACACACACACACACACACACTCAAATGGGCGTGACTAAATGGGCGTGACCGCAACGCGTACCGTTCATTGTTTCAAAGACATCATGCCTGCCAAACGTCGAAGAGGGGAAAAGGACCGTGCGTCGCCGTGTCCGTAGCAAACAAAGAGGTCAACGAGGTGGATTCTTTCCACTCTTGGCCCTCATCCCGGCGGCGGCGGCAGCGGCGGCGAAAGCGGCGGCGGCGGGGGCCATCTCCGGGGCCGCGGGGCACGCAGCCAAGGGACATTTCAAACGGGACGATCACATCTTCACCAAAAAGTTTTGGACGGGTCCCAAGGAAGTGCGTCGCGGTGGATACATCTATTCGGCAGACGGCAAGTACAGACGAAAGGCCTAGAAATACGTCGTAGTGGGGCGTGACCTCTTCATTGCGTCAAAGACATCATGCCCTCCAAACGTCGAAGAAGAGGAAAAAGGATCGTGCGTCGTGGCAAAAGACCAACAAGAGGTCAACGCGGTGGATTCTTTCCACTCTTGGCACTCATACCTGCCGCCATTGCAGCGGGAAAAGCGGCCGCCTTGGGAGCCGTCAGCGGTGCAGCGGGGTACGGGATCAAAAAGGCCTTGGCAGGAAAAAAGAAACCTAGATATAAAAAGTCTTACTTTCCCAATGCCGTGCAAGATTTTGCAAAGAGAGCGAGACGCGAACAACAACGTCTACGAGCTTTAAAGAAGGGTTAGACGACGTGTCATGTTCATTCTGCAATCATGTCGAGACGAGCGGAACTCACCACCGCGACAGATGCACCGACGACAACGGAGTCCATCGAACCCTTCACGCAGGGCGAACAGTCTGACAAGGTGAAGAAGGAACGTTTTACCAAAAAACCGACGTCGAGACAAAACAAGGAGACAACGAAGAGACGAAAGAAGGTTGCAAAGAGTCCCAAGAAGAGTGCCTTCCAGCCGAGTGACATCATCAAGGGTCAAAGAGGGATACCGATGAAAAAGAACACGACGTTGAGGAGTCTCGTTCGAGGCGTGTGGTGGGGAAGGAAACCGCTGTTGGAGTTGCTGAACAAGAGAGTCCGCCTGGTGAACGGACAGTTTTTGAACAAGAGAACCACCTTGTTGAGTCTCGTCCGAAGCATGCCCATGGCCAAGAAACCGCTCGTGGATGTTGTAAGCAATAAAATACGGTGAATGGTACCGTCGCGTCGTCATTGTGTGTGGGGATTGCCATGAAACGAATACGGAGACAGAGACCCTTTCTCGAGAAGGTGTTGCGAGAGGGCAGTCGCCAGGCGCGTCAGGCGTTGCTGCAACATGCCAACTCGGATCAGATCAATGCCATCAGCGAATTGACGTTGAATCTGTTGAAACGTCACATTCCCATCACCCCTACCACCCTTGCCAAACTGACACGTCATAAAGAGGCCTTGCGTACCATTGCCAGACGCAAACACTCGATCAAGCGTCGCCGAGAAGAGCTCGTCAAACAGAAAGGAGCCGGATTTTGGAAAGGATTGGACGACAGTCTTCGCGCGTGTTGCAGACGATCATGACAGACTTGAGACGTCATCCAGACGGAACGCCGATGGATGGTGTGGATTGCGTACCGGACGGGCGCGACAACAATCGTTCTCTCAGGGAACAGCTGAAGAACGTCGTGTCTCTGTTGCAGGATGCCAACGAACGAAACGCTTGTCTGAAGGACACGATCTCCAAATGGAAACGCGACTACAATCTCGTGCGAGACGAACTGTTGGCTTTAAAATACGGACAGCTGTGCACATCGTGTCAATTGCAACGACTCTCGCTACGCGACGGTGAATGTCTGGAAGTGACCTGTAACACTTGCAAGACAGAGAAGAACGAGACCGACGACAAGGCGAGGTATTGGCAGAGGTGTTACGAATCGTTGTTGGCGGTGCATTATGGTGGAGGAAATGATGATGGTACCGACCTCGGATTACAATAATCTGGTCAATTATTACAAGGGTCGTCTGACGGAGAGTGCGCTATTGAATAAGGCCGGACGATTGGCTGCAGAACGTCACGTCACATTGAACAGTCCTCACCTAAACAAATCCGTGGCCGTGGCCATGTCGAAACAAGGAGAGAGAGAGATTCACAAATTGACGAAACGGTTACGCACCGGGGGTACGACACACGGTACGAGTGTGACGGGAGGCAAAGAGGATGAGGATGACGATGCCATGTTAGTCTCCCCCCTGGAACATAAACTGGACAAGATTCTACGCGCCACCGAGAAAACGCGCAAGCAACAACAACAACCCTCACCCTTGGTCCTTCCCACCAGACGACGACAACTCCCCAAAACTCCCAAAAAACATCCCGTCAAGCAGGAAGAGGTCTCGACGAAAAAAAGCGGATGGATCTCCTCCATGAAACGCGGAGCAATAAAAGGCATGGGCCAATCGTTGGGTGTCAATGTGAACCGAACCTCGGACACGGACAGTGACGATGAGAGCGCAACGAGGCAGAAAAAAAAGAAACCCACCCCCAAAGCGGTCAAACGGTTGCGTGCGGCACCGGGATGGGAAGATTTTACGGAAGGCAAACAACTCCGGAGAGCTCTCTTGTCGGACTACGAGGAAGAGGAGGACGAGGACTAAATACCAAGCAGGAGGGAGTCTCGATGTGCAAAAATGGTTGGGTAAGACGGGCATGGAATTTCATTGGCCCGGTTATCAGTACATGGGACCCGGGACGCATTTGAAGAAACGATTGGCAAGAGGTGACAAGGGGATCAATCGATTGGACAAGATTGCCAGGATACACGACATTGATTACAGTCGTTCCAAGAATCTACAGGACAAGTGGGCTGCGGACAAGAAGATGATCAAGGCGATAGACAACCTCCCGGGACGAAACACCCCCACGGAATTCATCGTCAAAAACATCATGAAAGCCAAGAGACGTTTGAAATTGTAATGCATCTCTTTTTTATTTTATTTTATTTTTTTACATTAAAAGAAAAACAATTCAACGCAACAGCGACTGTCTTGTCTTTGTCTCTCGTGTCTCGTCAAGCGTATCCGCAGGGGTATGATTTGAACGTGTTTCGATCCACCACCCGCTTGTCAAAGACAAGGCCATAGTCCTTTGTCCTCGGCATCACCCTCAACCTCTTGGTGGTGGCGTCCCTCGTAAAAAAGTGAGGATTGGTGACGGGGATGTTGCGGCGATTCTCTTGCGGATCCATCAATTCCTCCAGGACGTTCTGACGCAGACGTTCATAATTGAGTTGAGCGTGTCCTCGCACGCTGCCCAAGGAAAATCCTCGCACCTTGCACTCGACTTTGCCATTCATCGTCCGGTATCCGTAATTCTTGGGCCCGCCAGAGGTGAAATCCACAATGTGGTCTCCTGGATCCACCTCGTTCGTCAGGTCGCCGAGGAAATCTCCAATAGGTAGTTCGGACTGACCCCGTTCTTGGCTATAGATGACCGAATCGGTATCGAAATACAACACTCTCTGCTGCATGGCGTGTAGGTAAGAATACAGTTTCAGTCGTGCATGGCAAGTCGTGAAGGCAGCCACGAACAAATTTGTCTTGCCATTCTCCACGCATTCGTCGTCGGCCGCGGTGAACACGACTTCCAAGACCTCGTCGCTATAGACACGTACGCCTGTCACTTCCTTCAGAGGATCCGTCACCAGGGCATACAGCTCGGCGGGCGTAGTCACCTGTCGCGTGCTACTCTTCCTCAAGTTTTCGCCAAACTTACCCCAGAAAGAGTTGAGCATAAGCTTTGCCGTTGCCTTCCTTCCGGGGTTCTTCGTGATGTTATCGGCGTCTAGGTGAATTCCTTCCTTCTCCGCGTAGGCTGAAATGTAGCTCTGTTTCTTGTCGGGTGTATCCGCCCAATGGGGGTAGCCACTGGCCTCGGTCTTGTTCTTCAACCACGTATTCACATAGTCTCGAAACAATCCAAACTTTTGTTGATTAGGGGGAAAGTGCCACACCTCGTGGATCTTCACCACAGAATACCCGCGGCGCAGGGCTTCTCGTACCTCGGGGGTGCACCACGTACCCGTCAATTGGCGTTGTTGGTCGTCGTGAGGGCAGCGGTAAGATCTCTCAGCCAATGTCAGGGACATTTGCGTTTCGACGCATGTTCTGCAGAGAGGAAATGTCAGCTTTCCTCCCTGTCTCAATGGTAGGACGGGATGGTAGAGGCCGCGGGGAGGTAGGACGGTCAGCTTCACCAGACCAAAATAATCGCGAAGATCACGGTCGTCTGCAAAGGTTGTAATGATGGAAGGATGACCCGTGGGATACAGGGCGTACTTGTTGACCCACGGGTACAACGACGTCACGTCCTGGTATAGGATGCGTTCTCCTTCCCCGCATCTGTGGTGTAACTTTACTGCGTTAGTCCTCCCTCCAAAGAAGGCGTCTCTCGGCTCCAACGGACTCATGGGATTCCACCGCGTCAACCACTCCTCGAGGGTACCCTGCGCCTCTTTCAAACGTTTCATCCATTGGCACTCCCACATGACTTCCACCACCCACCCGTCGGCTTCCAATCGTTGCTTCTTGACCGTAGTCGCCTCGAAGCATTCTTGAAACGTACGATCGCCGCGTCGTCGACTCGTCGTCGTGAACCGTTGATGGGGAAAGCAAGAAATACAACCGCGGTAAAAACAACCGTGATATTCGTACACCACGCGTCTCTCCGTGTCGACACCATCGACAAGCATGCCTCGGATGCGTACTTCCCCTCCGTTGAAAGCGTGACGAATGACGTAGTCGTTTCAGTGTCGTCACTGCGAAGGAGGAAGTTCTTGTAGCTCAGCCACTGCCTCGCTTGCATGGACTGACGAGGTTGTGTCCCCTTCCACCCGTTAAAGGGCTGAACCGCCACGGACTTTGGGATGAGGTGGACCTTTCGCCAGTAGCGGTTGCATGCCGATGCAATGGTAAGGCATTTCTCCATGGGATCAAATTGGGCAGGACCGCGGAACTCCTTCACAAATTTGACGCATCCTGCCTTCAAAAGTTTGACATCCGACTCGCAATAGCGTGTCATGTCTCTCTTTAGGTCAAACTCGTAGTCTTCCGCCACCTTGGTCGCGTGCCATCGCAAAAACTCCTCCCTCTTCTTGGACGACATTCCGTCGGGGTCGTAGTAGCGAGCCTCTGGTATGGGTCCCACGTACGATTGGTTGGCTGACGTATTAAATAAATGAGGAAAAAATCCTTTGCAAAGTTCCGTGAGGCCAAACGTGGCAGGAAAAGAGGCTAGAGGAAAAGGTAGAAAACACAAGGAGTCCTTGAATGTCAGTCTGTCGGAGCTGAAGGAAAGGACTTTGGCACCGACCGTCACCATCCCCGTCACTTCTCTATGTTGCGCGTAGAAGTAACGAAGCAGCAGCATCCCATCGTAACCCTTGAGGTTATGAATCCCGGACATGTTGAGGCACGATGGCGATGATGACATGGAACACGGAAAAATCACTACTCTCCCTGCCTGATGATGCGAGACGTATAGACAATTATTTGTCAGTTCCTCCTCTCTGATTGGTGGATACGGAAACGTGGGATTTGGTCCACCCATTTTTACATGTAAACGACACACAACACTCAACGCGTCCATTCACTTCGCAACGTCGTCGGAGAAGGAACGTCGTGCGTCTCCGTTGCGTCTGCGCATTGAGACTATGAGGACCACAAGCTTGCTGCTACCGTCGGGTTCCAAGGGATGGACGTGTTAAGACAGAGAACTGCGAACGTGACGCAACTTTGCCATGTGGTTTTTACCTCCTCCAATCGTCGGGGATACCCCCTATCCCTCTGTCTGTCTCGAGTCGAGGCTGTCGCCTGACGTACATCGCGTTAAACGTGACATATTCCTATTGTCGCTTCATCTACTGCAATAAACAGGGACAAACGCCATTGCGCATGCGTATTGACTATATTTTTCTTTTTTTTTGCAGATGCTGGGACACCTATCTCCGACCACACGCGTGCTGCTCAAGTGCACATGTATATTACGCTTCATCTACGGCAAAAACAAGGACAAAACGCCATTGCGCATGCGTATGGATGGATTGGTAGATGGTGGGGACACATATATCATACCACAAGCCTGCCAAGACAGTCCACATGTATATTACGCTTCATCTACGGCAAAAACAAGGACAAAACGCCATTGCGCATGCGTATGGACGTGTTTGCAGATGGTGGGACACATATATCATACCACAAGCCTGCCAAGACAGTCCACATGTATATTACGCTTCATCTACGGCAAAAACAAAGACAAAACGCCATTGCGCATGCGTATGGACGTGTTTGCAGATGGTGGGACACATATATCATACCACAAGCCTGCCAAGACAGTCCACATGTATATTACGCTTCATCTACGGCAAAAACAAAGACAAAACGCCATTGCGCATGCGTATGGACGGATTGGTAGATGGTGGGACACATATATCATACCACAAGCCTGCCAAGACAGTCCACATGTATATTATACGCTTCATCTACGGCAAAAACAAAGACAAAACGCCATTGCGCATGCGTATGGACGGATTGGTAGATGGTGGGACACATATATCATACCACAAGCCTGCCAAGACAGTCCGCATTTATATTAAGTAATACAGTTTTTGCTATTTTAATACCAAAAAAAGAAATTAAATTATTATTTTTTTAATTGACTGTCTTTTTTACGCATGCGCGGGTGGGGACTTTCACTGACTGGTTGTCATTGCAAGCCAGATACTTCCAGATTCATCAGTGATACACTCCCTAGAGAATTTCTTTTGTTTCCACAACCAATCAGAACGAGCCACCGCCCCTCAAAATCGAGCAAGACTGAATAAAATTAATTAAACAATAGATTCCTTTGTTCTCCATAGCAAATACTTGATGCTCATTGGTTTAGGTCCTATAATGACCTCCCTAACTACTGGCTTATTTCTCGAAAGTCCTTATAATTTACCGAACCCGAAAACTATTTTACGCGCACTATTTATTGATTTTGACAGCTAGATTTTAAATTCTTTATAATATTAGGCAGAATATTGCCAAACTTGAATTTAACATAAATCCATAACAAACAGATTTTAAAAATGCTTATACTCGGGACTAATCGAGAAACAGGCCCCAGGCCATACGAAGGAAGGAACATTCAGATTATTTTAGCAAGTTGTAGTGGTTCGCCTTGTATATTAATTGATTTTACTGATTATTGTTGGGAATATTGTACAAAACAAGTTTAGCCCGAAGAGGTTTAGTCCGTCGGCGCTATTTCTAGCCTTAAATTATGGCGCACTGAATTTCAACAGCGAGTGGTTTGAAAACTTGTTTATGTTTAAAACTTTGATTTTGTCAAAAAATTTACAAAAAACTAAGTAAAAGGGAAAAAAAGATGTAAGAATAAACGCAGGGAGTAGTTTCAAAAGTAATTCGCGTGCGCTTTGGTTTTGTTTACCGTACTCTCCTCTGTGATTGGCTAGCAAAAGTCCTCGCGTCACTTTCTCAACCAATCAGAGATAAAACCAAAACCAATCGTGCGGCTTGCCCGCATGAGTTTTCCCGCGCTTGGCGCCGGTTACATGTGGAAGGTTCATTGCGCTACTTGCGTCTGAGGACTGTGCAAGCTCTTGATTTATGAGGGCGACCTGCTCCGTTTATAACCTCTTACATGGTTGGTCGAAAGAACAAAAGAATGAACAACAGAACAATGCTACCAGCCCTAAAACACAAAGAAAGAACAACAGAACAATGCTACCAGCCCTAAAACACAATGCAGCTGCCAGTGAAAAATAGAGGTTTTGAAATCTGCAGGTGTACTGGATTTATGCTGAAAATGAAAACATTTTGCAGTACTCGCTATGCCACAAAATGAAGAGTATGTTTGGCCCAGAAATTTTTCATCGTTGCGACCAAGTAATCCGTGTTTGTCCCTTTTTTCAGCCTGTTGATGTATGCACGATGCGAACTAAAATTTCCTAAACATTAAGTTGGGGAGAATACAGATATACCAGAAATATTAAAGTAACAAATCAGTATGATTTTGTCGACATTTTAGTGTGGTTTAGTATCATTCCAAAAGCGGAAACAAAATGAAACGTTGTATTACACCGTACTCGCCACATCATCTCGCATTTTATGAAGGGAACGAAGATTATCTTGGAGAAGATGGAAACGAAAATCGATTTTATTCTTGTTTATAGCTGTCGGTTACCGAGTCCCTAAGTTGACAGGCTCATTGCATATGCACATTTCAAGTTGAGATTATTTTTGTTTTATTTCTTTTCCTTTGCGAGTGTCTGACGTTTAAAATATAACTTTAAAATGTCACTACTGGTTTGTCAGCTTGGTAATGGAAAAAAATTATAAGCAGATCATTGTTTGAAGAGTGAGGCAAATGAGCTTGTTGCTGTGCGTTGTTCGTTAATTTCCTCCAGTTATCACAAGACACCTTAATGACGACGACAACCAAACGGGAAGCACGAATACCGTCATGGAACTGTCATCAACTGAATGTACACCCACAAAACCACTAATAATCCTCAGGTTTATGCAATTAGTGACAATAATAAAGACAATAATTGTGTCTAGCACCTGCGCGCTTCTCTTACCTCTCCCGCAACGCGGTGACACCCGGGTACATTACGTGCGAATGAAGCACAACTATATAGCAGGGTGTCGATTGTTTGACGTTCTGTGTCTGTAGGGTAAAATGATTGTTTAGTCCAGCGCTGCATTTGATGTGAGGAAGGGCAGTTCGACTACACATTGAAGAATGGCGGGAGAATGTGGAACTTGTGTTGGTTGCCGTGGATGACTGTGATCACAGCGAGCGAGCTTTTGAGTGTGAGTACAAATATTGTGTTTCTTTTCGATACGTTTGTTGATGTTCTTAGCGCTTCTGAGCAACTGTACTAGGGCCGCCATTTCCTGCACCCGTCTCGCTTATGCGCCCCGTACAAAATTACCGCGTTATATAAGGTGGCATTTTTAATTCGGAGAGATAAAGAAAAGAAAAAGTATGTTTACTCAAAATTATGAGGATTTTTAGAGCGCGAATTTCGCCAATCTACCTGCACGAAAAATCTCATTTTTTCCCCGCCTCTCTACGTCGGAAATGAAAGAAGAAAGAAAAGGAAGACATAAATATGCACTGAGATATGAGATAGAATATCGTCAATACACAAGGGTGATGCGATGTCGCAGGAATAGAAAATTATGAAAATTTCGATTTCAAGATTTAAGTGCGTCAGAGCTGCATAAATTCGTTATCCTATTTATCACTTTATCATAACGCGTTTACAGAAGAAACAAACCGGAGTACAAGTTTGTTCTTATTATTTATAGCGGAGTTTTTTTTCCAGAGGAACTTGTATTTGCTTTTAGATGCGAAAGAACAAAGGAAGGCATTGAAGAATAACTGATTGAAATGTCTGGTCCCTGGCTATTTGTTTTATTCAAAATAAATATATATTTTTTCATTTCCGATGTCCAGCTTATTTGCTATCGGCCAAATTGAAGAAGTTGTTTTTGACACGCAGGACTTCATTTTAAATTGATTTCATCTCAAAACGCAACAGCAAAGGAATAAACATTTTACAGCACAATGCAAGTTATGTTACCGCGGAATTGTTGAAAAATACGCAGGGCGTTTGCTGAAATGGAAAATTTCGCAGTCGTATCATACGTTTTTCAATATTTCTTTTTGCCAATATCTTTTAATTAATCATGTAATCAGCCTTTTGCTACATGTGTGTGATGTTTAATCTTTTTATTAAAGCAAGGTTTTCACACAAGAAACCGTAGATTTTTTTTCAATAACTTCCTGAGGTCTTCGGAATCGTAATATTTAAACAAGCCAGCTACTTATTAGAGTATGTAGTATCCTTT
>CBDHDM010000036.1:0-14891 GCA_965261315.1 Endozoicomonas sp. | reverse complement strand
TATGCATGTGACACATTGGGAATCCGGACATGTCCGCAATGAGAGCAATGAGTTTTGGCATTTAATTCCCCAAGGACACAATCAAACACTTTCTAGGAAAAAAATAAATAACCAAAAAAAAATGTTGGATTGGTCGTATTGCTTATGAAAATGGATGTTTAAGAATTTAAAAAACGTATCCATACCTTCCAATAGCGTCGATCGTCCTCGATTTCTTCCTCTTCGACATAGCCGATAATCATATCTTTCAGTTCCAGAGGTAAAAGATCCCATCGGCTTGTAATGTTACCAGGTGGTGGGGTCGCCATTAAGGAACGTTTGGCATCCATATCCAATTTGATATAATCCATTTTTGTTTAGAAAAGAGGTGTTGATCTCAAAGACGTAACAAACGGTCAATGTGGGACGTCAACACAACGGCGTCTCTTTTTTATAGAGTGGTTTGTAGGATGACGCAACTTGATAACAAATGAAGCGTGATAACAAATGAAGCGTGACTTGATCATGAATTCCGGGAACACCTTTTGTTTATGGGTCACGTATTCTGGGAAACCTTTTTGTCTTGCATGAATGAATGAATGAATTCCGGGAACACCTTTTGTTTAGGGGTCACGTATTCTGGGAAACCTTATGGTCCACTTTTGTCATCGAACAAGCTAGGGTCGTCGGGCTAGGTCCCACAGACTCGGGGATTTAAAATAAGGAGTGTAGATTTCTTGTTTGCGTGTTTTTGATTCCACGAACCGACTTAAAAACCGACTCCATTTTTCCTTCCCGTGGATTCACGTATTTTGATATACTTCATTACATATGCTGTTTTTACAACAACTACTTTGCATATTCATTGTTAGACTTTTTTCCCTATATTCCCTGGGTTACCTCTGTCATGTTAAGTCATTTGTATGCCAAACTTGTTCAACCACGCACATGCACATGGGACCTTTTTACCCATAGTCCGAGAGAAACACTACTTAAATTTAACCATGTTGCTTGCATGGTTGGCCGGGTAGTTGAGTGGTGATCACACACGACTCCTACATCAAATCACCACTCAAGGTCGTGCGTTCAAATCACGCTCAGAGACAAGTTTCTTTCTTTCTTTTAAAATAAAAAAAAGTTTAAATGTTTTTTAAAAATAAATCCCACAATCCCTAGGGTTTTGGCATTTAATTCCCCAAGGACACAATCAAACACTTTCTAGAAAAAGAAAGAACAAAATACCCTCTCTGATTGGTCCAGGAAGTGTGTTTTTACCCTTCATGCATGATCCACCTCTTTAGTATTTTAGAAGTAGCATCACCCAGTAGAATCATTTGTTTTTTGCTCTGATCTTCCAAAGGTTAAAAAATAAGCTTCAAGTCTTCACAAAAAAGTACGTTATGAGCAAAAGAAAAGCCGTCGTCATCGACGAGGAACCATCCGAGGAGGAATGGTCGGACGAAGAGAACGACGAGTGGTGTCGTGAAGTGTCGTTATCGCCATCAGACGCGACTGAATATTGGGAGGAGGCTTGGTTGACTGACGGCGAGGATGAGTGGTGTGCAGCAATGGATTTACCCGCAGGCAAACGTCGACGTTTGGATGTGGACGAGAACACAGACTCTGTGGACGTGCAAGAGGGTGGCGCGTTGTTTGAGTTTAGCTTGTCAGAAGGCAGCATGCCTAGAAGGTGGAAGAACGTTGTGAACAAAACACGGTTCACCTCGCGTCTGGTGCAGCGTCGTGATGCCACACCATCAGATCAGTTGGGTCAAGAACTCACCAATGCCCTCCAAAAAGTACTGATAACGGTGGTGAGTACCGAGAAGGGGTTGCATGCCCGTGATAAAATCCACTTTACCATGCAGTCGTCTGCCTTTTCCACGAAGTCAAACCATTGTTTTCAATCGACCCAGTTCGAGGTGGGTGAACTTCGCGAGTCGTCCGTACGTTTCACCGATTACTTGGCCCAACTTGCCAGACAGTTGAATTCCAGCCAGTCCTTCTCGAGCGGCGATGAATTCGAGTTGGGAGTCACGACGATTCAGATGCCTCGAGAGGGAGGAACTAGAAAGAAGTATGATGTGGTCAAAGCAGTCGTTCGTCATATTCACAAACGGTGCGTGGTGAAGATAAACAACCAAGACGACTCGTGCTGTGCCAGAGCGTTAGTGACAATGAGAGCCTATGTGGATGAGAAATCGGGCGACTTTCCTCAGACATCCTACGACAATCTTCGACGAGGAAAACCAGCACAAACCAGACAGGTCCGAGAATTAATGACGTTGGCCGGTGTGGGTGAAGGACCGTGCGGTTTGGCAGAACTACAAAAATTCCAGGACGTCTTGCCCGACTATCAGATTAAAGTAGTTCGTTTTGGACGTCTCCATATGATCATCTTTTCGGGTCCCATCAAACCGCGCAAATTGTTGTTGGTGTTGGACCGGGATCACTACGACGGATGCACCTCATTTGCCGCCTTTTTCAACAGACAGCAATATTGCTATCTATGTGACAGTGGATTTAACGAGGACGATTTCAGCCATCATCCCTGCGAGGGACGACGATGTCCGAGCTGTCACGACAAGGAAGTGCGCGGACTACACCCGACAGTGCGTGGAATGTTGGAGATCGTTTTACGGCGAAGAGTGTTTTCAACGACACGGTGTCATCTCCAACAAGGTATCCAACTGTAAAAAGTTCAAGAAATGTCAGACATGCAGTAAGAGTTACGAGTTGGAACTGGATAAGAACGGTCGAAGAAAGGGTCGTCTCCACAGATGCGGGTATGGGGAATGCGCCATATGCGACAAGTGGTGTCTTCTGGCAGAGCATCGGTGTTTCATCCAGAGACTGGACGACAACGTGGACAAGGAGAAGACCAAGAAGGTGTCACGTGATGAAGTGGGGGCGCGTACCGTCGTCACAGTGGAGGGGGAGGAAGACGAGGTCAATGTAAAAGTCACCGTGGCCAAGGAACCACCGCTCCTGGTCTTTGCCGATTTTGAAGCAGTGACTGACGACGACGGTGTTCAAAAAGCAGTGATGGTGGCTTACGAGAGCGTTGAAACGGAACAGTGCGTGGTTCATTACGGTGCGGATTGTGCCGAACGGTTTGTGGCGGATCTAGAAGAGCTGGCGGTGGATGTAGATGGAGATGATCGGACCGTCATAACCCTGTTTCATAACCTAAAGGGTTATGACGGTATGTTCCTTCTCGAGTACATGTATGCCAACCACCGCGAGGTGACCAACCTGGTCACCGTGGGCGTGAAGGTGTTTTCGTTTTCTTCCGACAGACTCACCTTCAAGGATTCTCTGTGTTTCCTACCCTGTCCGTTTTCCCCGTTTCCCTCCACGTTTGGTCTGCAGGAAATGACGAAGGGTTTTTTTCCTCATCTATTCAACCGCCAGGAGAATCAAGAGTACGAGGGTCCGCTACCAGCCCCGTGGTTTTACGACCCCCAAGGGATGACACCTAAAAAGAAGGAAGAATTTGACGTCTGGCACGCAGAGAAGGTCCGTACCGGTTACACGTTCAACCTCAAGCGCGACATGGAAGCCTATTGCGTGTCAGACGTCAAATTGCTGAAGGCTGGTTGTTTGAAGTTTGTCGAAGAATTCCAAGAGGAGGCCGGATTCAATCCGTTGGTGAAGTGCATAACCATTGCCTCGGCCTGCAACAGGTACTGGAGGAAGAAGCATATCGAACCGCAGTCCGTGGCCGTGGAACCCATCAACGGGTGGTTGGGAAGAAAGACGAATCAATCTCAAAAGGCCATCGATTGGCTCAAATGGACGTCCTGACAGCTGGGAGACGAGACGCGCATCCGTTCGGTCGACAACGGTGGAGAAGTACGCGTGGCCGGCATGTTGGTGGACGGTTGGGACGAATCGATGCGGATGGCCTATGAATTCAACGGGTGTTACTATCACGGGTGCCCTCGTTGTTTTCCTAGGCGTCGTCACACGACCACTGCTAGACGCGGCGACCGCACCATGGCCGAATGCTATGAAGCTACCCTGAAAAAGAAGACAGCCCTGGAAGCTGCCTGTCGCGGCGTGGTGACGAAGTGGTAATGCGATTGGGATCGCGAAGTCAAGTTGGACGTCTCCCTCGGCGAGTTTGTCGAGCAAGAGAGACATCTTCGTGTGAAACCTCTCCACCCCAGAGACGCCTTCTTTGGTGGACGCACGAACGCCGTGAAACTTCACCATCAGACCACCCTCCCAGGGGAAACTATCCGCTACCAGGATCTCACGTCCCTTTACCCCTGGGTCAACAAGTACGCCCTCTACCCGGTGGGACATCCCGTCATTCTGAGAGACGTGACACACACCGACATTGGCGCCTTTTTTGGACTCTGTCAAGTGACCATCGTCCCACCTTGTGGATTGTACCATCCCGTCTTACCGTTTTGCCACGGGGGAAAATTGTTGTTTACGCTCTGTCGTACGTGCGTGGAGTTGGAAATGGAGAAACCGCTTCTCAAACGATCGGCCCATTGCCCCCATACCGATGCTCAGCGCGCCTTACTCGGTACGTGTGCACGCCGGAAGTGAAGGAGGCCGTCGAGCGGGGATATCGGATCGTGTGCATTCACGAGGTGTGGAACTTCCCCGAGCGTCAACGCCGTACGAAATTGTTTAAAGATTACGTGGACACGTGGTTAAAACTCAAGACCGAAGCCAGTGGTTATCCGCGGTGGGCTCAGACGGACATGGAGAAGCAAGTGTATCGCGAACGCTACGAGGCTCGAGAGGGGATTGTGTTGAGCGGCAACAACATCGAGAAGAACCCCGGAAGGAAAGCAACGGCCAAATTAATGTTGAATTCCTTCTGGGGTAAATTTGGTGAAAATCTCTGCAAAACCTCTACCCAGACCGTCACGACACCCGCCCAGCTGTACGCCCTGGTCAGCGATCCTACCCTGGACATCACCAATCTACGGATCTGTACGGATGTCCTGGAGGTCTGCTTCCAAAAACACGAAGACGAGACGGTAGAAAACGGAAGAACCAACATCTTCATTGCGTGCTTCACCACGTGTCACGCGCGGTTGAAGCTTTATACCTATCTCAAACAGCTGGGCGAACAGGTATTATATTTCGATATCGACTCCGTCATTTATAGTCACGTGGGGAATCAACCGTCGTTGGAAAACGGAGATTACTTGGGGGACTTAACCGACAAACTCGATCCGGGTCAGACGATCGTCGATTTCACCTCGGGCGGGCCGAAAAATTATGGCTACAGAACCACTGCAAACAAGACTGAGTGTAAGGTGCGCGGATTCAGTCTGCAGAATCTTCGCGGGAGTGCCCAACTTAACTACGACATTCTCCGCACCAATGTGCTGGACGAGCTGACGGACCCCCTGCCAGACGAAACAACAACTGCGGGTCATACCCCGAGACAAACAATATGGACTTGTTTTCGACAAGCGCGTTGTCGACACGACCACCTTCACATCGTATCCCTATGGATTTTTCTAACGTCAGGAAAAAAAAAAACATGGAACATTGTATATATGGACTAATCTTATTTATTATCGCATTAAAACAATGCTTTTACAATTTCAAACGTCGTTTGACTTTCATGATATTTTTTACGATAAATTCGGTGGGTGTCTTGCGTCCCGGGAGGTTTTCGATGGCTTTGACCATCTTCTTGTCCGCTGCCCACTTGTCCCGTAGATTCTTGGAACGACTGTAATCGATATCGTGAATCCTGGCAATCTTGTCCAATCGATTGATCCCCTTGTCTCCTCTGGCCAATCGTTTCTTCAAATGAGTTCCGGGTCCCATGAATTCATACCCAGGCCAATGAAATTCCATCCCCGTCTTGCCCAACCATTTTTGAATGTCCACACCGCGTCCTCGTTGTCTTTGACGCGGTCTAGTTGTCCTCGTTCTCCTCCTCCTCGTAGTCCGATAAGAGAGCTCGACGGAGTTGTTTGCCTTCCGTCCAATCTTCCCATCCCGGTGCCGCACGCAACCGTTTGACCGCTTTGGGGGTGGGTTTCTTTTTTTTCTGCCTCGTTGCACCCTCATCGTCACTGTCCGTGTCAGAGGTTCGACTCACATTGACACCCAACGAACTGCCCAAGCCTTTTAATGCTCCGTGTTTCATGGAGGAGATCCATCCACTTTTCGTACTCGTTGACTCCAGTTCCGGTTTGATGGGTTCTTTTTTGGGAGGTTTGGGGAGTTGTCTTCGTCTGGTGGGTGGTACCAAAGGGCGTGGGTGGTTGTTGCTTGAGCGTTTTTTCGGTGGCGCGTAGAATCTTGTCCAGTTTATGTTCCAGGGGGGAGACTAACATGGCATCGTCATCCTCATCATCCTTGCCTCCCGTCACTGTCGTACCGTGTGTCGTACCCCCGGTGCGAATGCGTTTGGTCAGACCAATTAATTCTTTGGCTTTGGATTTCGTCATGGCCAGGACCGTGGCATTGGGGATGGTAGGATCGGCCAGAATCCTGTGTCGTTCGGCAGCCAATCGTCCTGCCTTATTCAACAGAGTGCTTTCGGTAATGCGACTCTTGTAATAATGACCAAATTATTGTAATCCGAGGTCGGTACCATCATCATTTCCTTCGCCATAATGCACGGCCAACAACGATTCGTAACACCTCTGCCAATACCTCGCCTTGTCGTCGGCCTCGTCTCGCAACTTGATCAGATTCGTTTGATCCGCGTCGCACGGGGTACACGTCACCTCGAGACATTCACCGTCTCGCAGGGAGAGTCGTTGCAATTGACACGCCGCACACAGCCGCCGGTATTTTAAGGCCAACAGTTCGTCTCGTACATTAGCATAATCCCGTTTCCAACGCGACACGCTCGTCAAGAGACTGACATTGCGATCGTTGGCGGCTTGTAGGAGACATGACGCTGGCCAACTGTTCTCTCAGTCTGACTGATCTGTCGGGCACAACGTCCACACCCTCCACGGGCGATCCATCAGAGTGTCGTCGTAACTCGATCATCGTCGTCTGCAACAGGCGCGAAGACTGTCGTCCAATCCTTTCCAAAATCCGGCTCCTTTCTGTTGGACGAGCTCTTCTCGGCGACGCTTGATCGAGTGTTTGCGTCGGGCAATGTTGCGCAGTGCCACTTTATGACGTGTCAGTTTGGCAAGGGTGGCGGGCGTGATGGGAATGTGACGTTTCAACAGATTCAACGTCAATTCGCTGATGGCATTGATCTGATCCGAGTTGGCATGTTGCAGCAACGCCTGACGCGTATGACGACTGCCCTCGCGCAACACCGTCTCGAGAAAGGGTCTCTGTCTCCGTATTCGTTTCATGGCAATCCCCCACACACAATGACGACGCGACGGTTACATTCACAGCATTTTATTGACAATCATGTCTACGAGGGGTTTCTTGGCCATGGGCATGTTCCTCAGCAGACTTAACAAGGTGGTTCTCTTGTTCAAAAACTGTCCGTCCATCAGCTTGACGCTCGTTCTCAGCAACTCCAACAGGGGTTTCCTTCCCCACCACACGCCTCGAACGAGACTCTTCAACGTCGTGTTCTTTTTCACCGGTATCCCTCTTTGACCCTTGATGATGTCGCTCGTGTTGAAGGCTCTCTTCTTGGGACTCTTCACAACCTTCTTTCGTCCCTTCTCCTTTTTTTGGTTTTGTCTTGACGTCGGTTTGACGAAACGTTCCTTCTTCACCCTGTCAGGCTGTTCGCCCTGCGTGAAGGGTTCGATGGGCTCCGTTGTCATCGGTGCATCTGTCGCGGTGGTGAGTACTGTTCGTCTCGACCTGTTGCATCTAGTGAATGTCGCCTCCCTACGAGATACCTCTTATGTATGTTACCGGCGACGGGTGTTGGTTGCTCGACGCACGGTTCTCCTCATTATATTCGAAAGCCCCTCGGCTCTCCCTTTCGGTGTTTTCTTCTTACCGGCCAGGGCTTTTTTAATCCCGTAACCTGCCGCACCGCTGACAGCTCCTAAGGCGGCGGCTTTTCCCGCTGCAATGGCGGCAGGTATGAGTGCCAAGAGTGGAAAGAATCCACCTCGTTGACCTCTGTTTGCTACGGACACGACGCACGGTCCGTCTCCCTCTTCGACGTTTGGCAGGCATGAAGTCTTTGAAACAATGAAGGATACGCGTTGCCGTCACGTTCATTTAGGCTTTTTTCCGTCCGACCCATGTCTGGATGGCCCCCGCCTCCGCTGCTGCCGCCGCTGTCCACCGCCGCTGCCCACCGCCGCCGCCGCTGGGGTTTGGGGGACATACACCAACGCGTATTCGGATAGGACATGGAGAGTGTGACGTCATCTTCTTCAGTCGTTTGCCGTCTCTACAATATAGTCGGCCAGAGACTGTAACTTTTGAATCAATCTCGTAAAGTGCGGTCGATTATAGGGTCCCACGGCATAATTCCACACGAAGTGCATGCTATCGCATTCTAGAACGTGTAGCATGGTCAAGGAATCGTCGTAGGAAAGATGGGGAAGACGAAATTTACAGAGTCGTCGAAAGACAATGAACGCGCGTTCTTCTCGAGTCTTCTTGTGTGGTGGTGGTGGTGTTGGAGAGCTCATGTCGTCTTGCCAAATGCCCTGCCGTCTCCCAGAGTGATTGAATCTCTTCGTGAAAGTACATCTCGTTAATATGGCATCACGACGACTTGCCACACCTCCCGAAACGTGCCGCATTGCAACACCTTGGTCATGGCGACGCGATCGTACCAATCCTGGCACTGTTGTTGCAACGTGTCTTCGCAGAGGGTGAAGAAGATGGCAAAGCGTCGATGCGAACGGGTCTGCATGGTCAGTCCAACTGGTACACGCGGATGTATCCCTCGTCCTTTAACAGATGACTGACGAGAAGTTTGTCATCGCTACTGGCGGGGTGGAGATCCAAGACGAGGTAGCCAAAGGGTCGAGACGTCACGCGACGAAACACGTCCAACACGGTTTGCCACTTGACGGGAAACGCTTGCAATACCACGTTCCGCACGCCCAATTGATCCCTGGGATTCTTGAAGGCCACGATGTAATGGGCGTTTCTCGATATGCTCATGTCCTGACACAGGTAGAGGACCGTGATGTTGCGATGGTGGGAATGTTTGGTGAAAATGTCCAACACCGTCTTGTCGTTGTTACCCTCCGTCATCAGATCGTCCATCACCAACAACCCACCTCGGGGGAACCATTTGTCCAACTCCTTTTCGGTGGGTACGCCCGCACTGAACGTCACCCCCGTCTTTTTTAACGTCTCGAAACTCTTTTGCCACGACCCGTACCAGTAATGAATCCTGTTCGGACGCGTGGCAAAGAGGTCGAGATTGTCCGTGAGTAACCTCGTCGTGAACACCGTCTTCCCAGATGCCGATGGACCCACGATCAACACGCTGGAAGGGGTACGAAATTGGAACGCGGTCGTTCGTAACATGGTCTTTTAGCGATAGATGGGAACACGCAATGACTACGAGATATGTAACAACTCTGCTTTTATTATTAACTAACGACAGTAATACAGAGGATCGCAACACAAGTGACGCACGCCGTCCCGAGAACGACAGGTGCCTTGTTCGTCGGGCAAACGGGCTTCGTGTTGCCAACGTCGTTCCTTGAAAATCAAGTCTCTGACCCACTGTCCCACGCGATGATCGTTGGCCACGTAATCGTGACGAGACCACGTCTGGAGGAAACTCGTCAGACTCTGCCCTTGCAATTTGGCTACCAGAAACATCAAGGCGTGTCCCCCACAACACTGGTTGTGCAACGATTGCACGCTCTGTCCGTTGCTCGTGACGTATTTGAAGTGTCTTCGTAACCAGGTCTGCAACGGCTCCGTCGTCCCGTAGGTGTCCAGATCCAAGGCAAAACTGTCAAACACCTCGCACGCATTTCCCTCCGTCCACACGCCCAACCAATGTTGACCCGGCTGTCCCGCGGGATCCGTGTTGACGATGTAGCCCCGAGGACGAGAGACGTCGGGATTGGAGGGAAGACCGTTGCATGGGACCGTGCCGTAAAACGAGGTTGCCAACGTGGGGTGGTGAAAGGCCAACTGATTCAATTGACTCGTCGTCAAAATGACTTTTTCCATTTCTTTGTTTCTTTTCTTAGCGAGTACCGTCGTAGACGTTGTAGAGGATGGCCTTGTTGCTGTCCACCTCCAACAGGTTTTCGAATTCTCCGTAGACGATGATGGTCACGTTGACGGCGGGATCCGCACCAAAGTGTAGCATCAGCTGCAACTCTCCGCTCAGTTTGGGGTTCAACACGGGACTGTGCAAATGACCGTTGGCCGCGTTGTCAAATGCAAACAGGGTGAAGGCGCGTCCTTGTCCCCATTCCTTTCTCGTCACCATGTTTCCTTTACTCTTTCTCAGACAGCTTGTGGCTTCCAGGAAGCGGTGATACCCCCTCATGTCCAACTGGTCGCTATCGTGAGTCAACTCCAAGGTCTCGTACGGGTATTCCTCTCCCTTCACCAACTGTTTGATGCTTTGCAGACCAAACTTTTGAAAGGCAAACGGATTCTTTTCAACGTGTCCGTTAAACGCGGCGGCTTCCACCAATCCCACGATGATGAGATTGGGCGTGCGGTTCTGAAACGGATTGTTGATCTCGAAGAGACGTTCGGTGGCACCCAGATTGTAGGTCCACACTTCGCTTCGCACGGTGGGATAACTCACGATGCTCTTGTCCATGGTCAGCGCCAAGTCTCTGTAGACGTCCTCGTTTACCTTCACCTGACACAACAACAGTCTGATCTTCACATCGGCCACGTTCAATCGCAAGGCGTCCGTGCCTCTGTAACGGATGGTGAAGAAGTCTGGGGCGTTGAAGAACAACTGGATGCCGATCTGTACTTGGGGCACCAACAATTTACTCAGGTGAAACACCTCGATCATGGGCTTGAATCTCAACACGTGCGTCTTGTTCACGTAATGACCGTATTCCTCTCTCATCTGTTTGAGGGCAAACCGTTGCGTCTCGGGCAGGGCCAGATGGTCAGCGTTCGTCACGTCCAGTTGATTGGCGGTGAGTTGTCCGATGGACGGATCGAGTCCGTTGACCCATCCCTGAGGTTTCAAGATGGTCTCTCCATCGTCTCGGTCAAAATTCAATGCCGTGTCTATCAGGGCCTTGTAGGCGTAGGTGTCCGTCTGAGGACTGATGAGTGTGTTGTTGAACCGCATGCTGATCTGTTTGAACAGCGAGTGGCAAAGTTGTTGGCCAGAAAGATCTGTGAGGTGGCCACGGCAGTCAGGGCGGTTCCGTCGGCTTTCTTCAGTTTTAATTCCAGTTCGAATTCGCTCTGGCTCAAATCGATGTATTCCGACTGAGGATCGTTCTGAAAGTCCACCGGCGTGATACCCGTCGTGAACGGATGGATGGGTACCTTTCGACGACTGGCGATGCTGAAATCGGTCGGTGGCACCTTGAAAAGGTCCAACATGGGCGTCATGACGGGTTTGGATCCCGGAATGATGGAAGCTGTACTCATGATGCTGTCTCTTGCACTCCGAAGGAATGATGTCGACGTCTCGTACCTCGAGTCTTTTAACGTCGTCCTCGTCGTCTTTTGGGAGGTCCTCGACGTCCCGGTTGTCGTCGTCGGCTGCGTTTCTGGAGAAAGGCCGCCAAATCCATGCCAGGTATTCTCGGGGCACCGCCCCACAACGACCCTCCCCGTTGGGACAAGTGACGCACTCTCCTAGAATAGATGGGTCCCATCCTACCCGAAGAGGTCCTTGACCGCGCGTTTCGCCGCACCATTGGCAAGATTGATGGCAGAATTGGCTTTTCGTTTCACTCCTCGTTTGGCGCCTCGTACGGCTCCTCTCTTCACGCCTCGAATGCCTGCGAAGAGACTGGGGGAGTCCCAACGGTCCACCGCTCTTTAACGATTTCCAACCCTCACGTCTGGCTTCCGACTTGGCCGACGACGCCATGTCGTTGAAGACGTTGCCGAGAAACGATCCGATGCCTCCTCCGCCCTGGTTGTCGGGCCTGTAACGCGTCAAACCACTTCCTCTCATGATTGATGCTTATGTCGATGTGACGTCTCTCGCGAATCGTCTCGCCTCTTTATGCCAGTTTCAGCGTCACGGTCAGCATGGTCTTGCCCCTTGGGCATGGAGAGGAACTTGCCGTCCGCGTCGGACAACTGCACGTGAACCACGTAGATGACGTTGTTTCTCACGGGCAACCACTGGTAATGCAGGGGTTCCACGGATCGACGACTCCCGCCCGAATCCTTCAGCGTCAGTTCTCGCAAGAGTTGGTGTTTCTGGTTGCCCACCAGACTCGACTGCACGAGATCGCAATAGACGAGCGCCAAACGGGTGGAGGAGGCCTTGTCGTCGGCGCTCGAGGTCGACGTCGTGTCGGCGGCACGATTCAGCTCGTTAAACCACCAGTTGAGGTGACGCGAGAAGTAGACCATGTCCTCGCCCGTCGGTTGATATTTTTTCACCACCATGGCATTGTTGTAGGTCATCATGTCCGACTCGATGGGCCGTTTGAGTCTGTATTGCGGACGCCCCGCCTGATAGGTCTGCCACGGCTCGTAGAACACGTTTCGACCCAGATTGTAGACGCCCGGCGACGTTTCTCTCACCAGTTCAAAGTATTTGGCCACTGTCAGATTCAAACCCGTCCTGGAAGGCTTTACTCCAGTTACTGTTCTTTCAGGCGTTTCGCATCATTTCCCACGTCTGATAGTGTTTGCAGGTCAAGGCGATGCGAGACCAGAATTCCACGCCGGTCAGGTTGTCGGGGTTCACGCCGCCAAACACCGCCACCCACGGACACGGTTTCGAGGGGTCTGTCGTCGATGTGTTTGACGTCCGACGTGGGGTACTTCTCGTTCAGGATGCGCAGGCCGTAGACGAACAGCGTGTCTTGGTCTTTGAGACCCAAATCCTTCATGAAGGTGACGGGGCGATTGGGCGTCGACAACGAGACCATGGCCGCCTTCCATTGTTGTTCGGCATTGAGTCGGATGGGTTCCTGCAGGCGAACCTTGAAATTCGTGTTGGTGTTGTCGGGAAACTCGCTCGTGGCATCGCTGATGAGGGTGATGCGTATCTCGTTCATTTCAGAATCACCAGGTCCTTCTTGTCGATCCAACTGTCGTATTTGGCGGGCCAACCCTTCCAGCGCACGAGGACCGTGTCTTTCTTACGTTTCACGACGGAGTCGATGCGAAATAGATCGTCGTCGGTGGTCGTGACTTTCTGGAGATCCTCTTCATAGAACGTGCCTTTTATGGGCGTGTCGTCCCATTCCTCGACCCCATAGGCCACGACATTCCCATCGAGTCTCACTTTGGATACGACAAACACCTCCTCTGTCCACCCAGGTAGATACCCTTTTTTAAACGGACGGTGTTTTTTATTCAAACGGACGTGGTCTCCCACTTTAAACGCAGCCTTCTTCTTCTTTTTCTTTTTCTTGTCGCCATACAACCTCTCCCACACCTCCCTCGCGTTGTCGTCGTTTACCTCTTTGGGGGTCATGCCAATGCTCCGATGAAAAGAGGCATTGTATCCGTCGACGAGTGCGGGGTAACGACGCGAGGTAGCTAGGCGTGTTGTACGTGGTCATGTATCGGTAGAGTCGTTGTTTGAAGGTGCGATTAAACCGTTCCACCACACTGGCTTTCGTATCCCCCGAGGTGGAAAAATGATGCACGCCATTGTCTTTCAACACTTTAGCGACGTGCTTGTTGTAAAATTCCTTCCCGTCGTCCCGTTCTGGAGTTTTTGCGGAGATCTCTTGCTCTTTTAAAACCGAGCTGTGAGGGCCGAGGCCACTTGAAGTCCCGTCTTTTGCTTGATGGGGACGACCCAGGCATATTTAGAAAAGACGTCCACCACCGTCAACAGGTAATTCACGCCCTTGTTGTGTCGTTTTAGTTGTTGTACGTCCACCAAATCCGCCGCCCATTGCTCGTCAGGACCGTAGACTTTGACGCGTAACGTGGGAAAATGACGTCGCGTGGGTTTGTGTAACGTGTATCCCAGATCGTGTTCCAAGATACGTTGATTGTGGACGCGTGGCCATTTCACCCAAGAAACCTTTTGGACGTCTCAGAGATTTCGATCGCAGACAAGCCCACTACCTCACCAGAGAAATACACGGTCTCCCCTACGCACCGCACAAACACGAACAAACTGTGACATCCGTTCGTCATTATGTGGCCAAACTCTATGCAGAATACAGAACAGAACATCGCACGCGCGTGGCTTACAAGGGCGGTACCGTGGAAAAATGTTTACTCGTCTCCATGAATATTCCATTTCTCAATTTGGAAACAATGGGATGCCCCAAGTACGATGCACTACGTGCCTTGGACAACGAACCCCCAGAGACCTGCGGTTGGCATCACATTCCCAACAAACACCATTGTGCCATGATGGAATGTCGCGCCTTTTTTCAATGGTATTGGGACTATTTCAAGACACTAAGTCAGGATGTTGACATGCAAGAGGAGGAACCCATGGAGATTGACACGCCCTTATAAACGCTAAAGACAGCAAACAACCATAACATTTTTTTGTTTTGAACGCTAAGGGTCATTTGTATGTTTTTTCTTTTTTAACTAATTCAAAGACAAAAAATAAATCATGTTACATTCGTCAATATTGTCTCTCTCTCTCTCTTTTTGATATAACGGATCCTTTCCATCAGTCTCCAATGCTCCCTCTCTTTAAGATAACTCTCGCGTTTTTCTCTCCTTATTTTTAAGATGCCACTCTCGTTGATATTGACGGGTTTTGGTTTTCTGTTCCTCAGACATGTTTTGACGATACAATCGCTGATTTTGTCATTGTTGTTGGTGCGCATGCGCATGGGACCTTTTTACCCATAGTCCGAGAGAAACACTACTTAAATTCACACTGTTGTTTGCATGGTTGGCCGGGT
>CBDHDM010000035.1:0-9925 GCA_965261315.1 Endozoicomonas sp. | reverse complement strand
GTAGACGAGGGTGATGCCGGAGAACGCGATCTCCTCTTCCGCGTCCAGCTAGATCGGCCAAGTTCGGTACCCGTGACTTTCGATTATACAAGTAGCGATATGTCCGCCGTAGCGGGTAGCGATTATAAAGCAGTCTCCGGGCGAGATAGCGTGCCTGCGGGCGGCATCTATAAAACCTTGCGTGTGCCTGTCTTCGGAGATACCGACGTGGAAGAAAAAGACAGCCTGAAATTGACTCTTACTACTTCTAGAAAATTGGTCAAAGGTGACACAGTCCCTAGCCGCTTTCGGTTTCATCAATAACGACGACATCACCGCCGCCACAAATACCTTCTTGAACATCAGCGATGCTAGAGGCAACGAGGGACGATTCTAGATTTTCTAGTGCGATTAACTCAACCCCGTCAGGGCACAGACACGGTGTTCTATCGCTATACCATCCGTCATATTAGTACCGTGAGTGGCGATCTGACAGTCAGCAACGGCATAGATACCCTCCTACCAGGCACGATCTTGGATACTATCAGCATCGGCACTATGGACGATAATATTCATGAGGGCGACGAGTCCTTCCAGGTCACCATCAGCGATGTGCGCGGAGCGCGGCTGAACGATGGAGAAGGTCTGGGAATCATCATAGACAATGATATATTACCTGCACTATCCGTCCATGATAGTCTCGTCGTTGAGGGAGATGCTGGCGTCTCCTTAGGGCAGATGCGGATTAGCATGTCACGCCCGAGTGCTTCGGCGGTGCGAGTGTCATATGCCAGCGCGGATGGCACGGCACGGATATCAGACTTAGACTATAGAGGTAAAACAGGAACGATAGTGATTCCTGTCGGTGCTACGACCGCCTATCTGACCTTAGAAATCCAGGGCGATAAAATATGGGAATATGATGAAAATATGACCGTAACTTTAACAGCTGCGACTGGATCTAGTATCAATGGTGGTACGGCTACTTTGACCATTACCAATGACGATTCATTACCCGTCCTGACTCTCATTTCTGCCCATGTAGATGAGGGTGATGCCGGCGAACGCGATCTCCTCTTCCGCGTCCAGCTAGATCGGCCAAGTTCGGTACCCGTGACTTTCAGTTATATAAGTAGTGACATGTCCGCCGTAGCGGGTAGCGATTATAAAGTAGTCTCCGGGCGAGATAGCGTGCCTGCGGGCAGCATTCATAAAACCTTGCGTGTGCCTGTCTTCGGAGATACCGACGTGGAAGAAAAAGACAGCCTGAAATTGACTCTTACTACTTCTAGAAAATTGGTCAAAGGTGACACAGTCCTAGCCGCTTTCGGTTTCATCAATAATGACGACATCACCGATTCCAAAAACACCTTCTTGAACATCAGCGATGCCAGAGGCAACGAGGGGATGACTCTAGATTTTCTAGTGCGATTAACTCAACCTCGCCAGGGCACAGACACGGTATTCTATCGCTATACCACCTATCAGATCAGCACTGCGAGTGGCGATCTGATAGTCAGCAATGGCATAGATACCCTCCTACCGGGCGCAACTTTAAATACTATCAGCATCGGCACTGTAGACGATAATATCCATGAGGGCGATGAGTCCTTCCAGGTTATCCTCAGCGATGTGCGCGGAGCACGGCTGAACGACGGAGAAGGTCTAGGAATCATTATTGATAATGATGTTATCCCATCTATCACGGTCTCGGATGATTCAGTTGATGAAGGCGATGCGGGACAAATTCTATTCAACTTTAAAATCGAATTAAACCATCCTAGCTCGAGAACAGTAAGGATATCTTATACTACTATAGACTCGACTGCAGAAGTATCTAGTATGGATTACATGGGTACAAGGGGCGTCTTACAAATACTGGCCTTGACTACAGTCGCCCATATAAATGTTAAAGTTAACGGTGATAGGCTTACAGAAAATAACGAATATTTTAAACTGGTTTTATCTAATCCAATATCAGCTATATTTAATGATAGCCTAGCAATAGGCGAAATCAAAAATGATGACCGCCTCCCTAATCTTTCGATACTAGATGCCATTGTTGATGAAGGGAATACGGGCATCCGTGGCTTGCTATTTAAAGTGACCTTAGATAGACCCAGCGTCACAAATGTAACCTTTGAATACGCTACCAGTGATAATACGACGAATGCCAACGCTGACTACATCTCTATACCGACAACTAAAGACACTATACCAGCAGGTGAGACAAGCTTAAATATCCATACAATTGTTAAAGGTGATGTAGATATAGAAGATAATGAAACACTTAATCTGACCCTAAGTAGTTTAACAAATGCAACATCTAGAAAGCTAGTAGGTATCGGCACTATAAACAATGATGACCTACCTGGTGATCTAGAAATATCTGTATCAAGTGCCTCAGCGTCTGAAGGCGATAGTCTTAAATTTGCGGTTAATCTAGAGGCTTCCAGTATCGATACAGTCCGTTTTACTTATATTCTTCTAAGCGAAACGGCCCAACTCAACAAAGATCTACCCGCTGCCTCCGGTATCTTTGAGATACTGCCAGGTAAAAGATTAGGTACAATCCGGATAGCTACTACCGAGGATAATATCTATGAAACAGATGAATCATTCATCCTAACTTTAAGCAATCCCGAGAATGGCTTTTTACTTAATACCTCTATGAAAGGTATTATTGTCAATGATGACGCTCTTCCTAAAGCTCTTATAGAAGATATCCTGGTGAAAGAAGGAAACGCAGGAACAACCGTCCATCTGACAAAAGTATTATTAGACCGGCCAAGCATTTTAGAGACCTCCATACCTTATATATTTAATGATGATATAGCGCAAGCTTCTGATGAAGATTATCAATCGAGTTCGGGTAGCGCTATCTTTAAACCTTTAGACACCATCGCCTATATAGGTGTAAGAATCAAAGGCGATAGACGATATGAAGCAAATGAACGTTTCATCATAAATCTTTTGCCATCTAAAACTATCTCTAGCTTTATCGACAACTCAGGTACTGTTATAATCGTCAATGATGATAGCATTCCCGAACTGACTATATCAGATGCATCTATCGATGAACGTACGGGCGCCGTGTCTATTTTATCTTTCCCCGTTACTTTGAAAGGATTCTCGTCCAATACTATTAAAGTAGCTTACAGAGTATCCGCCCTAACAGCCACAGTTAGCAAAGATTATATCGATGTTAATGATACCTTGGTCTTTACATCTGGCGAAACCCGGAAAACAATTACAGTTACGGTTGTAGGTGATAATATTTATGAACCGACAGAAACATTATCGGTGAGTCTGTCTAAACCCGCGGGTTCTAAAAATGTCAATATCGTCAAAGGAAGCGCCATAGGTAGTATCGTAGATGATGATGGTAAACCTTTTATCTCCGCTGGAAGCGCAAGCGCCGTTGAAGGCGATACGCTGTTTTTCAATTTACGCCTTAGCAATCCGAGCTATCAAACTATTGTAGTAACCTATATACCTCTCGATGGTACGACCTCCTCCGCGGCTCGTCTCTCTAATAATGATTTTGAATCTAGAGGACTTCAAACAGCGATACTCAAACCCGGCGACGTTCGATTTAGTTATTCCTATTCCAACAGTAGAAGATCTCAATTTTGAAAATGATGAAGAACTCCGACTCTTTATTATAAGCGCTACAAATGCTACCATTTCATCCAATACAGGAACAGGAATTATTCTCGATGATGATAAATTACCAACTTTGACCATCGATGATGGCAGACTGACAGAAGGAAAATCAGGAGAATCATCCATGTTCTTTAATGTAACATTATCTAGACCTGCCCAATCTACAGTTACTTTCCTCTATCGAACAGAAGATAGAACCGCCACCTCCAGAGAAGATTATAAACGTCAAATAGCTTATCTCAATATTCCTGTAGGTAGATTGGCAACTGCTATATTAGTTCCTATCATGGGTGATACTAAACCCGAACCCGATGAAAGATTCATCCTCAAAATAATCAACATTAGCGGCGCTATACTAACTAAAGACTCAGCAGTCGGAAAAATCATCAATGACGATACACAACTCACGATTAATCTCTCAATCGATAAAGATGATGTTAGAGAAGCCGTTAGCGAAGGAACAGCCGTATTGATACTCCTGAATAAAGTTATCACGGAACGAATTAGCCTCGAATTAGCTTACAGCGGCACAGCCACACCAAGCGATTATAGCATGACAAGCGGACGTAACGCTCTCGGAACTCGAACTGTGCAGATTGAACCTGGCGCATCATTCGCGGAACTTATCCTATATGCAGCTAATGATAATCTTTTAGAATCGCCTGACGAATATGTCAAGATATCGATAACTAGAGTCTCCGTTGGAAAGGTCATTAATGCATCCGATAGCGTTACTATATTGGATAATTTAGGCACCGATAGTGATGGCGATGGTCTATCTAATGCTAGTGAACTGGCAATAGGAACTAATCCTGTCAACATCGATAGTGATGGCGATGGTATCAATGACTTTATTGAAGTTCAAAATCCGAGTAATCCATTGAATACCGATAAAGATGGCAAAATCAACGCCCTAGATACAGACGATGATAACGATTCTATACTGACAATCAATGAAGATATTAACAAGGATAAAGACCCCCTCAATGACGATGCCGATTCAGATGGTATTCCCAATTATCTAGACCTAGATAGCGATGGGGATGGAATTCCCGATGTTACCGAAGGTCAGCAAGATGTCGATTTCGATTTAATCCCTAACTTCATAGACCTAGATAGCGATGGGGATACTTTTTTAGATTTAATCGAAGGCGGCGGCACTGATAATAATGGCGATGGACTCGTCGATAATCCAGTGGATGGCAATAATAATGGATGGGCAACAGAAGTAGATATAACTGAAGGTGGTATCCTCTTACCTCTGCCAGATGAAGATAATAATGGTATACCGAACTATCTTCAACCCAGCGCGATAAGCGGACTCGTCAGTCCTGTACATATCTATGAAGGCTTCTCGCCCAATGGCGACGGCAAAAATGATATCTGGAGAATCGAGGGTATTGCTAAGTTTCCTGAAAATGAAGTATCTATTTATAACCGGTGGGGACAAAAAGTATTCGGAGCGATAGGTTATAATAATCGAAGTTCGGCATTCGGCGGCACCGGCACCATTGCCAGCTTCAGTCAAAAGCGACTCCCTGACGGTATCTATTTTTTACTATATCAATTTGGGCAAAACTTCCAATCCCGTTACCGGTTACTTGGTTATCAAGCGTTAAATCTGCAAACTTACCAAGACTGAAATTCTAAATAATTGTACTTTTATTTCCGTGGAAAGATGATTTAATCCCGTGAAATCCTAATTATATTTCCATAAATCCTAAATATGTTTCCGTAAATCCTAATTCTATTCCGTGGAAAGTTAATTCTATTTCGTGGAAAGATGATTTCATCTCCTGAAATCCTAATTATGTTTCGTGAAAAACTTTTGCCTACTCAGGATTTCATTTCAGTCAAAAAGATATAGGTTCGCGGGTGCCTCCCTTCTCTTCCGAGAAATTAGAGAAACAATAATTAACTTTGGACTTATTTTTGACTCTAGAAGAATAGAACCATACTTTTCATTTCGAAATCTTATTCAGTGTGTATCATCTCTATCGATTTGATTTTTATATCCTAGTGTTCCTTGCCCTGTGGCTGGTTCCTTTGGCTGTCTACGCTCAAGACGGACCAGGCGGCATCGGTGGTATCGATGGCACAACCAATCTGGTCCTCTGGCTCGATCCACACGATATCGATGGGGATGGACTTACCACCGACAATCCTAATAACGGTGATACGATTCAAACTTGGCACGATAAATCAGGTAAAAAAAACGACGCCGTCCAGACTGTATTAACTCATAGAGCGACTTATGATGCTCGTGGCGCTCTTAGTTTCGATGGTAATGATGATGGATATACCTTCGGCAGTACTGACATTCCCGTTGCAGATCGAGATCGCACTATCTTTGTAGTCCATAAGAGCAATGCCAGATCTACCGCCTCGGATCAATATTCTCTTTCTTATGGAGGTTCTAGATTTAAAAACGTATTGAGCATCGGTGCACGACGTAGGCAACTATTCGTTTCTGTTGATACTGCTACTGGTAGAGTTCATAAGACCGTCATATCCAATTCTCTTAACCATGATGACCCTGCTATTTTAAGTCTTGTCCGTATCGCTAATACCAGCGTTCAAAGTTACTATAATGGTCAAACGGGTGCTTCTATCACTTCAGATATTTCTAGCACAGGAAATAACGGATATTGGATTGGAAAAAATTTTAATAATCAGTCATGGGAGGGTTTCATAAGTGAAGTTATCATTTACAATGTGGCATTGAATGAGGCTCAGCGTGTCATCATTGAAAACTATTTATCTGCTAAGTATAATATACCTTTAGGTGCCAACGATGTTTATAAAATGGATGGTAGCGCTAACGGTGATTATGATTTTAATGTAGCCGGTATCGGGCGCGGGACCAATATCAGCGATACTGTCAAAAGTGCACGCGGATCGGGCGTGCTCACCATCAGGGCCTCTTCGTCCTTCCCAAATCCTAATTCTTATCTGATGTGGGGCGATAATGACAGTACTTTTAGACTTGAAACTATAGGCGATACGGCCAAACGCATCTGGCGGGTCAGTGAAAATAATGCTGACTTAGGATCTGTAGATATGACTTTTGACCTGAAAAATGCCAACCCAATCAACGATGACGGACTACCCATCGAACTACTTATCAGTAATTCAGCTACATTTAAGGACACTGATAAGTACCCATAAAAGTTCTTATAGTACCACTACTAAGATGGTCACATTCGATGGCGTCAATCTAGCTGATGGTAATTATTTTACCTTGAAGATAGTGCTTGCTGAACCCTATTTCGATGGTCTTAGTATTTTCAACGAAGGGAATATGCTAAACCAGGTTAATCTTACTCTAGCCGTCCTAAAAGCTACCACCTATCGTCGGATATTCTACTATCATCTAGTAGATTCAACCGCTAAAAGTAACAATGATTTTGTAGCCATCCCCCTTGATAGTGTTGTTTTCAATGCTAATCGTCTCAATGCTCGGATTGTTCTCAATCTTAAAGGCGACCTCAACGTTGAGAATAATGAATATCTTAGAATCATAATTGACAGCGTTTATATCGGTCTTGTAAATAAGACTTTTCCTATGGATCTCGAACAGGTAGTGACTATAACCAATGATGATGACAGTAGGGGCGTCGGATTGAGCATTTCACCAGCCTATGGCCTCTGAAGGCGATAGCGTTGAGTTCGTATTAGACTTAGGAAGTACAACTATTGATACAGTCTCATTCAGATATACTATTTTAAGTGAAACAGCAAAGATCGATGTCGATTTGCCAGCACTTTCAAATCAAATTTTTAAAATCGCACCTGAAAGATTATCCGATACTTTAAAAGTAGCTACCACAGAAGATAATATCAACGAGTCAAATGAAACGTTTAAGATTGTTCTGACAAGTTTAAAAAATGCAGTTTTCCAAAATAATACAGCGGTCGGCACGATTCAAGATGACGATCCCTCGCCTGTTCTCAGTGTCGATGACGCTAGTTTTAATGAAGGGCAGACGGGCAATACCCCTTTCGTCTTTCAAGTACTTTTAGATAAACGCGATGCATCGCCTGTGTGGGTCTCCTATATTTTAACAGATAGCACGGCTAAAGTTGACGATTTAGACTATAGAAGCCGTTCAGGCGTCTTAGAATTTAAACCCGGTGAAACTGTTAAACTATTAACTTTTGATGTTCATGGCGACAGGACGTGGGAACCATCTGAATTCTTAAAATTAGAATTATCGAATCCTGTTGGTGCAAGCTTGCCTGACAATTTAGCTGTTGGAACGATTATTAACGACGACAGTCTACCAGTTCTAAGTGTGTCGGATGTTAAGATCGACGAGGGGAATGCGGGCATAAAAGACATGAGATTTGTAGTTACTTTAGATAGACCCAGCGCGGAGGACGTGTCTTTCAAATATGAAACTGTCAAGGTCGGAAAGGCTTCTCCCAGGACTGGATTATATAAAAGTAGATGCCACGCCAGATACTATTTTCGCCGGTGCTATCAGTAAGATTATCAAGGTCGATATTGTGGGTGATGTCACCGTTGAATTCAACGATAGTCTTGAACTTAAAATCACGGAGATTAAAAATGCTAGTAAAGGCGATACGGTCGGACTTGGTATCATCAATAACGACGACGTCGCCGACGCCACAAATACCTTCATAAGTATCTCTGATGCCACGAATACGGAGGGAAAGAACTTTACTTTTATTGTCCGTTTAAATCAAATCAGCGCCGATACAGTCTATTATATTTATCGAACTTTTGATCTCACCGCAACCCTGAATATTGACCTTAAAACCCAATTTGGAAACCGCAAAATAGCGCCTGGAAAAACCACTGATACCATCAAAATTGCAACTAGCGAAGACCGCTTAGATGAACTAGATGAGACCTTCCGTGTCCTCCTGAGCAATGTTCAAAATTCGAATATTATGGATGCGGAAGGTATCGGGATTATCGTAGACGATGATCCCGCACCAGTCTTGACCATTAGAGATGCCAGCCTTAATGAAGGCGACGCCGGCAAAACATCTTTAAATTTTGAATTTAGCCTCGACCGACCCAGTGCTTATCCCGTGCGTGTTACTTACAGCACCAGTGACAGCACCGCGAAGGTCAGTGACTCGGACTATATCAGCGTTAATGCCGTCTTGATTTTTCCCGTCAACGACACTTTAGAACAGGTTAAAATCGGTATCATAGGCGATATAGTCTATGAGAAAACGGAGTTTTTGAAACTCTATTTGGAGGAGCTGACCAACGCCACGGCGACCGACTCCCTAGCTATCGGAACGATCACAAACGACGATAATTTGCCGGTTCTAAGTGTGTCGGATGTTAAGATCGACGAAGGAGATGCGGGCACAAAAGACATGAAATTCAGAATTACTTTGGACAGGATCAGCACGGAAAACGTGTCTTTTGAATATAGAACCGTCAACGTTGGATCGGCATCGCCAGGAGTGGATTATATAAAAGTAGACGCCACGCCAGATACTATTTTCGCTGGTGCTATCAGTAGAGTTATTAAGGTCGATATCGTGGGTGATGTTACCGTCGAATTCAACGATAGTCTTGAACTTAAAATCACGGAGATTAAAAATGCTAGTAAAGGCGATACGGTCGGACTTGGAATCATCAATAACGACGACGTCGCCGACGCCACAAATACCTTCATAAGTATCTCTGATGCCACGAATACGGAGGGAAAGAACTTTACATTTATCGTCCGTTTGAATCAAATCAGCGCCGATACAGTCCATTATTCTTATCGAACTTTCGATCTCACCGCGACGCTGGATATCGATCTCAAAACTCAATTCGGAAACCGCAAAATAGCACCTGGAAAGACCACTGATACCATCAAAATTGTAACTAGCGAAGATCGCTCGGATGAGCCAGACGAGACCTTCCGCGTCCTCCTGAGTAATGTTCAGAATTCGAATATCATAGATAAAGAAGGGATCGGCATTATCGTGGACGACGATCCAATGCCAAAACCTAACCATCAGTAATGCTAGCGTTAGTGAAGGCAACGCCGGACAGACATTTTTATCTTTTGAATTTAGCCTCGACCGACCCAGCGCCCATCCCGTGCGTGTTACTTACAGCACCAGTGACAGCACAGCGAAGGTCAGTGACTCGGACTATATCAGCGTTAATGCCGTCTTAATTTTCCCCGTCAATGACACTTTAGAACAGGTTAAAATCGGTATCATAGGCGATATAGTCTATGAGAAAACGGAGTCCTTGAAACTCAATTTGGAAGATCTGACCAACGCCACGGCAACCGAC
>CBDHDM010000034.1:0-227759 GCA_965261315.1 Endozoicomonas sp. | reverse complement strand
GTATAGTTTTTATACACACCAAAATCTGATTTACAGGATCAGCTTGGGGAGTTTTGGCTTCAGCACATTGATGCATGGCAGCATAGCGGCCTGTCTCGCTCCGACTACATCAAAACCCATGAACTATCAGCCAGTGCATTCAGCTACTATTTCCGTCGCCATTACCTAAAACAGTCAATCATACATCCAGAAAAAACAGCGTTGATTCCTGTTGATGTCGTGGATAAAGTGTCTGAAAATGAACGTCATGATGCCTGCATGACCCTATCAACGCCCAATGGTTATCGCATAGACCTTCAGTCGGGCTTTGATGCTGATCTGTTGCAGCAGCTTCTCAGAGTTGTGGAGGCGGCATGATTTCCGATACCTCACACCTGAAGGTTTATCTGGCGCCAGGCATCACTGAGTAGGCTCGACTGCCAGCACCGTGACTTGTATGGAAGTTCACGATTGACAAACTTCCCAAGCTGGCAACCAACAGCCTGCCCCCGAACGCAGCATGCATCTTTCAATGCACTACGCTCTCCAGCATTAACATCTCGCAGATTTACCACATAGCCAGCGCCTGATCGGCTAGTGCCGACAGTTTCATGCCGTCGTACTTTTCGGCATGTATCTTCATGTGGCAGTCACGACAGACCGGTATTTGTTTCCGGTTTATTTGCGCCATTACCTTGCTAAAGCCTTTGACTTCCTGACCCATCTTGCGGATATGCCGGATATGGTGCATCTCTATACCATCCTGTTTACCGCAAATTGCACAGTGACACCCCAGCTTGCTCCTTGACCGCTGAGTTATCCGCTTCAAATACAATTTCTCTGGGTCGAGACCTTTGTCGCTGACATTGAATGCTTTCTGATTCACCTTCAGGGACAGATTGTTACTGTACCCATTAAAATAAATCAGTCGCATACCGTCTTTGGTTGGCTTTAAGGCTGTAATCTTACCGTTACCCTTTCTCCAGATCTGCCGGATTGAACAGCGCCTCCTGCTCGCTAATGTATGCATCAATGACTTTTGGAGTGTGTATACAATCCAGCTTATTCTTGGTCTGTTGGCAGCGAGAGAATAGTAGTTCATGATTCCTCCCAGGACTGAGTTGTAGTACATGACTATTTCCCATTCCTGTTTCGGGATTAAATCTCTACGCGCTTTTCCCTTAAAAGACCCTTTCTGAGCAAATCCATCCTCAACCAGTTTGCCCATCAACTCCATGACCGGAGCTTCAAGCCTTATGGTTCCCGCGCCGGTACGTGCAAGTGTCGCCCGTTTCGCACGGCCGCTCTTATGTTTGGAGGTATGCCCCTTGGGATCGGATTTAATATACGTCCCGAGGAACTTCACTTTTTCCTTGTCGGGTCTCGTGATCAGGGTTTTCTCGGGAGACAGCTCCAGTTTCAATTCCAGCCTGATAAACTCTTCAGCCTGGTTCCTGACCTCCTGTGCCATCTCCTTAGGGCCATAGATTCCTATGAGCCAGTCATCCGCATATCGGACATACTTGACGGCACGGTAAGTATCGTCATAGTACTTCGTTTTACTCCGTTGCTTTCGAATATCTCTGACCTTCCTGATCGCTTCCTTATGCTCTTGACTGCCTCGTTCCATTTTTCCCACTTCAACCAGGTGATCAACCTTGCCAGACAACTTTCTCGCTTGGTTGTAGATCTGTTTTAATGCTGTATGACAGCCTTTCGCTGGACGATATCCGTGACTCCTTTTACTGAAAGTCGGTTCATAAATCGCCTCAAGAATCATCCTCATGGCTTCCTGTATGACCTTTTCCGGTGGCGGAGCGATGCCCAGCTGACGAACCTTTCCGCTTTTCTTTGGAATCTCCTGAACACTTACGTGAGAGAACTGAAAACCTTCAGTCTCAAGCTTTTGAATCACTGTCCTGATCATCTCAAGTGAGTACCCGTCCAAAGTCCTGTGATCAGAACCCTTTGTCATGTTACCGGCTTTGCTTTTGATATTTTCATAAGCGGTAATCAGTACTGCTTCATCACATAGCAACCGGTAGAGCTTTTGGTTAACACGGTTTTTATCTTTCCGGTTTACCTCTGCAAGTATCCGAATTTGAGCCAATCCGTCGGCTGTCGTTTTGGCGACTTCCATTGCGATTACCTCTCTTCCAGATGATTAACACCTGCGACCCTTCACCATGGCCTGATTGTTACATCAGGCATTTGACTACTACGATCGCTCCGTCACCATAGGGATTGCTCCCCTTAGGCGATCCCGCAGTTACGCGCTCATAGTTCCTGATGCCTTAGGCTGCCTTTCCGCAACGTATTACCTGTACTGCTATGCAGTTTGGCCAGCGGCTCCGGACTTCGTCCCTTGTTTCAACTACGCACATCTCAGTTGAGGGCCGGAGCCCACCCCGTTACCAGAAGTCTTTCGAGGGGGGCGACTTAGTTACCCACTGTTGTTGCTGGACTTCAACCAGTATGGGCTTAGCCATAGCATCGTAGCTGACGCCAGTCTTGGGCTTTGACTTCTAGCCCTCAGAACGCCTTTTCCGACCATGCTACACTCGGCTCCGGGATTTCCCCTTTACCTAAGGTCGGTGCTTTATACACGTCCGAAGTAGTGCAACTTCTCCTTTAAGAATCTATTAAACGCGCCACAACGGCGCACTATGCGCAAGTCCATTGACGGGCTGGCGTTGATGGTCAGCGAGGTACTGGAACTCAATCCATTATCTGAAAGCCTGTTTGTCTTCTGCAACCGGGGGCGAGATAAACTCAAAATCCTCCACTGGCAGACCAACGGCTTCTGGCTTTATTACCGGCGACTGGAGAAGGGCCGGTTTAACTGGCCTTGCCGTGATACAGCGGATCAGGCTGTGATCATCACCCGTCGTCAGCTGAACTGAAGGCGAAACTAACGTGGCATGAAGAACAGTTCCGGCTCTACAAGCATAAACAGTTTGGTGCGGCCAGCGAACGTCATGAAGGCCAGGGAAACCTGTTCAATGAAGCGGAGGCCGTGGATGATGAGTCGACGCCTGATGATGAGCCGGAAACACAGACCGTACCCGGCCATACCCGAAAAAAACCAGTCAGAAGTTCCCTGAAAGACAACACCACCTTGTCTCGTATTGTCAAGATCGTTGATCTTCCAGAGTGTGACAAGCTGTGTGGCTGTGGCCAGCAACGTTTTCCCGTGGGTGAGGAGGTCAGTTTCAAGCTGAAGGTCGTACCAGCCTAACAAATCCTATATGTGGCTGTACCGGACCACGACCCTGCCGGGATCACCCGTTATCCTCTACGACTACCAGACAGGAAGAGGGCATGAGCATCCGCAAGCCTTTCTCAAAGGCTTTAAGGGCTATCTTCAGTGTGACGGCCTGTCGGCCTATAAAGCCTTGTGCGACAAAATGCCGGACATTCAGCTGGTGGGCTGCATGGCGCACCTTCGCCGGAAGTTCAAAGAGGCATTGGATGCTGACAGTGTTGAACATTTGCTCCCGATGAACTTGACTCCCGCGGATATTCGACAGGCCTGATATATGGGGAGGCTCTAACTTTCCTACCCCATCTTCGATACTACTGTATTGAACCAATAGAGCCAGAGATGGTCACTATTAGTAAATAACCACTACAAATCATCATTGGTATTTATTATATATGGATTCTCATTTCCCTTACGGGACTCCCCATCAACCTAAAGTTTCCTCCTTTTATCATCAGCACGTAAAAGGACATCGGTTGCATTATGCTCAGGCAGGCCATAGACAGGTGGGATTCATACAACACTCACAAAGACAACCAGCCCCTCGCCTCGATTTGTCGATGACAAGCCATGACCGTGCGGGCCACGGATTGCATCAGCAGTTTCAAGTATTGTCCCTTCGAAACACATCCAACCTTCAACCAAGAGGATGTTATCTACAGCGGGGTAATACACAGCTTATTAATGAGGGGTTTAAGTCCTTAAGACAAAATCCACAACAAGCTATCAACATCGCAGAAGAGATATTAGCTCAAGGTGACAACCTTTCTCTGCCTGACACTCAAAAAGCAAACCTGATAAAAGTGAGAGCACTCTTTCAGTTAGGGTGTTTTGATGATTGCCAGAAAATATTTGAAACATTGGAGCAGAGCCAGACTCCGTTAAACAACGGATTGCTGATGGCAAAAGGCAGAGTGCTTCAGGCCAAGTACAGACTGACGGAAGCACTGCCTATTTTTCAGGACCTTTATAATCACTCAACAAATGAAAAAGAAGTAAAAGTTAATGGGTTGGCCCTTGGCCGGCAATACCAGGACATGGGACAGCATCAGGAGGCGCTGACGATCTTTAAGAAGCTGCGCACCGACCGCTCCGGGCATGAAGGCACTCCCTGCAACAACAAGGACATAGAGTTAACCCTTGGCCGGCAATACCAGGACATGGGACAGCATCAGGAGGCGCTGACGATCTTTAAGAAGCTGCGCACCGACCGCTCCGGGCATGAAGGCACTCCCTGCAACGACAAGGACATAGAGTTAACCCTTGGCCGGCAATACCAGTACATGGGACAGCATCAGGAGGCGCTGACGATCTTTAAGAAGCTGCGCACCGACCGCTCCGGGCATGAAGGCACTCCCTGCAACGACAAGGAAGTTGAACTGGCCCTTGGCCGGCAATACCAGGACATGGGACAGCATCAGGAGGCGCTGACGATCTTTAAGAAGCTGCGCACCGACCGCTCCGGGCATGAAGGCACTCCCTGCAACGACAAGGACGTTGAACTGGCCCTTGGTCGGCAATACCAGGACATGGGACAGCATCAGGAGGCGCTGACGATCTTTAAGAAGTTGCGCACCGACCGCTCCGGGCATGAAGGCACTCCCTGCAACGACAAGGACATAAAGTTAACCCTTGGCCGGCAATACCAGTACATGGGACAGCATCAGGAGGCGCTGGCGATCTTTAAGAAGCTGCGCACCGACCGCTCCGGGCATGAAGGCACTCCCTGCAACGACAAGGACATAGAGTTAACCCTTGGCCGACAATACCAGTACATGGGACAGCATCAGGAGGCGCTGACGATCTTTAAGAAGCTGCGCACCGACCGCTCCGGGCATGAAGGCACTCCCTGCAACGACAAGGACGTTGAACTGGCCCTTGGCCGGCAATACCAGGACATGGGACAGCATCAGGAGGCGCTGACGATCTTTAAGAAGCTGCGCACCGACCGCTCCGGGCATGAAGGCACTCCCTGCAACGACAAGGACATAGAGTTAACCCTTGGCCGACAATACCAGGACATGGGACAGCATCAGGAGGCGCTGACGATCTTTAAGAAGCTGCGCACCGACCGCTCCGGGCATGAAGGCACTCCCTGCAACGACAAGGAAGTTGAACTGGCCCTTGGCCGGCAATACCAGTACATGGGACAGCATCAGGAGGCGCTGACGATCTTTAAGAAGCTGCGCACCGACCGCTCCGGGCATGAAGGCACTCCCTGCAACGACAAGGACATAGAGTTAACCCTTGGCCGGCAATACCAGTACATGGGACAGCATCAGGAGGCGCTGGCGATCTTTAAGAAGCTGCGCACCGACCGTTCCGGGCATGAAGGCACTCCCTGCAACGACAAGGAAGTTGAACTGGCCCTTGGCCGGCAATACCAGTACATGGGACAGCATCAGGAGGCGCTGACGATCTTTAAGAAGCTGCGCACCGACCGCTCCGGGCATGAAGGCACTCCCTGCAACGACAAGGACATAGAGTTAACCCTTGGCCGGCAATACCAGTACATGGGACAGCATCAGGAGGCGCTGGCGATCTTTAAGAAGCTGCGCACCGACCGCTCCGGGCATGAAGGCACTCCCTGCAACGACAAGGAAGTTGAACTGGCCCTTGGCCGGCAATACCAGTACATGGGACAGCATCAGGAGGCGCTGACGATCTTTAAGAAGCTGCGCACCGACCGCTCCGGGCATGAAGGCACTCCCTGCAACGACAAGGACATAGAGTTAACCCTTGGCCGGCAATACCAGTACATGGGACAGCATCAGGAGGCGCTGGCGATCTTTAAGAAGCTGCGCACCGACCGCTCCGGGCATGAAGGCACTCCCTGCAACGACAAGGAAGTTGAACTGGCCTTGAGAAATATTTATGAGGAAATGAATGACTCAGATTTATCCTCAGTTACAAGTTTAGGTCAAGCAGAAACTTCAAATCATCAAGAGTTAATTGATTTCCTACAAAAACAGTGGGAACAGGTCAAGAATGACCCTAATGTAGTTTGGTATACGCCTGAAGAAAAAAAAGAGGCCCTTTCGCAGGTTGGCTGATCATTTTAGAGACTCCTGCCTTATTTTTAGATACAGATAATCAAGATCATTGTAGCCACATGCTTTATAGACTATTCGCTTGATAACACCATTGAATGCTTCGATTTTCGCGCTGGTTATCTGATGCTGACAGTATGATAAAAGGCCATCTCTGGCTCTGTTTAAACCTTTTGCAAATCGTTCTAACTCTGATATACCAGTCTCTTTGGCTAATCCGATCCACTTGTCCAGGAATTTACTGGCGCTTGCTTTATATTTATACGTCCATAGTTGTTTAATCATATCTTTCAGAATGTACGCCTGATTCAAGTCTTCATTCATTGCCAGAAGCTCTTTGAGGCTGCTCTCTCGTTTAGGTGTCAGGTTCTCCACGTTCATGAAAAGGTTGAATCGTTGCCCCTTGATAAACGGCTTCTGCTCTTCTTCTGCCTGACGCCATTCTCTGCGTCTAATTTGGTCAATGACATCATTGTAGTTGGCAATAATATGAAACTTGTCGTATACGATATCTGCATCGGGTAGATACTCTTTTACAGAAGCCTGATAACTACCCCCACGGTCAATCCCAACGCATTCGATACTCGCTCGTTGTTCCGCTGACAGACTACTCAGAAACTCATCCAGTGTTGCCTTGCGCTTACCTTTACCAAGGAATAATGTTTCTCCCGTGTCAGCATTAAGGACAACAGTAAGATAATGATGCCCTTTACCAATGGATTTCTCGTCAATTAGCAGCGCACGAATGCCATCTCTCTTGGGAGCGGGAAGCATTCTCATCAGCATTTCTTTGTCCCATCGACGTGCCGAGTCATGAGAGATGGAAATAAACTCAGGGACCTTGTCACTGGGCATATACCGACAAAGGTGACTCACATGCCTTTTAAGGCGATCTGTCGCCTGTGCCTTCGGAGAAAGCCCGGGAATTGTGACAGTTTCAATGTGTTTGCATTTGGAACAGCGCCCTTGGTAAGCAGTAAACCGGAGGTAAACCTGGATAGAGCCCAACGGTAGATCTTGAACACACCTGTCCTTCACTCGCATCTTGCCCATGGGGCGATGACATTGACTGCACTTAAACTGTTGTATACGACCATCACGACGTAAAAATACAGTTGCCTCAGAGAGCTGCCAATCAATATCAATACTATCGATAACCCAGCCAGAAAATGCGAACATAGGACGTAGTGAGGGCGTTGCACACATGTCTGATCCTTCAGTAATGTTGATCCGTTCAAATCAATCGTTACCTGAAGGTTATTTCTGTTGCAACCCCTCGCTTTTTATCAGCCAACCTGCGAAAGCCCCCAGATTATAATCTTCAACGACCCACTAACATCCTATGATTTTCAGGTTGAGATAGAGCAGAACCAAAAATAATTCACCCTCCTATACCAAGACCCTCTTCCAAATAAATCGTGACCCCTCCCTCATGCAAGTATATTTTCGAAACAAGAAATACCTCAATATAGGTTTTAACCGAAATACGCAAGGCAATAGAAAAAAAACCGTCTAAAGTACCACAAATCAAAAAATAATCATTGTGATCCAAGTCAAAACACGAAAAGCACAAATTCTGTACAGTCCGCGCCAACTGATTAATTAATGACCGGATAACACCACATGTCACAAACCTTAACTCAATCCATTGCTGTAAATGATGCCTCGACGAGCGGTTGGGAGAAACGTGATACTGAATGGATGCTGACACTGTTTGGCACAGCAATTGGTGCCGGCGTTTTATTTCTACCAATTAATGCAGGCCTTGGGGGTATCTGGCCTCTGATTCTGATGACCGTACTTATCGGCCCAATGACATTTATGGCTCACCGCGGCCTGAATCGTCTTTGCCTGTCTTCCAAAAACCCCGAAGCCAATATTACCGAAACCGTTACCGAACACTTCGGCCAAAAAGCTGGCAGCCTGATCACCCTGGGCTACTTTGCTTCCATCTACCCGATTCTTCTGATCTACGGCATCGGTATTACTAATACTGTCAGCTCTCTGATGGTGAATCAGTTAGGCATGGAAGATCCAAACCGGGCCATCTTGAGCTTTGTTCTGGTTGCCGCCATGGTCAGTGTCATGGTCGCTGGTCAGAAGACGGTTTTGAAAGTCACCAATGCCATTGTTTACCCACTGATCGCCGTACTTTTTGGTACCTCTTTGTACCTGATCCCACAGTGGAATACCGCGCAGTTTGATGCCTCTATTTCTGCAGGCGATTTCCTGAAGACCGTTTTCCTGACCATTCCGGTTCTGGTATTCGCTTTCAACCACTCTCCAGCGGTCTCTTCTTTTGCTTCTACGTATCGCAAAGAGCTGGGAAATGACGCAGAGCATCAGACTAGCAAAACATTGAAACGCACCACCATTATGCTGGTTGGATTCACCATGTTCTTTGTTTACAGCTGTGTTCTGACGCTGTCTCCGGCGGAGCTTCTGCAAGCAAAGGCTGCCAACCTGCCGATTCTGTCCATTTTTGCCGAGCGCACTGACAACCAGATTTTTGCCTGGCTGGCCCAGGTGGTCGCGATTGTTGCCATCTCTTCATCCTTCTTTGGTCACTACATGGGAACCCGTGAAGGCTTGCAGGGCATGATCGTTAACCGCGCAAAAGCCCAAGGTAAAACGGTCAACACAAAAGCCGTTGATAAAGGCATTATTGTATTCATTACCCTGTCTGTCTGGGCTGTGGCCTACGCCAATGTCAGTGTCATGGGCATGATTGAGTCCCTGGTTGCCCCTATCCTGGCCATGATCCTGTTTATCTTGCCGGTGTATGCAACCTATAAAGTGCCATCAATGGCGAAGTACCGCTCAAAAGCCAACATTTTCACCGTTGTGATGGGCCTGATCGCCATTACCGGATTTATTACTTCTCAACTGATCTGATGCAACGGGATAAATAGCACCGTTTATTCGGAAATCCGGGAGCAGCCGAGCTGCTCCCACACTATCTCCCCAACACAAACAGGGGCAAAATATCGCACGAATTGTCCAGCAGTAATATCTCCGTACCATCCTGATAGAGATATTACCCCTGAATAGTTTCTTCGATGGTCATCAACGGTAGCGCAAACAACTATGCTCAGTATTTTCGATATCTTCAAAACCGGCATCGGCCCTTCCAGCTCTCATACCGTTGGACCTATGTGGGCGGGGCATCGTTTTTTAAATGAGCTTGAAGAAAAAGGTATTCTGGCCAGTATTCGTTCAATTCGTGTTGGCCTGTACGGATCCCTGGCCCTGACAGGCATTGGTCACGGCACCGATAAAGCCACACTGCTCGGGCTGGCAGGCTATCGCCCGGATACCATTGACCCGGATGAAGCGGACCAGATTTTCGAAAACATCAAAGCCAGCAAAGTGATTCAGCTGGCTGGTAAGCACACTATGGAATTCGACTACGACTCACACCTGATTTTCCATAATGGCGAAACACTGCCTGAGCACCCTAATGGTATGCGGATTTTTGCCTCAGACAGTAATGGTGTCGTGGTGTACTACAAGTCTTATCTGTCCATTGGCGGTGGTTTTGTTGTCAGCGCTGATGAATTTAATCAGCCTGAGGCCGCTAATGGCTCCGAAGCCACCAGCCCAATTCCCTACCCATTCAGAACAGCAGCAGAGTTGCTGGATCTGTGCAATGAGCACAATTTAACCATCGCTCAACTCAACATTGAGAATGAGGTTGCACGTCACAATGGTGATATAGAACTGGTTAACACAAAAATTGATGCCATCTGGGAAGTAATGCACGCCTGTATAGAACGAGGCCTGCGTATGGAAGGGACGCTTCCTGTCAGTGGTCTCAAGCGTCGTTCAGCAGACATGCATAGAAAACTGACCAGCAACCCGGAAGCCATGCTGATGGATCACTTTGCCATCATGGACTGGGTCACCCTGTTTGCCATGGCCGTGAATGAAGAAAATGCCTGTGGTGGTCGCGTGGTCACAGCGCCAACCAATGGTGCTGCGGGCGTTATTCCTGCAACGCTGGCTTATTACACCCGGTTTATTTCCAAAAATAACCAGCAGGGAATTCGTGACTTTATTGCTACTGCTGCAGCTATCGGTTCGCTGATTAAAATGAACGCATCCATTTCTGGTGCTGAAGCAGGCTGCCAGGCTGAAGTGGGCTCAGCCTGCTCAATGGCAGCAGCTGCACTGGCCGCTGTTCAGGGGGCATCCATGGAGCAGGTTGAAAATGCTGCAGAGATTGGCATGGAACACCATCTCGGCATGACCTGTGACCCTATTGCCGGGCTGGTACAGATTCCGTGCATTGAGCGCAACGGCATGGCTGCCATCAAGGCCATCACGGCATCCCGTCTGGCCATGCGTGGCGATGGTGATCACGCAGTTTCCCTGGATAGCTGCATTGAAACCATGTACCGCACAGGTTTGGATCTTCAGGCAAAATATCGGGAGACATCACTGGGCGGGCTGGCAGTTTATGCCAAGGCTCAGCCTATAAAGCTGGTTAAAATGGTATCTTAAATTGAACTTAACCACTCAAACAGCCTCTAAAGTTGACTTGGTCAGAATGAACGTAGCAGGCTGATTTTCCTTTTTGAAAAAAACCGGTTTCGAGCAGTTAATTCAAGCTGCTCAAAACCCTCCTCCCGAAATTAGCCAATCTATTCTTCTGACTCAGACTCACCACATACGCAACAAAGAGACAGAGGAGCATTGATGGATACATCCCCCCCAAACCAGTCAAGTCCAGGTACCTCGTTATCATACCCTACTCCCAATGCAGCCCGAAAAGCAGTAACGTCAGTAACCAAGGGCGGTCATACGATTACTAATCTTGAATGTTCAAAGAAAATGATCGTTACCGCAGAACAATTAACCTCTCTTACAGGCCAGTATAAAACCACTCATGTAGAGTCAAATACTTGCAAAATCCCAAAGTATGGCAATAAATATCCTGTACAAGTCAGACCACCAGGGCATTTTCATGGCATATTAAATGAAAAGGACAATCTCGTCGGACAGTTATTTCATGGAGCTAAAGTATCGGGAACCGTCTTTAACCCTGTGGGCAGCCCGGACAAAAGCGTGAAGGCCGGTCATAAGTCATCAGCAGGATTCAGTACGCTATGGACTGAACGAAAAGATAAAACTCTGGAACACAATAAGACTATTGCCGATCGCAACCGACATCAATTCAATGGCAAACAATTATGTGTTTACTTTTCACTACCCAAAATAGCTGATACCGGGACTGGAGAAATTGGCCTGAAACTGCTGCCCAGCGACTATTTTTCACAGACCATTGCCAGAAGAAGCTCACCGGCAGACAGCAGTAATGATATTTCTACCGTGAGAGCCGCGTATAACTGTGGCTCGATTATGCTCGTAATGACTAGCGACAATAAAGTTGTTTTTGGGCATCGCGGCGGAAAACCAATGTTTCCTGCAGGTTTTATTCTAGGCGAACGTTCACAGCAAACCGATGACTCTATCGCTCCAATTCTGGCTGAAATCGGGGAAACAACAACATTTGAGGACCTTGCCCGTGACACAGCTCTCAACGAGCGCAGGGAAGAGGTCTACGATGACCAGGGTGAATGGGAAACCGAAATAAAAACCTTCGGGGCTATTGGTGAGACGCTATGCTGGCCCAGTAAACAGGAAGATCGGAGCTACCAAAAGCCAGTTTTTGTCATCAAAAGTACCGTTTTTATGGAGCATATTCCAGTATCCTCCACAGAGCTGAACACCTTACGAAACGAAAGGCCAGCAAGAGACGGGCATGAGCTTGGAGAACTGCATTTTCTCTCTGAGAATGACTTTACCAGTGCAAGCAGTGATAACAATTTTATTGTGGAACATGCCACATGCTATCAAATGCTATCTGAATTTCTTTCCAAGCAGGGCTGATGTTCAGCATGAAGTAAAAGAGCCCTTCATTAAGGGCTCTTTTAACAAGTGTTAAGCAGACATTTCCAACAGCAGCTTGTTCAATCGCTGAACATACGTAGCTGGATCATCCAGCTGACCACCCGCAGCCAGGCTGGCCTGATCAAACACCACTCGGGTCAGATCGGCAAAGCGATCCTCATCAGCCTCTTGATCCAGTCGACCAATCAGTGGGTGCTCAGGGTTAATCTCAAAGACAGGCTTCGATTCCGGCATACTCTGACCTGCGGCCTCCATAATACGGCGCATCTGCATGCCCATATCATTCTGCCCTACCACCAGACAGGCAGGAGAATCGGTCAGGCGATGAGTAACCCGCACCTCCTCAACATCAGCAGCCAGAACATCTTTGATCCGCTTAACCAGATCTTCATTTTCTTTCGCTGCCTCTTCCCGGGCTTTCTTCTCATCTTCAGAATCCAGCTTGCCAAGGTCGAGATCGCCACGACCAATGTCTTCAAATGACTTACCATCAAACTCAAAGAGGTGTGACATCAACCACTCATCAACACGGTCTGACAGCAGCAGAACTTCCAGCCCTTTCTTACGGAATACTTCCAGATGCGGGCTGTTGGCGGCCGCCTTGGGTGTTTCTGCCGTAATGTAGTAGATCTTGTCCTGACCTTCCTTCATACGGGAAACATAACCTTCCAGCGACTGATCCTGCTCGGACCCCTTACTCTCAGTGGATGAGAAACGAAGCAGTTTAGCAATACGCTCGCGGTTGGCATAATCCTCTGCAGGGCCTTCCTTGAGTACCTGACCAAACTCTGTCCAGAAGCTGGCGTACGCTTCAGACTCTTTCTTGGCCAGTTTTTCCAGCATATCCAGCACACGTTTGGTCAGCGCCGTCTTCATGCTGTCGACTGCCGGATCTTTCTGCAGGATTTCCCGGGAAACGTTCAGGGAAAGATCGTTAGAGTCCACCACACCCTTGATAAAGCGCAGATACATGGGCAGGAACTCATCAGCCTGATCCATGATAAACACCCGCTGAACATAGAGCTTCAACCCTTTCTGCATATCACGGTTATAGAGGTCAAAGGGGGCTTTTGCCGGAATATAGAGCAGACTGTTGTATTCCAGCTTGCCTTCTACCCGGTTATGGCTCCACTTCAGGGGATCGGTATGATCGTGACTGATGTGCTTGTAAAACTCCCTGTACTCTTCATCGGTGATCTCACTTCGGGAACGAGTCCACAAAGCCTTAGCCGTATTCACGGTTTCCCACTCAGGCGTTGTATCCTTAACGTCTTGTTCCTCATCATCGCCTGCAGGCATCTCTTCCTTGCGCATCAGGATAGGCATGGAAATGTGATCAGAATATTTGCGAATAATATTACGCAGACGCCAGCCATCGGCAAACTCTTCAGCTTCCGGCTTTAGGTGCAGAATAATGGTGGTACCGCGTTTTTCCTTCTCAACAGGCTCAACAGTGAATTCACCAGAGCCATCAGACACCCAGCAAACGCCTTGTTCTGAACCGGCCTTACGGGTCTCTACAGAAACCTTGTCAGCAACAATAAAAGCCGAGTAAAAACCAACACCAAACTGACCAATCAACTGGGAGTCTTTCTTCTGATCGCCTGTCAGCGTACTCAGGAAGTCCGCAGTCCCTGATTTGGCAATAGTACCGAGGTGTGCGATCACATCTTCACGGTTCATACCAATGCCGTTATCAGCGATAGTGACGGTCTTGGCGTCTTTATCGAAATCCACCCGAATCTCAAGATTTGGATCACTGTCCAGTAGCGCACTATTATGGAGAGCCTCATAACGCAGTTTGTCCGCTGCATCGGATGCGTTGGAAATCAATTCCCGCAAAAAAATCTCACGATTGGAATACAAAGAGTGAATCATGAGGTGTAAAAGCTGCTTCACCTCAGTTTGAAAACCCAGCGTCTCTTTTTTCGCTTCGACCGTCATTTGAACCTCAATCCCGGTTAATCATCACATTGAGTATTTTGATGATATGGAGATATGGGCAGAGAATAGAATTTCAAGCCTCCAAACAGTCATAAGCGGAAAGTGCGGCTCACCCCAGACCATGAAAGTCGCTACAGAGCCCGAAATAGCTGTACTTTCACAGTGAGAAACCAAGCATAAAATTGAGGCAAAAATCAGGAAAAATCGTCAGGAAGGTTGTAACCAGCCAGAACTTTGAGGACCTTGGAGTGGAACTCCCGGCTATACAGAATCACCACCACCACCAGCACCGCTGAAGCCATCAGAAGTTTTGGATCAATAATCAACGGCTGAAAGAACCCCAACAGCCTCTTCAGATGCAGCAATTCCGGTAATCAAACCCGCCAGAACAAGAATCGATGTGGAGGCGAAAAAGCTGACGCTTGCTCTAAGGCTGCTCAGTAAACGGCGTCGGATGTTCGGTTTTCTCTGGCTATACTCCGAACCATCCAGTCCTGCCGGTATCGAGCCAGTACACTGGAAAGGCAGACGGCATTACCCGCTTTATAACTGGCATAACACGTGTAACCAATCCAGCTGGACAACAGTGTTGCCAAAGCCAGCCAGTCCTGAAAACTGCCCGCACTTAAAAACATTGGAATCTGCCTTTTCCATATTTGTATCAAACTCTTCCCGGACCTTCCGGCACATCAATGAATTTACCGAAAGAATGGTGCAGTTTGCCTGCCGGAGCTGTTTTTATTGCTCGTTACTCTGACCGATTAACTAGCAGGGCTTCTCCAGATAGGACATTACGGGTATTAACAGCATTTTTATAATTAAAGGCTGTTTTCATCTGATGCCCAATTGATGCAAAATGCACATCTGATGGTTATTTAATATAGCCCAGTGCATTATTCTAGCCTGCAATACCATTTCCGCCTTCTTACATGGAGAGCAATAAAGCCTCGCCAATGAAGGGGAAAGCGACATTATATTTCTGCCATTCATTATAGGGTGGTTGTTGGAGAATCGATGACGGAAACGCAATATCTATTGGGCTGGGCTGTTTACCTGGCAGGAGCAATCGGCTGTCTGCTAAGCCTGTGGTTTATCATCCGCAAGTGGCATCCGAGACTTAAACGCCCGGTAATGATGACTTTTGCTGTTCTTTTTTTCCTGCCTGGAACCATCTACCCCGAACAGGGTTTCCTTGGCCCTGCGTTTCTGGTCAGCTTATATGATGGCCTAAGCCTGGGCGTTGATGCCATGTGGCGCAGTGGTCAGGCCGTTGCTATAACAGCCGGTGTTGCTGCTATTGTGGGACTATTACTGCCCGTTAGCAAAGCCAGAGCCAAAGTCAGTGACGGCAAAAAAAAGTCACAGAAAGGCAAAAGAAACGATAGCTCTCAACGTCAAAGAAAAGAGCCCACCTGTTAAAAAACCGTAGCAATAAGGAAAGTACTTTACTCCACCTTTCTATATAAAAAGAGTGGAGCCATGTATTTTTCACCTAAAAACATGCAACCTAACGACGACTTTTAAGCTCATGTGTGAACTTCTCGGAATGAGTGCCAACACCCCCACAGACATTGTTTTCAGCTTTAGTGGTCTGATGCAGCGTGGGGGTAAGACAGGGCCCCATAGCGATGGCTGGGGAATTGCCTTCTATGAAGGTAAAGGGTTGAGGGAATTTCGCGACCCCAGCCCCAGCTGCGATTCTGAAATCGCCAACCTGGTTTGTCGATACCCCATCAAAAGTAACATTGTCGTCAGCCATATTCGACAGGCCAATGCCGGTAGAATCGCCCTGGAAAACACCCATCCATTCACGCGGGAGCTTTGGGGAAAGTACTGGACCTTTGCACACAATGGTCAGTTAAAAGGCATCAAGAAATTCCCCTTGAAACATTACTTTCCGGTGGGTACTACAGACAGTGAGCATGCTTTTTGCTGGATCATGGATCAGATCAGGGAGCGCTTCCCCAGACCACCAAAGCGGACAAGCACGATCCAGAAGTTTATTCAGAAACTCTGCGATCAACTCCGGGAGCTTGGTGTATTTAATATGTTGTTGACCGACTCCCGCTATTTGTTTTGCTACTGCAGCACACGGTTGAACTGGATTACCCGAAGAGCCCCTTTTGATCAGGCCAGTCTCAAAGATGCCGACATCACTGTCGATTTTGCCAAGGAAACCACAGAAAACGACGTGGTTACGGTCGTTGCAACTGATCCATTAACCATCGATGAAACCTGGCAAGCTATGAGTCCAGGCGAAATGGTCATGTTTGATCAGGGGGAACTCTGTAAATAGAGAATTCCTACCATGCTGATTAACCAAGATTAAGTTCAGAGGGTGTTTGGTTGATATGATCGAATAACATATGATTGGATAATATCACTACAATCTATCTCTTCTGTGTGCTCTCTGTATCAAGCTTGTTTAACCAGGCCAGTTTCTCTTTTATTTTTATTTCCAGTCCACGGTCATTAGGCTGATAATAATTTCGAACGCCCATATCTTCAGGAAAATAGCATTCACCTGCCGCATAAGCATTGGGTTCATCATGAGCATAGCGATAACCATCGCCATACCCTAGACTCCCCATCAACTTGGTTGGGGCATTTCGAAGATGGTTAGGGACTTCATAGGATGGGTTACTTTTCACATCCGCCAACGCCGCTTTCCATGCTTTATATACGGCATTACTTTTCGGGGCACAGGCACAATAAACCGTTGCATGGGCCAGAGCAAGAAGACCTTCAGGGGCTCCCAACCGCTCAAACGCCTGCCAGGCATTCATGGCAATCTCAAGCGCCCTTGGGTCCGCATTACCAATATCCTCACTGGCAATGGCCACCAACCGTCGTATGACATAAAGCGGATCTCCCCCTCCATCAACAATGCGTGCAGCCCAATAGAGAGCGGCATCAGGGTTGGAACCACGCACCGACTTATGAAAAGCAGAAATGGTATCGTAAAATGCATCACCGCCTTTATCAAAACGCCGACCGGTATCAGCAAGAATAGCCTGAACCGTATCAGCAGAAATCACACCATCTTCGGCGAGGTCCGAAGCAACCTCCAGAGTGTTCAGTGCTTTTCGGCCATCGCCATCGGAATAACGGACCAGGATTTCCCTGGCCCCGGCTTCAAGTTTGATCCCCTTTCCACCCAGCCCCCTCACCTCATTGGATACCGCCTGATCAATGACCTGACCAATGGCATCATTGCCAAGCGTTTTCAGAACATAAACTCTAGCCCTGGAGAGCAAGGCATTATTCAGTTCGAAAGATGGGTTTTCAGTGGTGGCACCAATAAAAATAACCGTGCCATCTTCAATATGCGGCAGGAAAGCATCCTGCTGGGATTTATTAAAGCGGTGAACCTCGTCAACAAACAGGACCGTTTTTCTCTGCTGAAAACGCTGCTCATCCTTTGCTCTTGCAACCGCTTCCCGTATGTCTTTAACGCCTGACAGTACTGCTGAGAGGGTTTCAAAATGAGCATCCGTTTTGGTGGCAATCAGCCTGGCAAGGGTTGTTTTGCCAACACCGGGAGGCCCCCAGAAAATCATGGAATGGAGCATACCCTGCTCCAATGCTTCTCTAAGCGGCTTGCCTCTGGCCAGTATATGCTCCTGCCCCAGGTATTCATCGAGGGTTCTGGGACGCATTCTTGCCGCCAGAGGCTCGTAGCGGTTGGAAGCAGGAATATCAAAAAGGGAGGTCATACCCCACTCTCATCGATCACATCAAAACCCGCCTTCTCTAATTTTTTGACATCAGGCTCAAATAGATGAGTGGCTACCGGCTGATTTAACTCAACCCGGGTAAAATCAATGCGCCGTTTACCACCGAGAGAATCAACAATACTGATAGCAGAAATCTGATCTCTGGAGAAATGAAGTTCAAGCTTTTCAAACAGGTCTGATACTTTTCTGGGCCTAAGGGTGTAAACCACCTCAGGACCATAATTCATGCGGGTCACACCGTACTCTTTCAGAAACACACTGGCATCACCACTGAGCAACTGCACCGCAGTAGGACCAGACTGGTCATCCTGTTTTTTAATCACCACCTGTTTGAAATCAGGGTCCAGCATCCAGAGCTTTCCACCTTTGGCAATAATTTCCTGATTGAACGGTGACGTAATATTCCAGCGGAACTGATTTGGCCGTTTAAGCTGCATACTTCCCTTCTCCACCTTGGGACGACCACTCTTATCGATGGTACTTTGCGAGAAACTGGCGCTGACAGTAATCATTGACTGCAGTGTTTTTGCCAGTTCATCCGCCGCTTTTGTATCGTGCTTAACATTGGCAGGCGTACTAGTCTCAGACTTTGCGAGAGTGGATGCCTGCACTGACTTCTGCTCTACAGACCAGACCGGCAGACTGACAGAAAAAACCAATGGTAAAACAGCAAGTAACCGCATCTTCTTTATCATGAAAATGAACTTATCCAAGGGTAAATGTTAGTGTTTGGGCGGTGGTGGAGCAATAACTTCACGGTTACCATTATTGAATGCGGGACTGACAACACCTGCCGTCTCCATCGCCTCAATCATTCTGGCAGCCCGGTTATAGCCAACTTTCAATTGTCTCTGAACCGAAGAGATAGAAGCTCTTCGAGACTCTGTAACAAAAGCAACCGCCTCATCATAAAGAGGGTCCTGCTCACTGTTATCCAGCCCACCTGAGAAAGCGCTGCCTTCTGAGCCTTCACTGATACCATTGAGAATCTCTTCAACGAAGTCAGGGGTTCCCCGTTGCTGCCAGTCGGCCACAACCCGGTGCACCTCATCATCGGCAACAAAGGCACCATGAATCCGGACAGGCACACTGGTACCTGGCGGAAGATAGAGCATATCACCATGCCCCAGAAGCTGTTCTGCTCCTCCCTGATCGATAATGGTTCTTGAGTCGATCTTACTGGACACCTGAAAACTGATTCTTGTGGGAACGTTGGCCTTGATCAGGCCAGTAATAACATCGACAGAGGGACGCTGAGTCGCCAGAATCAGGTGAATGCCTGCTGCGCGCGCCTTCTGGGCGATTCGGGCGATCAGTTCCTCAACCTTTTTACCGACAATCATCATCATGTCGGCAAACTCATCGACCACCACTACGACGAAGGGCAGCGTATTTAACTCTGGAGCACTGTCTTCTGAAATAAAAGGTTCAGCTGAGACTGGCTGATAGAATGGGTCTCTCAGTGGCTCACCCCTTTCTATACCTTCCTTAACCTTACGGTTATAGCCAGCGATATTACGAACCCCCATATGAGCCATCAGTTTATACCGTCGCTCCATCTCGGCAACACACCAACGCAAAGCATTGGCCGCTTCTTTCATATCGGTTACCACTGGTGCCAGTAGATGCGGTATGCCATCGTATATCGAAAGTTCCAGCATTTTCGGGTCGATCATAATCAACCGTACGTCTTCCGGGCTGGATTTAAACAGCATGGACAAAATCATGGCATTGATGCCCACTGACTTACCCGAGCCGGTCGTACCCGCTACCAATAGGTGAGGCATTCTTGCCAAATCAACAATCACAGCCTGTCCGGAAATATCATGCCCCAGCGCAAGGCTGATCGATGACTCAGCATTATCAAATGTTTTAGAAGCGATGATCTCACTGAAAAATACGGTTTCACGGTCATCATTAGGTATCTCGATACCCATGACCGACTTGCCGGGAATCACTTCCACCACCCGAACACTGACCACCGCCAGTGAACGAGCGAGATCACTGGCAAGACTGGTAATTTTACTGGCTTTGGTGCCGGGGGCCGGTTGAATTTCAAACCGGGTAATCACAGGGCCCGGATGGACAGCGACTACTTCCACATCGACATTGAAGTCTTTCAGCTTCAGTTCCAGCAATCGGGACATTTCATCCAGGGACTCGGGGCTCATGGCCTTGCCGGAATGACGTGCTTCATCAAGCAGGGAAACGGTTGGCAGGCTCCCAAGAGGCGTATTTTCCAACAGGGGCAATGTCTTTTCTTTCGGTGGGGGCGGAACGATAACCGGCGCTTCTGGCTTCTCGACGCTCTTTTCTACCATTTTTGGCGAAACAGGTGCAGTATCTTCTTCTTGCAGCTTTAATGCAGGTTCCTGTTTTCGGACAGGGATGATGCTCTTCTTTGGCTCCCTATCCGCCCTGGCTTCGATTTTCTCTTTCAGGGACAGATAGAGAATAACAGCCCGCTCTTTGCAGAAGGCCGCAAAACGCAGACTCCAATAGCCAACACTGTCCATCAAACGGAACCAGGAAAGGTCGGTATAAAGCGTCATGCCAAGCAGGAACAAAGCCATCAACAATAACGTACTGCCTGTCACATTAAAGGCTGGCAGGAACTGTTGAATCAGCAGTTCCCCAATGATACCGCCACTGGATGAAGGAAACAGTTCACTGAGCGCATGATAATGCAGTGACGCCAGAGCAGCGCCTGAAGCAATAGCAAGAATAAAGCCCATGCTGCGAACCAGAAACAACCAGGAATTCCACTCGCTCAGTTCATGGCGGTAGCGGAAGACTTTGATCGCCTTTAAAACCAGGATAACAGGCACCATCCAGGCCAGAAATCCGAAAAGGGTTAACAGTAAGTCCGCAGACCAGGCGCCAATTCTGCCAGCACTATTGACAATATTTTTTGCCGAACCAACGTAGGACCAGCCTGGATCGACCTTGTCATAACTGATCAGTGCCAGAGACAGGAAAGCCGCCAGTACCAGCCAGCCAAACATAATTCCTTCACGCACTCGTGATGAAAGGGTCTCTGTCACCGTTTCTCCTTGAGTTAAGCGCTTGCGTCGCCGAATGGAAACCGACTCTTCTGAAGGGCCACTTTCCGATTGACTGTTTTTCCTGCTAACCGACTCTGCCATTCGGCTCCCTGAGATAACTGACTATAAACACAGTAGTTCAACGTGAGAAGATAACACGAGCCCAGAACCGCCGACAATCCTGACGCACACTTCAACTTCCTGATCAATATCGGCCAGTGCCTCCAGGATGAACAGGTTTTGATAGCTCTCAATCGCTCAGCAGGGTATTTTATAGCGCTATTGTTTTTTTAGACAGTGCGTAACAGCTATCCCTACCCTTCACCCTGATAATACTGTGCCTTCAAACTCTGCAGGTATTTTCATGGTTCGGGCTGATCGACACTTTCAGCTCATGGCTGTTTAGACTTAACAGCCCAATACATGGCCAGTATGAATGCTTCGAAGATCACTTTTCACTTTTCCTCAAACAATAAGCCGTAGTCCGGATTTTTCCCTTGGGTTGCTACTGATCATTCTCATTAGCAGTATTGTTTTCTCGCCGTTGATTATTGGCTACCAGTCTCTTGCAGGCACACTCTTCTCTTGCCTTATGATTGCCAGCTTTGTATTAACCCTTGACGCTCTTACGGAGTACAGCCCGAGAATACGTCTATGGCTGCAAATAACGGGTATCGCCATTGTTATACTCAGAGGCTTTGCAGAGTTCCCTCTATCACCACAATGGCTTCCCATCTTCACGCTGATTGCCAGTATGTTGTTCCATCTGGGCATGATGCTCATGCTGATCAGACACTTGTTCAGCGTAAAACCTCAGACTGAAAAACTGCTGGCAGCCATTAACTTCTATTTATTAACCGGCATAACCTTCAGCTACCTCTACCTGATGGTAAATCTGGTTTCGCCAGGTGCATTTGATCTGGCCAACCAGAGTATCTCCAGCTGGCCAGACTACCTCTATTTCAGCTTTGTTACCCTGACTACCCTGGGGTATGGCGACATTCTCCCACTGAGTTCTCTGGCTCAGAGCCTCGTGACACTGGAAGCGATTATTGGTGTGTTAAGCCCTACCGTTATGATTGCCCGTTTTGTAGGAAAGTAGTCAGTCGAGCAAGCCATTTATCCTTGAAAGTCCGAGACTTAAAGTCTCGTAAACTCTGACAATGACTGGTGATCAGGATAGGTGACGCTGGGGCCATACCCAAGCGAATTCAAGATGCAGAATTTAACACCTGAAAATTGTCGTTAATCCTGCTGATCAACGAAGCACCAATTTCGGGCAAAGTTTCATCGAGAAAATGATTTATTTTTTATCGGAATTCCTTCGCTCTGGCTTTTCTTGCGGATCAAACCCAGGAACTGACGTGTCCACGATTTCAAAAAGCTTTAAATAAACCAGCGAAGCCAACACGAAAACGATTATGGAAAAGATAACCAGTTTATTTCATACCTTGATTATTGATAGTTGGGATGCGTTGTTTAAAGCAATTGCACATGAATCCAAAGCCCATAAACTGGAATTTGACACTTCATAGCATCAAAAGACAGTAAGGCTTCAGGGTTAGAGATAGTGATTTTTTCCAGTGAAAGAAACGGTGGGTTTTCTTTGTTCAGCTGTCATTGCTTCGGTGGTAATTTCGAAAAACGCCTCACGCAAGGCCACATCTCCAATGGTTCGGTCGATCCTGGAAATATCCTGAAAACGGTTATTGCCATCGACCTCATCTCCTGTTATACGACCGCCCCGTCTTCTTCATCGGAAAGACGCTGACTTTCGAAGCGTTTTCCATCGCTATTATTAATAGCCATAGCAAATCCTTATGCCTTGTTGACATAAATATTGACTGGATTGTTTAAAGAAGGAACTTTTATAAGAAGGCATGATCTTAAGCTGTAATTCATTCATTCAATCATTCAATCATTCAATGGCTGATCCATATTGTAACCTCCACTCTTTGTATTGGGAATTTCAGAAAGCGTATGAATCTATTTTGTCGCGCCGTGGTGCAGTTTTGAATGACTGTCCGCAGCAAGGTAGTTCAGCATTCGGACTGAAAGTTCAAAAAATCACACCCAGCAATCATTTAAACACCTTGATTCCATACGGTGAAAGATTCCATAACCCATTCAGCGATTCCCGTTTTAAAAAAGTGCCCGTTAGGGTTATTTTTTCTCAAACACCTGAACAAAGCGAGCCGTTAGACTTATCACAAAAACCCAGGGCTCACCAACAAGCCGACGAAAATATTCAATGGCTTACCAGTCAACCAGAATTCAGCATCGATGTACCTTGGAATTCTGGTAATGAATCCGTTAATGATGCGCTACCATCAGCACCACGTATCCGCCTTACTCAGCAGCAGGTATGCTTATCGGAGAACGAGCCCCAGATTAGAGAGCTAACACCAGCGAGCCATTCGAATCCAGATTATCGGTTAACCCATCTTCCTGCCGCCCCCTCTAAAACACAATGTTTGCCAACAGTTGCTGTAGTTAACCCGTTAGTCATGCATCAAACTACAAGTGATAACCCAGCGACCTCAGCAGAAGAAATTGTTGATGGTAATTCTTCACTTGTTGAGCGCCAAATGGAGCGAAGGCAAGCCCCCGAAACAAGAAAGCGGATAAATCAGCGCCAAAGAGAGCGATATAGTAAAAAAATGCAAGATCCCGAAACAAGAAAGCGGATGAATCAGCGCCAAAGGGAGCGATATAGTAAAAAAATGCAAGACCCCGAAATAAGAAAGCTGGTAAGTCAGCGCCGAAGTGAGCAATATAGTAAAAAATGCAAGACCCCGAAAAAAGAAAGCGGATGAATCAGCGCCAAAGGGAGCGATATAGTAAAAAAATGCAAGACCCCGAAATAAGAAAGCTGGTAAGTCAGCGCCGAAGTGAGCAATATAGTAAAAAATGCAAGACCCCGAAAAAAGAGAGCGGCTAAATCAGCGCCAACAAACTTTACCGGCAATAAGCCCTTCAGGTGATATATCACTATTCTCTGATATTACTGAACCAACGTATAGTTCGAGTAAAAAATTAGATGGTGCTCCCCCCACGCTTTCCAAATTGACTGAATAGTCAACAACCGAAGCCAGAGAGAACAATTGAACTGCCGTGGGTTAGTTGCCCTTCCTGAACCAGCAAGGCCCCGGGCAGGCTCCGCTCGATGGCTTGCTCGACGGGGTTCCACTCAAATTCTGGTATACGAATATATACGACTGTTTAAATACAGTGGGCAGAGTATTGTTGCTTGAAGTCCGCACTATTTATATGAGAATAAATTCATGGAATCTGTACACGGCCACAATGTGCTTAACCTGGTGAAGGAGCAGAAAAGCGCACTGACCAGAGATGCACTTCTGATAGCCATCGCTGAGCAGTTTGGTGATACTGCTCGCTACCACACCTGTTCAGCCAGAGATCTGACCGCTGAAGAATTGATCAACCAGTTTGTTGAAAAAGGAAAACTGGTAGAAGCGGAAGGCAGTATCCAGTACAAAGGCTGCAATTGCCACTGCCATTAAAAATGGCGCCACTAAAAAAGCCCGTCTAGCGGGCTTTTTCAGGTTTTGGAACACACATCCTGATGTGTGATCAAAACAAAAAACCGGTAGCAAGCACCGGTTTCAAAATTTTATTGTTGTCACCTGTCTCATCTTCGTGGCCAATAAATCACCTCCCCCGCGATTCAAAGGCCTTTAACTGGAGAAACCCCCCTTGTTTTTCCTCCATCAGGCATAAGCCATATTACGTATTGTTTTTTCTGGCATATTGATCCATGTCAACATTACATCATCTTGACAAAAGTTAGCCGATACTATTTGAACAATTATTAAAATCGTAACGCTCGGAGGGAACCATGACGATCAAGAAGCTACCCATCATGATCCTGCTGGGATCCGGCTTGTTTACTTTATCAGTAATGAGCAGTTCCAGTGCCAAAACCTCTGTCTATGCCATTGATGATGAGCATCAAACTATTGCGGTTGAACAAAACACGTTAGTAACGAAACCAAATGTGACCAGGTCAAATAAGGATCTGATTGAGCAGGCGCTCCAATATGGAATGCTCGCCGACGCTTATCAGAAAAGCGCCCAGGGTATGATCACTGAAGGCTATCGTTATCAGCTTCGACAACTGTACCTGGCCTGGCTTCCTAAAGCACTGGAAACCCCGGGGCAGACCATTGAGTTGGCCAATGAATCAATCTTACGACAGTGGAATGATTTACTGGACCAGGCTGAATACCCTGACAGCCAGAAAGTACAATGGATAGACATGCTCAACGAACTACTGACAGAATGGTCTGAAAAGCATCAAAATCAGGCATTCTCACTAACAAGCCAGGAAACAATCCTCAGCAAATTTAACAATAAGCTGGGAGAATGCAGTCAGCATTTAAGCAAGCCTGCCAGCCATGACTTAAAGCAAAGCGCCTGCCACAGCTTGGGAAATATCACCCGCCAAACCAAGAACCAGGAAGGTTCTTCTGAAACGTTAAACTCTGCAATGAAGACAACAACTTACCGCTATATCGAAAACCTGGAAAAAGTAGAATCACTGCCCTACTACAAGACTTACCTTGAAAGCAGAACCGCTTTTAACACCATTCTCCGAGAAAGAATGGATACCGGTTACAGTTATCAGCAGCTGGCTCAAATACTGCAGATTGCTGGTATTGATTACCCCATCATTTACCAGCACATTCGCGAACTCTCACTCCGCCATCCTGGCTTTTAATACATCGTTTAAACCGCCATTCATGGCTTTTTGTTTAGCAGAAAGCCATGAACAGTTAAACTATGCTATTTAATCGAGTTAACGATTAATGGCACTGAAAGCAACGATATACAAAGCTGCAGTCAATATTGCGGATATGAACCGCCATTATTATGCAGACCATGACCTGACCATTGCCCGCCATCCTTCAGAGAGCGATGAGCGAGCCATGCTGAGACTATTGGCATGGTCCTTACACGCATCTGAAGAGCTCTTGTTCACTCGTGGTATCAGCACCGATGATGAGCCGGATATCTGGCAGAAAAATCTCAGCGGTGAAATTGAAACCTGGATAGAACTGGGTCAACCCGACGAAAAAAGGCTCCGTAAGGCCTGTGGTCGTGCCAGACAGGTGTTTATCTATAATTATGGCGCGCGAACATCTGATATTTGGTGGCAGCAGTATCAGGAGAAAGTTCAGCGTTTCAATAATCTACACATCTGTCGGATTCCGCCTGAAGCCACTGAACTGGTCAAACTGATTGATAAGACCATGAAACTGCACTGCGTTATTCAGGATCAACAAATATCCATTGGCAATGACAAAGAAAACCTGACCCTGGAAATTTCTCAGCGCTTTCCACATCACTGAAAGCAATCCGTCAATTGGTTAAACCTTTTGGTGGTGACTATCCTGAATGGGATAGAACATCCCCCCTACTGGGGGGACTGTATTTTCCCAATATGCCAATGGTTCACTCATGCGTCATAACCTCTACGCTTTCCCCCATAAAGGGCTTCGACACGGTCTTACGTCTTTTTTAACAAGTATGAACTGAACAAGCTCCATGATCAGGTTATGTCCAGTATGAATCCGGATCAGATAGAGCTCTGGTTCAAATACATTGTTCCGGCTCTGAGCCCGAGCGAAAGAACTGGGCTAATTAAACTGTTGAAAGCCAGTGCCCCAGAAGATTTTTTTAACCAACTCATGAAAATCGCAGAACGCGAGTTAAGCTCAGTAGAGTTCAAGCGCATCCGTGAATTATAAGCATATACCCCACTAACCTAACTTAATGGTACAACTTCCAACCAGAATGATTGTACAGGTGTCTGCTCTGGCGCATCCCCATAGGTTCCGACAGAAACATTGAAGCGCAGGCGCGAATCATTAATCCCCTGATCGTTCAAATGTTTCTTGATAACGTTTTTCAGCGCTTCCATCTTCTGCTGCCAGGCATCCAGTTCAGCCAGTGTATCCGGTACAGAGCTGTGAATGATAAGCAGTGCATTCATTGCAGTATCACTGCTCATCGCGGCAACAAATGACTTAAGATCAGGACTTTTGGTCAAACCACTTCTTTCAATAAGCAGTTTTATTATACCACTGGATTGTTTCAACTCATTCACACGCTCAGCTTCATGCTTATGGGGCTCGAACACATCAACCAGTGTATAAATGCGCCCATTACCTCGCCTCACAGAATAGACAGAGTAATAACTTCCCTGCTTTTTCCCTATATAAAAGGCCTGCTCTTTATCCTGACCATAGAGGGTTGATATATTGAAAATATCATTTGCCCAGAAGTTGCTGGCACCGCAGGAAAAGCTGCGACATTGGAAAAGCGTCTCAACGCCAAGGTCACGCAGCTTATTGACATAAAATTCATATCCCTGACTGCTGCTGTGACCTGAAGGTAATAAATACAGAGCTCTGTTCAGATGACCATCAAGCCACTGCGCCCCATCCGAGGTAACAACGCCGTTAACTCTTTTCATCCGACTGGTAATGACCGGGTGGTTCTGTCGGTCTTCCTCAACAGAAAGCTGCGGGTTCGCATTGGGATAAGGAGGAAGCTCAGAACCATGGATGAACTGCAAAGGCGTCATTGACAGTAACAATAAACAACCTCGAAAAATACCAGAGGTTGCAATACGCCTTTGATGAGTCTTGAATCGAGCAAGACACCGTGAAGTCACTTTATTCATAGAACAACCCAAGGCTTCCCCCATGTACTTCTCAGGGTATCATAACCCACCACCAAAAACCGAGTTAACAATCCCGGCAATGGCTTCAACCTGATCATCCATGTGAAGATGATGGTTACCGCTCATGGGATGGAATTCAATATTCGGCAGTCGGTCCTTGTACTGCTGGATCGCATCATGGATAGAACCATGATCAACATGGATCATATGAGCAGGACAGGTAATCTGCTGTGGAAAGGCGAGCGCCTGCTCCAGACTGAAGCGAGCGGGAGACCCCAGTTTTAAACGCGGATCAGAGGTCCAGAGCCAATCATCACCTACCTGCCGTATTGAGCGTTCAACCAGTAATTCAGAAGACGCTAGGGATACCTTGAACAGGCTCATGGCACGTGCACGAATGGCCTGCTGTTTGGAGCGATACCGCGTTACAGGCAGTTGATCTGTGGGTGTTCTGCGCTGATTAATATAGTCACGTAATGCCGTTGGCGCATCTTCCGCTTTTCTGGGCCAGGGGAACAATCCGTCAATCGCCACCAGCCCGCTTACCTGCTCTTTCAGGACTGAACCCGCAGCCATGGCACTGACCACGCCCCCCATTGAATGACCAAGCAGACCAAACCGGTCAAGTTGCAGGGTTTCGGCCATGTAGACCAGATCTTCCACATAATGCCAGACATCATAACTGAACCACTCAGGGCGATGATCAGAAAGGCCATGACCAGCCTGATCCACTGCGATCAGCCTTATTCCCTTGAGCCTTGCTGCCATGGGCGTGAAACTGGCCAGATTATCCAGCCAGCCATGAAGGGCTATCACCGGATGTCCCTGGGGATCTCCCCACTCCACGGCTGCATATGTCAGATGAGGTGTTTGAATGCTCAGTTCCCTTGGCTGCATCGAAGACTCCTTGTAACTCAAAGCAATGACTCATTAAAAAAACAAGATCGCACACCCGAGAATGAATACCATGGCCGATCTGATCAAAATAGCTGAATGTTAACACACAGAAGAAACATGAAAATAAGGGGTATCTGGAATGATCAGGGAATTAGAAAACGAACACAGTTCCTGAAAAGCTGCCCACTTCACACGCATGGACAGCTCAGCGGTCAGCCAACTACTTTGAGAGTCGCAGCAGCTCAAGAATACGAATGAACAAGTTGATAATGGCCAGATATAGCAAACCACCAAAATCAATAGCCTGATCCAGCCATCACCACAATCTTGCATATCAGCCCAGTGATAGCCAATATAGCCACACATGCTGATAGCAATAATCCAGTGAAAAATATCACCACTCTGGCCGAACAGGATAATCCAGCCAAACTCAATAACCGCGACAGAAGAAACAATCACAACGAGTATAGTGTGAAGACGCAGAAATAATTTTGGCAAAAAAAAACGCCTCCTGAAAACTGATCATTCAAAAAGTTCAGCTTATTGAATGATGCATTAAGCAAATATGATTGGATAATATAATAAATATAACACCAGGATTAATCATACATTGATAAGAAATGTAAGCATCAGGAATTGGATATAGAGGGAACTCTACCGCTAACACCAACGACGGTAGAGCGAAACCTTCAGGCAGCACCTTCCTGAGGCTTGGGTTCGAACATGGGAGGCAATAACGGCATTTCCATCGCCTGATGAACAAGCGCCATAATATCCATTTCACAGAGACGATGAAGGACTGACAGATCATCAATCACATAATATAACGGTTGGAGAATATCGATTCGATAGGGTGTTCTCAGAGCTGCCACAGGATCAAATGCGGTTCTGACAGGAATATCACTATCCAGCGCATAACCTGTTTCCCCATAACTGGACAGTATTCCTCCACCATAAATTCGCAGCCCTTTGGAAGTGTCGACCAGACCAAACTCCACCGTTAACCAGTATAACCTGGCAAGATAAACCCGCTCTTCCTTGGTTGCAGCAAGACCCAGCCTGCCATAGGTCTCAGTAAAATCTGCAAAATCCTGATTGGTCAATAATGGGCAGTGACCAAATATTTCATGAAAAATATCGGGTTCCTGCAGATAATCCAGCTCTTCGCGTACACGAATAAAGGTCGCAACCGGAAATTGTTTATCCGCTAAAAGCTTAAAAAAACTGTCAAATGAAATCAGTGCCGGGACTCTGGCAACGCCCCAACCGGTTTTATCTTTGAGCACCTGATTAATTTCATCAAGCTGGGGGATACGATCAGATGGCATTACCAGCTCTTCAATACCATTCATGTACTCATCACATGCCCGACCTTTCAATAACTCAATCTGCCGGTGATACAAAATACTCCAGGTTTCATGCTCCTCTTCCGTATATTCAATAAAGCCCGACTCATCAAGCTTTCTTGCCTGATATTTGGATGACTTCATAAATACTCTCCCCGACCTTTTTGACGGGATAATAAAAGGTAAGTTTTACCCCATCTGATTGAAGGTTCGTTCCCTGAAAAGCCCTCTAGTAAACTATAGGCCACCAGCAGTTACACTATCTCCATTAAAGGGCTAAGCTGATTTAAAATCAGCATGTTAACCCTGAATAGAATTAAAGAACCCCCCTACGTATTTGATCCCGTTCAATACTCTCAAACAGGGCTGTGAAGTTACCTTCACCAAACCCTTCATCACCTTTTCGCTGTATAATTTCAAAGAAAATCGGTCCGATGACCGTCTCCGTAAATATCTGTAGCAACAGGCCACCCTCTTCTGTCGGCGCCCCATCCATAAGAATGGCGTTTTTCTTAAGATCTTCTAAATCTTCATGGTGCCAGGGTAGCCGCCCGGGAAGCATCTCATAATAAGTTTCCGGAGGAGGTGTCATAAAAGCAGTGCCACTGGCGCGCATTGCTGGAACACTGTGGTAGATATCCTTTGAATACAGAGCAATATGTTGAATTCCCTCCCCCTTGTATTGCTTGAGGTACTCTTCAATCTGACTCTTGTCATCGGATGATTCGTTAATGGGTATTTTGACTTTACCACAGGGACTGGTCATTGCCCGGGATTTCAACCCTGTCAGCTTGCCCTCAATGTCAAAGTAACGAATCTCCCTGAAATTAAAAATATCTTCATAAAAAGAGGCCCACTTATCCATACTCCCCTGATGAACATTGTGGGTGAGGTGATCAATAAATGTGAGACCAACACCTTCAGGCTCTTGCTCAACACCTTCGATAGGTACAAAGTCCACATCATAAATGGAGCCCTTATCACCATACCGGTCAACCAGGTAAATAAGACTCCCACCGATACCAATTATGGAAGGAATATTTAACTCCATCGGCCCACTTGTGGTCGGTCCGGGCTCACACCCCAGCTGGAGCGCCCTTTCATAGGCAAGCCCGGCATCTTCAACCCGGATTGCAAAGGCACAGGCACAAGGTCCATGTTCACGGGCAAATTGCTGAGCAAAAGAGTCAGGTTCCCCGTTAACAATAAAATTGATTCCCCCCTGACGATATAAGGTCACTTCCTTTGAGCGATGGCGGGCCACCGGAACAAATCCAAACTGTTTGAAAAGGCTATCCAGGGCCACTGGATCAGGCGCCGCATATTCAACAAATTCAAACCCGTCAGTTCCCATTGGGTTCGTGCTGGTAATCTTTGACATTTTGTTCGTTGTCATGCTTCGTCCTCGTTTACATTCCAGCCACAGTATAGAGAAAGTATACGACTGGCCTGATGCAAAAGCCTTGCGATCTGCAGCCTTGTTACGCAAGATGATACAAAAGCTTTGCATCTATGAATTGGCGGAGCCAGTAAACTGGGCTTACACTTCCTATCACAAACAGCTGGACCTGCAGTTTTGTATAGCTCCTGTCAATAAAATCGGCAGAAGCTCTGATAGCCGGAGGCTGTTGTTTCAGGCTCTGTTGACATGAAGCTCTAAACCAGAGACATCCGTCAGAAATATTCTGACTGGTGCTGAAAAGGAACGTTAAATCAACAGCCCCTAATGGAAGAACATTATTACCCCGGTTAGAACAGATGATCAGCACGCGTGTTTCTGTATTGAAGAGAAGTGCGACAATAAGGCAGCGAGGGATCGGGCTATGAACAGGAATGTACTGGACACATACGACATAAGACTTTTGTCTGCACTTCAGCAGGATGATGCACTGTCTTTGCAATGCCTTGCTGAGCTGGTAAGTCTCTCAGCCTCGCAATGCTCTCGCCGTATCAGTCGGCTGAAAGCAAAAGGCTATATACAGAAACAGGTCACTTTACTGAACCCACAAGCCGTAGGTCTTGACGTTGAAGCTTTTGTTACCGTTTCTCTGGATAATCACACCCCGGATTCAGCAACCCATTTCAAAGAGGCCATTCTGAAAATGCCACCCGTTATGGAGTGTCACGCCATAACGGGCAGTGATGGTGATTATCTGTTGAAAGTTGTTGCCAAAAATCAGCAGGCACTCTCCTTTTTCCTGATGGAAGAGCTCATGAAGATAACAGGAGTCAGCCAGATAAAAACCGCTCTGGCCCTTTCAGCCATTAAGTCCACCACGGCACTTCCACTCAGTTTATAGAGGGTATTATGGAGTTCCCGATGAAGTTTACCCTGACCGGTACCGGTAGCGTGAAGGGATGTCCGGTCTATGGGTGTGATTGTCCTGCCTGTATCAAAGCAGTTATGGACCCATTTCTGCGCCGTCGGCCTGCCTCTGCAATCCTGCAGTCAGAAGGTGAGCAGACATTGATTGATGCGGGTCTGACAGACTTGGAAGAACGTTTTCCGGCGGGGTCTTTGAAACAAATCCTGCTAACCCATTACCATATGGACCACATTGCAGGTCTATACAGTTTACGTTGGGGCAGTTCCCTCAAAATTCCGGTGATCGGTCCGGATACATCTGACGCCCCAATAGACCTTCTGAAACATTCCGGCATTCTCGATTTTTCTCCGTCTGTTACTCCTTTTGCCACTTTTCAGCTGGGAGGTGTTGAAATTACACCGATTTCTCTCAGTCATTCTCGCCCAACCGTTGGTTATGTTTTCCATCGCAATGGCCGCAGGCTTGCCTACCTGACAGATACCTTAGGGCTGCCGGAGGAAACCCTTTCGTTCTTCGCAGATACACCACTCAATATCATGATCATTGACTGCAGTTACTCACCGGATATGACTGAACCTCCCGGGTCCCATAACAGCCTCAAAGATGTCATTGAGCTGCATTACAAAATACAGCCATCCCGAACAGTTCTTACCCACATAGGCCATGAATTGGACAATTGGATGAATACCCATCCGCTGCCAAAAGATATTGAGGCCGGGCATGATGGCCTGGTGATTACGCTGTAAAGCTAGTCCCACAAAAATGCAGCACCTCTGACTCCGCTGGAATCACCATGCATGGATTTTAATACTGGAGTACAATATTCTCCGCCAAATACCCACTCAGGCAACAGTTCAATAACACTCCTGAAACACAAAGCTTCCATCATATAGCGCCCCATTCAACAAGCATAATTAAGGCCTCATACCGGACAAAATGCCGACCTTCAACTATGTTGAAATATCGTTGTTAACATGTACTCAATGATGTTCACTGTGAGTCCGGGACTACCTGTCAGATTCATGGTGGTTTGGAGTTATCGCTATGTCTGATTACACCGAGCTGATGGGTGAGTTGCTGGAACTGGGCATCAATGCTAATCCCGCATTCCCATTTACTACCTGTATACTGGACTCCTCTGGTCAAATACTCGTGACTGCCTGTAACGCCTGCCATATCAGCCCTCTCTATACCGCTGAAGGGCTTGCTCTACACTTACTCGCCAGTGAGTTTGATTGCCATAAAAAACAGCCACTTACCTTGATTACAACGTCAGAGCCTGATGACCTTAGCCTAATGGCAATCTTCTGGGCTCGTTGTCAGGGGATTCACATTGACGAAATCATTTATGGCGTTTCAAGAGCAAGCCTGAAGAAAGTCTGGACTCAAGATCCCAGCCAGGGTCTGGATGAAAACCTAAAGCGTTATCCCGATGATTTTAGAAAAAGTCTCAGTATTCATGGACAGATACTGGCCGATGAATGCTATGAAGCCTTCGAAGAAGGCAAAGCGATGTTTGATCAAGGTGATGATCCCGTCAGAAGCATGGATATTGACCAGTACTGGATGACCGGAGACTGGTTAATTGATGATTGGGAAGAAGAAATAGGGTAGAGAATACTCGTTGCTTTTATCAAGAAGAAATAGTTTTCCAAAGTAGAGAATACTCGTTGAGACAGTCTTCGAAAATTAAGTACGATATTTACCACTTAAGCGGTAAATATCGTACTTTCAAGCAGTTAAAGAATATACTCAGCGTGAAACTTTAAGTGATGACCTCTAAAAATGTTCTTTCCATTTCTATGCGATAAACATCTCCTGATTTCATGCGGTCCTGCTGCAGTATGACTCATAGCCTTCTGCTGCAAAGTTTCGCAACGTGATAATGGATAACCCACTCCCCAAATACTCTATTGGCCTGATTCGCAATCCATGTTGCATGCAGACACAGTGAATAACCTGATAATGCCACTGGTCAGGCTGTAGTGGCCTGATGACGTTTATTCTTCCAAGTAAACTTGGCAAAAGCATCCTCCATTCACTTCCCCTGATCCTCACTAATGCATCCATTTCCCCTATAAACCAAGAACATATACAGGTTTGACAAACTTCTACTGACGGACTCTTTTGCATCATGCCCAAGCGTCACTGGCTCGATCATACGTGTTTGCATCTTTTTCGCGGCACTACGAAAAGAGCTCATCGATCAGTGTATCCAGTGTATCCAGGTACCCCATACAACGTTCAATGACGTCTTCTTGTCCCCTGAACCAATAAGGTTTTTTTTCGATTAGCCCCAGTCTGCTTCAGACAAGCTTCAGAAAACTTCTGGTCTTCTTTGCAGGCACTCCAGTCAGTAAGGAGTTCATTCCCCATAAGACGAAGGTTTTCTATAACAGCCTGTGGCACTGATCAAGGAGACCGGATTCGGCTTCAACAATGTAGCGCTGAAACTCTGCGTTTGAGTTCAACGGCGGCGAGTCTATCAGGGGAAATGGGTGAGGACATATTTATATTGATGCGAGTATTGGGAATATTCACACAGTATTGTCTAACTTTAAGATTCTTGGCAAATTCGCTTGGTGAACACTTTTAATTGCACCCCCCCATAAACGCTTTTTGTCATTGGGGTATTAATCGGGTTACTGATTGGACTGAAAGCTGAAACTGATAAGTAACGGTCAGGATTCCTAAGGGCAATAGTTAAGGCACCATGCCCCCCCATTGAGTGACCGGAAATACTGCGTTTTTTGCTGACCGGAAAATATTTTTCAATCAGATCGGGTAATTCAGAAACCACGTAATCATACATACGATAATGCTGATTCCAGGGAGGCTGCGTCGCATTCACATAAAATCCAGCCCCGAGACCAAAGTCATAGGCTGCTTCAGGGTCATCTGGAATATTATCCCCCCTTGGACTGGTGTCAGGCGCAACAATCGCAATCCCCAACTCTGAAGCAATACGCTGGGCTCCGGCTTTCTGCATGAAATTCTCATCAGTACACGTCAGCCCTGATAACCAGTAAAGAACAGGAACCGGCTGTTCCAGACTTTGGGGCGGAAGATAAATGGCAAAACGCATAGTACAGCCAAGACTTTTTGACTCATGGGTGTACTGCTTATGCCAGCCACCAAACAGTTTGTTACTGCTGATATTCTCCAGGGACATATTTATGGCTCAGTAAGGATCAGCCCCGCAGTTACCAACAAAACAGCAGGGCCATTGTGAAAAGAAAGGCTACCAGGGCCTGTTGACACTTCGTAGCGAGGCCCTAAATGTAATTATTGCTGGTAATGTATAACCGACCGAATGCTTTCACCCTTATGCATAAGATCAAAGGCAGTATTAATGTCCTCCAACCCCATCGTATGAGTAATAAAATCATCAAGTTTAAATTCGCCAGCCATATATTGCTCAACGATTCCCGGTAGCTCAGAACGCCCTTTGACACCACCAAAAGCGGATCCACGCCATACACGGCCAGTGACCAGCTGGAATGGACGGGTAGATATCTCCTGACCTGCACCAGCCACCCCTATGATCACTGATTCCCCCCAGCCTTTGTGGCAGCACTCCAGTGCAGAACGCATCACGTTAACATTACCGATGCACTCAAAAGAAAAGTCCACCCCACCATCCGTCATCTCAACAATAACGTCGTGAATCGGCTTATCGTAATTCTTTGGATTGATACAGTCTGTAGCACCTAGTTTTTTCGCGAGCTCGTATTTGGATTCATTGATATCAACACCGATGATCCGGCTGGCACCGGACATAACAGCACCAATCACCGCTGAAAGACCAATGCCGCCCAAGCCGAAGATAGCAACGGTGTCCCCTTTCTGAACTTTGGCTGTTTTAAGCACTGCGCCCATACCGGTGGTTACGCCACATCCCAGCAGACAGACTTCCTCGAGAGGTGCTTCCGGATTCACTTTGGCCAGAGATATTTCTGGCAGTACGGTATATTCGGAGAACGTAGAACAGCCCATGTAATGATAGATTGGCTGCCCATCTTTGTAGAATCGGGTTGTGCCATCAGGCATCAGGCCTTTACCCTGAGTTTCACGAATTTTCTGACAAAGATTGGTTTTGCCTGATAAGCAGAACTTGCACTCACCACATTCGGGGGTATAAAGAGGAATGACGTGGTCACCAACCGCCACACTGGTCACACCCTCACCCACCATTTCAACAATACCACCGCCTTCATGACCCAGTACTGCCGGGAAAATACCTTCCGGATCATCACCTGACAAGGTAAAGGCATCGGTATGACAGACCCCGGTCGCTATGATCCTTACGAGCACCTCACCAGCTCTCGGTAACATGACATCAATCTCTTCGACAGAGAGTGGCTGACCTGCTGACCAGGCAATAGCTGCTTTTGATTTAATAAATTGATCAGACATAAATTTTCCTTTAGTACTCAATTCCAGCATCAGCAGAGCTGAGAGCCAGGCCAATGGCGAGACGCCTTTTCGACTATTGTATTTATTATTCAGTCATTGATAATCCACCTGATTCGAAAATCATTTTTACCTGAGTGCAATAATGTATTCTTTAGAAGGTATTACCGAATTTGTAACCGTAGCTGAGACCCGTAGTTTCACGACTTCAGGAAAACGGCTGGGCATTTCAACAGCCCAGGTAAGTCGTCAAATCAATCACCTGGAAAACAGACTGAAAACAAAGCTGTTTTATCGAACAACCCGTAAAGTATCCATGACCGAAGAAGGCGGCATTTTCTATCAGCACTGCCGCCAGATTCTCAATAATCTTGACGATGCAGAAAGAGCGATTTCCAATCGACAGGAGAAGCCTCAGGGTCTGATAAAAATGACAGCTCCCATCGCGTACGGCGAGCAATATATTATGCCAGTCATACTGGATTACATGGAAATGTTTCCGCAAATCGAGGTTATCTGCAATCTGACCAACCAGACCCTGGACCTGGTTCAGGAAGGCTATGATCTGGCAATCCGCCTTGGCCATCTGAAAGATTCATCAATGATCGCAAAACAGCTCTCGACACGAACCCAGTTTGTCTGTGCCGCTCCTTCCTACCTTGAACGTCATGGGACACCACACACTCTGTCAGAGCTAAGTCAGCACAACTGCCTGACCGGTAACACCCCCTATTGGCGGTTTATGGAAAATAACAGGCAACGAACGATAAAGGTCAGTGGCAACCTAACCTGCATGAGTGGCCATATCCTGACTGATGCTGCGAAACGAGGTATGGGGCTTGTGCAATTACCCGGTTACTATGTAAGCAACGCTATCCAATCACGTGAGCTGATTGTTTTACTGGAGCCATTCTGCGAGCCCAGAGAAGGTATATGGGCCCTGTATCCGCACAACCGACAGCTTTCACCAAAAATACGAATGCTTGTAGACCTGCTGGCAGAGAAGTTACCTGTGGTTTGACCAATAAATTTTTATCATGAGGGTTGATCACATAGCTAATTGAGAGCACCCTTTGATCCATATAAAAAAGGCCACCTTTCGATGGCCTTAATCAATTACCAAGAATAAGACAGAAACTTATTCGTTGTTGAGCAGGATATTAACCTTCCCTCTTTCTTTCAAACTGGCAAGGTATTCATCAAACATAACCCGGCCATTGCTTGCCGCTATGAATTGACCCAACCCCTTCAACTGCTCAGGATTTGCCGCGGCCTCGCCCGGATAGATAGCACTCAAGGCAACAATGGCATAATCACCATTGGGAAGAATCGCGGTATCATAGGATACATTCTTACCAGGATGAGGCATTTTGAACGCTTTCTGAAGTAATTGAGCAGGAACATCAGTCTTATTCCTGTTGGATTTCAGGCTTTCCACAACCTCTAACTTCTGCTCGAAAGCCAGTACTTTCAGCGAAGAACCTGACTGGAGTTTGGCAATCAACTCTTCAGAACTGGCAGCCAGCTGTTCAGCGGCTCGGGCATCTTTCAATGTTACAGTAATAGCGTCTTTGACTTCAGCCAATGGGATCAATTCAGGCTTCTGGTGATCTTTGACTCTGAGCACAACGGCCTGTTCTGGTGTAATCTCAATCAGCTCACTGTTAGCACCAAGATTCAGGACATCATCACTGAAAGCCGCAGCCGATACACGGCCATCACTAGCAATACCTGAATCAGCACCATTACGACCAAAAGACTCACTGGTCATGATGTTAAGACCCAGTTGTTCAGCAGGCTGAGCCAGATCAGAAGCCTCAAAGCTGATATCAGCGAGCTGCCTTGTCTGCTCCAGAAACAACGAGTCAACTTCGTTCTGCTTGAGCGCTGTTTCAATGTCTGCACTCATTTCATTCAGTGATGGAACATCCGCTTCATCACGAGAAGTGACTGTCAAAATCTGTAGGCCAAAGTCAGTTTCAATGGGCCCCGATACCTCACCAACACCAAGCCCGGCTACCGTATTATCGAACTCATCACCGAAGAATCCTGGCTCTACAGCCCCAAGATCACCCCCCTTCTCCGCTGTCATAGGATCATCGGAATAGGACCTGGCCAATTCAGAAAAGCTGTTTCCAGCCTCCAGTTTAGCGACAACTTCATTCGCTCTGGCCTTTGCCTCTTCGGACGAGCGATCTTCACCAGTCTGGATCAGAATGACGGAGACATGAGCGTTATTTCCAGACTGCTGCTTCAACTGCTCAACACGGTACTGGTATTCCGCTTCAATATCTTCAGCCGTAACATCGATACTTTTGGCAATGTCATTCTTGTTCAGAACAACATAATCCACCACAACCTGTTCAAGCGTCATGAACTGATTCGAATTAGCATCGTAATAGGCCTTGATCTCATCATCAGAAGGCACGATAGCTTTTCGAACCTCATCTGCAGGCAGAACGACCCAGGCAAGGTCTCGAGTCTGACCTTCAAGGCTTTGCAGGCGCTTAAGTTCTTCCACGGTCACAAATTCGGTATTCGCAACCCCGGAGCGCAATTGAAGCAATAGTGTTTCTTCACGAATGGCGTCTCTGAATTGAAGTGGCGACATACCATAACTGCGCACCATCATCTGAAAACGATCTGCATCGAAACGACCATTTTGCTGAAACTGCGGCATGGAAACAATCAGCTTATCGATCTGAGATTGGCTGATGTCCATTTTTTGATCTTCAGCATTTTGAAGCAACAACTGACGATCAATCAAAGCTTCCAGAACCGAGCTTTGTAATAACTGATCATCCAGCATGGAGGGATCAAACTGCCCGCCCATTTGCTGAATCAAAACCCGTCTCTGCTGATCAACAGCCTGAGCCAGCTCCGCACGAGTTATATCCTTACCATTCACTGACGCCACTTCTGGATTGTTTGGATTGGGCGCAAGTGTTTCAAGGCCAGTAATGGCCATCATAAAAGCGATGATGCCGACGACAATAAATGTCACCCAACTCTTCGCTTTGTCCCTCATCGATTGCAGCATATAAACCTCAGGTACCAGGGCCGCTGAGACAGCAAAGTAAACCCCTTATTCTTCACCCCCGGTGATGAAGACCGGGCTTAAAAAAAAAGCGCATCATCGGATGCGCTTTCTCGTGAACCGGCAGACAACTCCCCTGAAATAATTCATGTGGAACCCTGCCTTGTCCACCTGATGAAATAGAACCGATAGAAAGCCCTACGGAGAGTGCCTTATCAGTTCACGGCATCCTTAAGAGCCTTACCAGCCTTGAAGCTTGGAATTCTTGCAGCAGCGATTTCAATAGGCTCGCCAGTCTGTGGGTTGCGGCCAGTACGAGCGGCACGCTCTTTCACAGAAAATGTGCCAAAACCTACCAGAACAACCTGCTCACCATCTTTCAGTGCACCAGTGACAGAGTTAATCACGGCGTCCAGGGCTCGACCAGCGGCAGCCTTAGAAATGTCTGCAGATGCAGCGATAGCATCAATAAGCTCGGACTTGTTCACTCTATTCCCCTTCTAAGTAGGATGCGATTTCAATCATTAACAGAGGGTAGACACAGAAAGCGTGCTGGCAACTGAGTAATTTGCCGGTCTTCTATCATCTACCCAATCGGGTGCGACCGCTATGCTGCTGCATTTTCAAGTGAAAAACAAGCATCACGCAGGCACCTTCGTGCTTAATAGCCTGCCAACCAGCCAATTTAATCTCTGACCACTGAAAATAATCGCCAGAACTCACTTTGCCCGATGGAAACCAGTCGTACCGACCGCGCAACGCGAGCGATAATACCGAGGCAGTATGAAGTCTGATAATCTGCCGTCAAGCAAATTGTCTAACTATATTCATGAAGTCTGACGGAATGACCGCCTTCCCCCTGGATGACTGAAAGCACTCGCAATCATCCAGGAGGTTGATCAAATCGGGGAAACAGTGCATTTCCTGTCCGGAGGGTCATTAGAAAGCAAATCACCGGTTACAGTATTAACCTGCTCGGTTTACCTGTTCGGTTTTTCCGGTAAAAGAAGGTTACTTTTATCCGCATGAGCCCAAAGCTGCTTAACACCTTTGGTTCTATGGCTCAGACCTGACTCCTGATCCGAAGTAGCGGCAATTTATACCAATCGCCCGACGGTTCTGTCAACTGGAGAATCAACCGGAAAGCCCCGTCATTACTGAACGACCGCCCAAATTAGAACGGTCGCTCATAATCAATACTCAGTGAGTATTGACACGATCATCATTTTTCTGCCCGGATTTCTGTTCGGAATCGGCAACTTCCAGTGTTTTTTCTGGCAAAGCTTCAGGCATATACGACAGAGCAACCTCCAGAACTTCATCAATCCATTGAACTGGAATAATCTCAAGATCCGCCTTGATGTTGTCTGGAATCTCTTTGAGATCACGGCGGTTTTCTTCAGGAATCAGCACCTTCTTAATACCACCACGATGGGCTGCCAGCAGCTTCTCTTTAAGGCCACCAATCGCCAACACCTGGCCTCTTAGCGTAATTTCTCCCGTCATGGCAACATCAGCCCTGACAGGAATACCGGTCAGGATCGATACCAGGGCGGTACACATACCCACTCCCGCACTTGGACCATCTTTTGGTGTGGCGCCTTCAGGAACATGGATATGAAGGTCATTTTTCTGATGAAAATCAGGATCAATACCCAGAGCTGCCGCCCGGGAACGAACGACGGTCAAGGCAGCCTGAATAGACTCCTGCATAACATCGCCCAGCGAACCGGTTTTGATGATCTGTCCTTTACCAGGAACCGCTACTGACTCAATGGTTAATAATTCACCACCCACCGATGTCCAGGCCAGACCAGTCACCTGCCCAATCTGATCCTGCTCTTCAGCTCGCCCATAAGTGAACTTGCGAACGCCCAGGAAATCTTCGAGAGACTCAGTGGTTACGGCGCTCTTTCGATCCTTTTCAGACAACGCTTCCTGTTTAACCGCACGGCGACAGACCTTGGCTATTTCACGCTCCAGCCCACGCACACCCGCTTCCCTGGTGTAGTAACGAATGATATCGAGCACTGCATCATCGTCGAAAGAAAGCTCACCCTTTCTGAGACCACTGCGCTTGATTTGCTTGGGAATCAGGTAACGCTTGGCGATATTAAGCTTCTCATCCTCGGTATAACCCGGGATACGGATAACTTCCATACGATCCAGCAACGGACCTGGAATATCCATAGAGTTAGATGTGCAGACAAACATTACATCCGAAAGATCGTAATCCACTTCCAGGTAGTGATCATTAAATGAGTTGTTCTGCTCAGGATCCAGTACCTCCAGCAAGGCCGAAGCAGGATCACCACGCATATCAGAACCCATTTTATCAATCTCATCCAGCAGGATCAGCGGGTTTTTAACTTCAACCTTCGCCATCTTCTGAATCAGCTTACCCGGCATGGAACCGATGTAAGTCCGACGGTGGCCACGGATCTCGGCTTCATCACGAACCCCACCCAGCGCCATCCGGACAAACTTACGGTTGGTAGCCCTGGCCAGTGATTCACCCAGCGACGTTTTACCAACACCAGGAGGTCCTACCAGGCAGAGAACAGGCCCCTTCAGTTTACGAACCCGCTTCTGTACAGCGAGATATTCCAGTATGCGTTCCTTAACTTCTTCCAGTCCATAATGATCGGCCTCAAGAATATCCTGGGCACGCCTCATGTCGTGGCGAACTTTGCTGCGTTTTTTCCAGGGTACACTGAGCATCCAGTCAATGTATCCACGAACCACCGTTGCCTCTGCCGACATCGGCGACATCATTTTGAGCTTTGCCAGTTCAGCCAGCGTCTTTTCCCTGGCTTCCTGGGTCATACCCGCCTGATCAATTTTCGCCTTAAGCTCTTCCAGCTCATTGGGGGCATCGTCCATATCGCCCAACTCTTTCTGAATGGCTTTCATCTGCTCATTCAGGTAATACTCCCGCTGGCTGCGCTCCATCTGCTTTTTAACGCGACCACGAATCTTCTTCTCTACCTGAAGAAAATCCATCTCGCCCTGCATGATCCCGATCAGATACTCCAGACGGTCACCCAGATCTTCGATTTCAAGCATCTTCTGCTTGTCTTCGATTTTCATCGGCATATGCGCACTGATGGTATCCACCAGCTTGCCCGGGTCTTTAATCCCGGACAGTGAGCTCAGTACCTCATTAGGCACCTTTTTACTCAATTGAACATACTGTTCAAATTGTGACATCACAGATCGAACCAGTAACTCGCCTTCCCGGTCACTGATTTGCTCTGACAACTGCTCATGTACTTTAGCTTTTACCAGTCCGTCATCTTCATAGATGGCGTCAATGGTTACTCGGGTTTCACCTTCCACCAGAACTTTTACGGTACCGTCTGGCAGCTTCAGCAATTGAAGAATACTGGCCACTGTACCCACAGAAAACAGATCTTCCACCTGTGGATCATCGGTTTGTGCACTTTTCTGAGCTACCAGTAGAATTCTCTTATCCCCTGACATTGCCAGATCCAGCGCCTGAATGGATTTTTCCCGACCAACAAACAGCGGGATCACCATATGCGGATAGACCACAACATCACGGAGGGGTAACAACGGCAGATCGAAGCTCTCTGATGGTTGCAGGGTATCTTTATTATCCATAGCTCAGCCCCTATATGTTCATTACCAGTAAAGCCTGCCATATACCGACCTGTTCACCGGATAAAAAATAGAAAAATGAAAACCTGGCAGGCATTCAGGACACGATCTATTACGTGCTTAATACATGGTCAGCCCACAGCAGGAAACACCTGAAATACAGTCTCAATCACCTGTAAAACTGGCCATAGTCTCTAAGATGGGGCTTTTCCAGCTAAATTACAATAGCCGTCTCTTTTCGTCCTTTGAAAATCGATAAAGTTCCATAAGAAGTCTGCAACATCAAGAACTTGCAAAAGATCGGGTTTCAGGTAACATACAAATCATTCGGAAGAGACGTCGCATCGACTCTTCAGGAGAGTCGGAGCGTAGCGCAGCCTGGTAGCGCACCACAATGGGGTTGTGGGGGTCGGAGGTTCAAATCCTCTCGCTCCGACCAAATAGCATTCCAGTAAATTCCAAAATCCTTTCTAACCCCCTTATTTCCCTAGCTTTTCGTTTATACTGAGTCCTCAGTGTATAGCGCCAAACGTTTTGAGAATTTGTGCAACTTATTTTAGGATTCTGTAAAAATGAATAGACAGTGTCAATAATGAATATTTATTCACAAACGAAATTATAAAGTAGTCTGTTATAGCCCCGCATACCACCTTCAACCTTGTACTTTTATTTTTCTCAACACCCTGTTAACAGCACTCTCGCTCGGTGGCCTGATCCCCGCCTTTTTTAACTCCATAATCAGCACTCTATATAGATCAACATTTCGAGCTTTCGGAAAATCTTTGCACAGTACTCGCAAAGTCTCTAATGCTTGCGGTTGCTTATCAAAGAAACTCTGGGCTCTGGACTTGAAATCACCAGCCAGGCTTGCCCAACCACCTAGCCGAACTTGCTTTCTCCAGCGCATTAATGAGGCTCTACTAAGAGACTTGATGCGTGTATGGATACCTTCTCTTGGCTCTATTACTTTAGCCTTGTAATCGCTTATTAACCGCTTTATTGCAGCGTCTTGATTTTCAGTTTCTTTTTGTTGTTTGTATTGCTCTAGCATTTGCAAAACTGCCGCCTTGTCAGCCTGCCTGTTTTTAGCACCCTCTGTCAGGTTCCCCAGTGCTTCCAGATCGCTTATATAGTCAACCCCGCTATACATGATCTTTAAGGCAGCGTAGCCTTCTGAAGCTCTTACTGCGGCCTCTAAATTGGTTTTGTTTTCCTCTTGGTCTGTATCGCTCATTTTGCGCCCGTTGAATAATTAATGTTTGATGCCTGTTTTGTTAGTTATTAATTATTTTGGTTTTATAGTCTTATAACGTAAGCGCCAATATAACCAGCGTTATAGCCAATCCCAACAGATCTGCTTATTCTTGAGCCGCCTTCACTGCCCAGGGCAGAAGCTGTTCCAGTTTCTCAATCGTGTCAGCGTAAGGCAGTTCTTTTAAAATGTGGCTCAGGTATTGGAAAGGCTCCAGCCCATTGCCTTTTGCGCTTTCAATCAGGCTGTAATAGATGGCACTGGCTTTGGCACCCTTGGGTGTGTCTGCAAAGAGCCAGTTCTTGCGACCAAGAGTGAAGGGGCGGATAGCATTTTCCGCCGCTGCATTACTGATATTGATATCCCCATCTTCACAGTACACGACCAGTTTCGGCCATTGGTTCAGGGCATAGCTCATTGCTTTATGGGTCAGGCTGTCAGGTACCAGCCGGGTGATGTTTTTCTGTAACCACTGGTGCAGGTCATCCAGCAGGGGCTTGCTCTCCTGTTGTCGCCGAGTCTTCTTTTCCGGAGCAGTCAGGCCTTTGATGGCCTCTTCAATGGCATACAGCTTGCGGATTTTACCCAACGCAACATCGGCTTTGCTGACCTTGCTGTTCTTCACCTTCTTGCCCGGTTTGGCTTCGCCTTTTTTGGCATCGGTGAATTTACGGCGTACATGATCAAAGCAGCCAACCTGGATAATGCCTTCTTTTTTGCACACGGCGCTGTAACTGGCATAACCGTCAGTTTGCAGGTAACCGCTAAACCCTTCGAACAGGCGCAGGGGAACCTCCTTGCCTCTGGAAGGATCGTAATGGAACAGCACCGCCGGTTGCCCCGGTGGACCACCCCGTGTCACCCACATATATTTATCAGAGTGGAGTGATTTACTGAGTTCCTTGAGCACCTGAACCCGGGTCTCATCGGCATTCATGATATGCCCTGTGCGCTGATGGTCTTCCATCAGGTTGATCAGTGGCTGCAGCTGCAGGGATAACCGGATCATCCAGTTGGCCATCGTCGTCCGGGTGATGGAGCCACCATAACGAGCCAGTATCTTTTCCTGCCGATACAGTGGCAGGGCATCGCAATATTTGGCACCGATGATCCAGGCCAGCATGTTGACGGTGACCGCCGATTTTGGAATGGGGTGCTTTGGGAGTTCAGCGGCTTTAATGACGCGTTTTTCGTGAGATTCTCCGCCCTGTTCATCCTTCACAATGAATACGGCTTTTTCCTGCATAATCTCCTTGACCTGAACCCTGGCAGGAATAATATCCAGTTCTTCCCGGACTTTGGTGAAGAAGGTCTCAATGGCACCCTGCTTTTCTTCTTCGGTCAGTTCAATACGTTCCTGGACTCTCGGCAGTGACGGCGACAGAGGTTGACGCCCCTTGCGTTTCTTTGGGGGCTTTGGACTTTCCTCTGTTTCTTCCTGAGCATCTTCATCCGGATCAACGGCACAGTCCGTTAATTCTGCTTCATTGAAGATTTCACCCTGACCACTGAACTTTTCAGAGCTTCGACCGTAAAGGCGGGCACGTTCCAAACGCAGGTATTCTTCCAGAATAGCGATGCGTTTTTTCTGCTCTTCGATGACAAAAGACTTTTTCTGGATAATGTCGTCTTTCTCAAGAATGACATTGTCTTTTTCGAGAATGACACCGTCCATGGCCTGGATGGCCTCAAGTAAGGCCTCCAGATCCAAAGCTGTTTCAGCGCTTCCTGCCAGTAAACTCAGGGCGGATTTTGGCTGATAAATGAGGGTGTCAATGGGTGATTTCATAGCCGATATTTTACCATAAGCGGCTGAGTTTTAAGACTAAAAACAGCTTTCGTAATGTCTTTTTTTATGGGGTTTCATCGCACTGAGATTATAGCCATCAAGCAGCCAATTGAGCTGTTGGCCTGTTAAGGCTAACAGTTCGTCATCGGGCTTTGGCCAGTGGAACTTATCCTCTGCCAAGCTCTTGTAATAAAGCACAAAACCATTATCTTCCCAGAACAAGCACTTGATTTTATTGCGATGACGGTTGGTGAAGGCATAGAGGTGACCATCAAAAGGGTTATGCCCAAGTTCCTGCTCGATCAGTACCGCCAGCCCCTTGAAGGACTTTCGAAAATCGATGGGATCCCGATAAAGGTAGACCTCAGGCAAGCTGGACGACGGGCGCATTACAGGTTGATTCATCGCAGCAATCCAATCAACTCACCAGCCAGAGCGAGGTTTTGATGATTAATCCCGGAAACACTGAGCCCACTGGGCAATGATACCGTTAAAGGGGATGATTCTTCGCAAGTTTGACTCTGGTTCTGCGTCAGGGAAACGGGCACAAAGGCAGAAACAGTTTTTGATGATAAAGCAGGAGCTTTCCCAGTCCGCAACTTCTTTTTCCAGTATCCAAGTTGTGATGGCTTAACGCCGTTCTGTCGACTCCAGGCATTTTGGCTCAACCCGGAGTCATGCCAGGCTTCGACTCGTTGCTGCCATTGTTCCCGGGTAGTTTTTGGATTGTCCATCGGAGCCTCCGTGTAATCAGAGACCTTATGATTCCTTATCAGCGTTTAGCCGGGTAGAACGTGGGTTATTTTGGCGCTTACGTTGAAAGTCTGCGTCATGGCGGTAAATAGCCCGGCACTCATTACCACGATATGTGACATGATATAACGCACCTTCGTACTGAATTCGTAGCGGTCTGCTAATTCCGAATACTTCATTTTTATTAATGGAACTGGAAAGGTAGAGCAATTAATTGAAAATGCACGATTCCGAGTAGAAGAGGCCGTTACCGACCTCAACCCTCAGTCGAGTCACCCAAAGGAACCTCCCCTTCAGGTGCTCACAGAACCGTACTTGAACCTCTCAGTTCATACGGCTCTTCTCATCCAACCGCTGACACACAACCAATACGCCAGTGTGCCATTAACAACGGAGCCCTTTTGGTCACTCTTCCCAAACAGCGGGAAGCTCGCCATTTTCGACCCCTCAATTTCTTAAATTTGCCCATTGCCCAGCGCACCAGCGTTGCTTCCACATAGTTCAAAGCTTTCTTCAATTCTGACGGGTAGAATCTCCCATAATAATTGATCCACCCTTGAACCATGGGATTAATCAGCTTTGCTAACTCTTCGAGCGAGTAAAGTGATCTTTTGGTGGGTATTTTAAGTTCCCTGATTTCATCCCGAATAGACTGGGCCGAAGCCTTACTTATAGCGGGCAGGAAACTGACAAAATATCTCCCATTCCGGCTTCTGGCCATCCGTGGGCGAAAGGTGTAGCTAAGAAAGTCAAACGACGTATTTTCATGCTTTCCCGGTCGATCATCATCCTTGCAGTAAACCAACTTTGTCTTTATAGGATGTAGTGTCAGACCACAGTCTTTCAACCGTTTTCTGACCCTCTCCAACAAAGATTCAGCCTCCTGCTTTGTACGACAGTGGATTAGCGCATCATCAGCATAGCGCTCAAACCAGATATCCGGAATGTGCTTTTCCAGCCAATTTGCTATTGCCTGATGAGCATTTCGGTTGGGGCGATATCCGTAGGAGTTTTCATGAAAGACTGCTTCCACTAATGGCTCAACAGTCATCTTCACCACGGTTTGGGCTATGCGGTCTGCTACTGTCGGCACTCCCAGCGGTCTCGTGCCTCCATCCTTCTTGTCGATGTCTACACGCATGACGGGGGGAGGAAAGTAGCTTCCCGATGACATCCTGTTCCATAACTTGTACAGGTTTCCGCCCAGATTGACCTCAAAATCAGCCAGCGACTGACCGTCAATACCGGCAGCTCACTTGTTCGCCTTCACTCTCTGCCAAGCTTGCCAGACAAGCCTTTTTGAATATGCCGGACACCACTCAGGCAATAACCGGATTTCCCCTGAGCTCATTATGGAGTGGATCTGCCCTCCACTTTTGATGTCGATGTACACGCTTACGACACGTCATTATTGGTTCACTTGCGTTCATCTTCAGATTTCATACCTGACACAATCTTGTTGCGCCTTTTCTGTGACGCTCACCACCCTGACTCTTAATCAGCGCAGCTCACAGTGGTTTGGTGGTCGCTTCCAGAAGCCACCACCGGAGGGCCCTCCTCCATCTCAATTGCAGTTACGAGCAGACCGACTCTGCTCTCGTGGCACACCAGACCCGGACGTGCCCAATTAAGGCATCCGGTTCCTCATAGTGACCGATTCACTATCTGGATAACTCAGATACTCAACCAACAAACTCCGTTGCTGGCGCGGCTATCCGCTTCTGTTTCGTTGACACGGTCACAGGTTACTAAGCACCTGTCGTGTTTCTCACAAGCGGGTCAATCACTACGATGTCCCCTTTCCTCGTCCGGGTCCTCCCGAGCGGAGTTCCCCGTTGTCATCAGTACTATGGGACACTAAGACTTCCAGTACCTACTATCCGGTCACTTATGGATTCGTTCACGGACTCCTGAGTGTTGCTTCATGTTTTGTCTCGTCAGGCCTGAAGCGTAGCCTGACGACACTGGGTTCTGTTCAGCCATAGAACCAATGGCTATTTAACTCCAATGGCACTGACTTAAGGCTAAAGGTCAATAAAATCAGGGCTTGCCCGAAAGAGAGCGACTATAAAAAGTCGTGATATTCCAACCTCCGAGCAAGCCATGACCAAGTGTAGTCCAGAGTTCCTTTCACTCGCTGATGACTGTCTTCAGCAATTTGCACAAATAGACAATGATGACCTGTCTTCTGTCCTTTCTTCAGATGATCTCAGTGCGTTCCAGGCCCATTACCCAAACTCCAGAAGTCGTGATTTCCCTCCAGTCAAGACGTTAACGCTCTTCATGCGACAAGTCGTCAGTGATACCAAGTCATGTCGGCATGCCTTGATTGATGAAGCCAGAGATCAGGCTGCCATGGATAGAAAACCATCCAATACTCATACCAGTGCCTACTGTAAGGCTCGCAAGCGATTAACGGAGTCATCCATTAAGGCATTGATGTGTCAATCAGGCGTTAAACTTGATAAAGCCAGCCCAGACTCCTGGCTATGGCACCAGCGGCGTGTTCTGCTCACTGATGGATCAACCCTTCTGATGCCAGATACAGCTGAAAACCAAAAGGTTTATCCTCAGCTGAAATCCCAAAAAAAGGGTGCGGATTTCCCATACTAAGAATCCTTGTTTTGATGAGTCTTGGTAGCGGTGCATTACTGGATTTTGAAGTGGCGCCCTATGAAGGCAAAGAAACGGGTGAGCAGGCCTTGCTCAGGAAATTATTAAGCCATTTGAACGACGGCGATATTCTTCTTGGTGATGCGAATTTTGAAAATTACTTTCTGTTGGCTCTTTTGCTCCAGGTGAAGGCGGATGTGGTTTTCGAGAAAAACGGCTCCCGAAAGCTGGATTTCAGAAAGTGCTACAAGAAGCTGAGCAGCAAAGATGGATTATTCAAGCTACAGCGACCTGTACGCCCTGAATGGATGAGTCAGGAATTATATGATCAGATGCCTGAAGAACTCATTATCCGGGCTGTTAAGAACAAACGCCGCACAATAGTTACGACAATGCTTGATGCTGAAACTTATCCAAGAACTGAAATTATTGCTCTGTACCTCAAGCGCTGGAATGTAGAACTTGATTTTGATGCAATAAAAACGACGATGAAAATGGATATGCTTCGTTGCAAAAGTCCTGAAATGGTGCGTAAAGAAATTTGTATAAATCTTCTTGATTTCAACCTGATAAAGTCGTTAATGGGGAGGGCCGCGCAGTATATCGGGAAAAAGCCGAGAGAAATCAGCTTTAAAGCGGCACAGGAGACCCTTGTTTCGTTTCATCAAACATTACTGATGGCACCAGTTGATTCATTGGAAAGAAAGGTCAACAGTATGCTGAAAATTATTAGTCAGCACATTGTAGCCAATCGTCCGGGAAGATCAGAACCACGAGCGGTAAAAAGACGACCAAAGCCACATCAGAGGTTGCAGCACTCAAGATCACAAGCCCGGAGGCTCAATAAATACAAGGGGTAGGGCCTTAAGTCAGTGCCATTGTATTTAACTCAGGTTCAATACTGGATCTCGCAGGTTCCTGAGAAATCCATCCTGTACCTTTGCCCCTGTCTCAGACTCCGGCCGGACTGATCATGTCTCACCAAATCGACATTTCAGTGCTGACCCCACCTCTTTCACAATAAAGCCTCCAGCAATGAGTCAATTTCGGAGCTCAATCCCGCGGCTTAAGTACCCGCTGTTTACGCTTCACAACCAGAGTTACCCATGGCTATGCAAAACTCGCTTCCGGCTGATGGTTAATCTCTACCGGGTGGGAGTCGAACCCACTGGATTTCAACGAATGATTTCAGTTTATAAAACCTCCCACATTCTCAGGCTTAGCCTGTCGCAAGAAAGACCCCGGTTTGGACCCCGGTTTGCGGTTTGCGTTTATCCGCGACACCAATGTACTCTGCACAGGCCTTGACGGGCATTTCACGAGCCAACATCAACAGAGCCTGTTCAAATAAAAGTGTGAACTTGCTGCCTTCTCTGGCCCAGGGTACATGAATACGACGTATACCGTGTTCTTCACAGTTGGTCCGAGGGACATTTGCAGTAATGAAGCAGTGGTGCTGGAAGAAATTCAGGTGTCGCCAGGTGAGTTCTTTGAAGTCATGTGCAGGGCAGGCCTTGCCACAGCAGGGGCATGGATAGAGGCTGCCACGATCAGCAGCCACCTTGAGCGTAAGGGTACTGGGTTTGGTTGAAGTATCCAGATGCTGACTCACCAGTTTCCATGGAAATTGTAAGCCGAGGCCGAGTATAAAAATCTGATTTCCATCCATGGGCAGGACACTTCTTCTGAGGTGAAAAAAAGAAGGGTCTTTTACAGAAATTTGCTTACAAAATCCACATCAAAGGACGAGGAGCCCCAATTTTGCCCTGGCAGGTCTGGCACTGACGGCGATTACAAACATTGCATTGGATGCGTTGTTTATTAAGTGGTGGGGCTGGGGTGTCAGTGGTGCAGCCTTTGCCAGTGGTATTGCGTATACCGTAGGCACACTGTTTCTAACCATTCGATATATTGGTGGCCATGCTCGAATTCGCCTGATCAAGCCTTATGGTTCCTGGATGGAGTTGTTTCGTGCCGCTTATAATGGTTTTTCCGAGTTTATCAATGAGATGTCCGGTGGCCTGGTCATGTTTGTGATCAACTGGATTCTGATGATTGAAGCGGGCACTGCGGGTGTTGCTGCATTTACCATTGTTAACTAGTTCTCGTCCAAAAACGCATCGGGCAATCATAATTTGACTGTACGTACGCTCTAATAACTCCTGAAATTCCAGAGTGCCAAGAGAATCCTCCCCTTTTCTCTCTAATGTGGGACAAATATTTTAGGAAAACTCAAAAATCAGGCAGCAAACACTCTTCCACTATGCTGAGAAGATGCTTTCATTTGGCGCGGAGGTGGCTGTCAGGATGGCGCCGGGTGCCTGGCCAGAATCACCAGGTTGTAACAGACAACCGATAACCAGCAATGAGAATCAAAGCGTTCAGAGCCCTTGCAGTGGCAGCGTGATAGTCCAAAACATCTTTTTAGCCACGAAATTCCTGCTTCAATACCTGCCCGGAAGCGAAAGAGTGTTTTATACACATACTGACTTTTAGTCATCTCTTCGACTTCAAGTCCACGCTTTTTATTAAAAGCCACATCGCTGATTCCCATGGCTTTGGCTTTTTCCAAATTTTCGCGACACGCGTATCCGCCGTCACTGCTTGTCTGGCGGGGTACACGCCCATAAAGTTCTTTTTGTCTTTCCATCATCGGAAGGAATCGGTCAGAATCCGCTGGATTACCTTCCTCGATAACCAGATCCAGGATCAATCGACTTTTTCCCTGAACCAGGTTCAGTTTATGGCCGTACTGCACTTGCCGCCTGTCTTTTACGATGATATCCGTATGGGGTTCATACAGGCTAACCACTTTCTCTTGGGCTGGCACCTTTTCACCCTTCAAGACCCTTCGCTCTGTCTGAGAGACTATTGCATCCACCAAGGGTAACAGGTGATCCACATCAGCCTGCCACTTTTCGGCATCATCTGCCAAGAGACACTGCCCCTGCTGACGGGCGTTCGCAATCTTGAAAGTGGCTTCGATAAGCACCTTCCGGGATTTTCGGGTCAACTGCAGCAGTTTTTTATAATGCTGATCCCGCTCTTCTTTACGAGCGTATATGCATTTTCTGGCCGCATCTTTTACGGCCCGGTTGTGATGGGTATATTCATAAAGCGGTGTCGCTGTCAGTGTTTGTCCCCGTTTAAGCAGCCGACAAATTTCTTTAACAGAACTGGCTAAAAGATCACTGTCGCAAGGTGGTTTGATATCCGATTCGGTGACTGTGCTGTCAATGGCCACAGTGCGCCCCTTCTCAATACCCTGATCTTTAGCGGTCATAAGCTGACAGTTGTTAATCCGTTCCCATGTAGATGCAGTGAGGAGGCTGATGAGCCCATGCAGACTGGAGCGACTTGGCCGCTGGTTTGGTTCGAGACGACAGAAGTCTCGAAAGAGCATGGAGTCCATCAAAACAAACGACAAGTAGTCATAATCACAATCCAAATACTTTTTCAGGAGTGCCGCACGAAGAACGGATTCTGCTGATAGTCCGTTTCGGCCAGTGTTCTGTTTATCACCAGAACTTAAGTCCTCATAAATCCAGTCATTGAACTGTGGATGGGTATCAAGCCATTGAGAGATGCCGGAAAGCTGAGAGCAGATTTCATGAGGTACGTAATGAAGTTCCATACTACACTGCGGGTTGCGTTTTTTACGCATTTGGAGCCCTCTCTGTTTGGCTTTCCCTGATGTTTATTGGCCTTGGGAAGTTTAGTCGCCAAATGGCAGTAGGGCTCCACTTAATTTTTCAGGATAAAATCTCCAGTTTTCAATTGGTTGGGTTTTTGGACGAGAACTATCTATGTTGTCATCTGACTGATCAATAACCAATCCACTCTGCTTTCTCTTCCCGTGAAAATCCTTTATCTATTTCTTCTATTGCCTTTGGTTTTCTCATCAGAACCTTCTGTTAGTGATCAGCAGCCAGCGTCCTCTCTTAAAACCATAACAATCGGCGTTTTTGCTGACAGAGGAACACAGGAAGCGGTTCATAGATGGCAACCGACCATTGACTGGTTGAACCATCATATTCATGGGTATCACTTTCTCCTTTCACCGCTCAGGCTGCAAGTGCTGCAGAATGAAATTGCCAGACAACAGTTGCAGTTTATTATCGTCAATCCATCAGAAAGTATCCGCATAGGTCGAAGATACCCATTGGCCTGGCTGGCCACACTGATCAGCCCGGTTAATAAAGGGGCTACAAAGGCTACAGGCTCTGCGGTCTGGGTAAGATCTGATTCGCCGGTAAGCGAGCTTGAAGATCTTGAAGATCTTGAAGGTCTTCAGATTGGCAGTGTCAGTCGCCAGGCTTTTGGTGGTTATATGGCATTTGCTCGAGAAGTTATGAAGTCAGGAGAGCATGCTGAGCTATTGAAGCAGGTTGTTGAAATCGGCTATCCCCATGAAAAGGTCGTTGCTGCGTTATTGGATCATTCTATTGATGCAGCCATACTGCCAATTTGTTTGGTTGAGAGCCTTGAAATGAAAGGCGAACTGGCATCTGACCGTTTAAAAGTACTGGATAATAAGGTAGATGACACTGCAACGTGCAAAGTGTCGACCCTGCTTTACCCAAACTGGAGCTTTGCCATGACAGGGAATGCCAATCGCAGTCTTGCCAAGGAAATTGTACAGAGTTTACTGGCAATCCCTCCGGACTCGGAGGTTGCCCGCCGGGCTCAGTCCCTGGGGTGGTCCGTACCCGAAAGTCAGGCGATACTGGATGAGCTGTTTAATGATTTAGGCGTTCATCCTTATCAAACCAAATGGTGGGTTGACCTTTGGAAATGGCTGATCAATCACAGTGCGGTTGCCATATTGATTGCAATAGTTATCTCCATATTGCCAATCCAGTATTTATACCTCAGTTTTCTCTATCGCAGAAACGCTGCAAAGCTCAGGGATTCACAGTACTACCTGCAACAGGTGCAGAGACAGGCTCTGGTAGACAGGCTCGGCTCAAGCTTGGCCCATGAATTGAATCAACCTTTGTCGGTCATTCAACTTTATGCGGAAGGTGAAATTGCCCGTCGACAATCCGGCAGATTGGATACAGATACCTCAGAGCTACTGGGAAAAATTTTACGACAGGTTAACCGCATAAACAGTGTCGTTCACCGCTTCAGAAGCTTGCTGCAGAAGAGAAAAATTGAACAGGGTCAGGTGAATTTCTCAGTGTTGGTAGAGGAGTCTCTGGCACTGGTCGATGCCTATGCGCGGCAACATCAGGTCAACATCCTGCTTGACCTCGGTGAAGAGGTTTTCACACTTCATGGCGATAAAACCGGGCTTGAACAGATGCTGATTAATTTGCTGACCAATGCCATTGATGCGACGTCAGAAACAGGTGGAGGAAGAGTTTTTATCCATCTTCAACGCCACCAGAAATCAATAAGACTTATCATCAGTGATGAGGGCCGTGGTTTGGCTGGCAGTTTTGAATCCCTGTTAGCACCATTTGTGTCTTCAAAGGAAAACGGCATTGGTCTTGGTTTGGCGATTTGTAAAGAAGTGGTTGAATTTCACTATGGCAGTTTTGAGCTAAGGAATGGCAATTCAGGTGGGTGTCAGGCCATAGTGCAATTGCCGTGTAATGCACTCAATAAGTCGAAGGAAGTGAACAATGCAAAATAAGACCCGTTGTGAAATGCCAGTCTATATCGTTGATGACGAGCAGGATCTTCGTGATGCATTACAGTTTCTTCTTGAGGCAGAAGGTTACCAGCCAGTCTGCTTTTCTGATGGAGAGGATTTCTGGTCCTTTGCCCGGGAGAAGTTGTTGGAGAGTACTCTGGAGGGCTGTTTGATCCTGGATAGTCGAATGCCCGGTATGAGTGGACAGCAGTTGCAGGCACAGTTGAACGTTACGGACAGTGTTCTGGGTATTGTATTTCTTACTGGCCATGGGGATGTCCCGATGGCGGTAGAGTCTTTCAAACGGGGGGCGGTTGATTTTCTTCAGAAGCCTGTAGAAAGGACTGCGTTGCTCGAAGCTGTGAAGAAAGCGTTTGAGTACAGCCTTCGGCAGGGCGAACAGTTGCGGAATATCCATCTGTACATCCAGTTGACTGTTAGGGAACGTGAAATTATGCAGCTATTGGCCAAGGGCTTCAGCAATTTAAAAACGGCAGAAGTATTGCATATTTCAACCCGGACTGTTGAAGTTCATAAGGCCAACATTCTCAAACACCTGCAGGTTACTACGGTTGCTGAATTAGCGCGTATACACACATTGTTGGAGCCTGTGTTAGATCAGGTTCCTCCACCCCCGGCAAGAATTCGACGGGGGTAGATACCTTTAGTAGTAAAGTGTCTTTTTCACCGGTTCTATGGAAAAGTGTTGCTGAACCTGATTAAGAAGTTGTCGTGTATAAAGCCCTGCAAGCTGATAAAGCGGGGTCCTGGCATTTTGAATGAGCAACTCACAGAAGCGGCTGGACCAGGGCAGCAGGTGCTGACTCAATAATACAGAAATAGCTCGTCTAATATTGTTCTGAGTACCCTGATCATCATGGTGTGAGCTTTCAGATTCCATTAACAGAGCCAGCATGGACAACAATAAGCCGATATTATCCATGGGCTGTGACTCTTCAAGGGAAAACACAATACCTTTGTTTTGCATGAATCGAGTCAATTCAAACGTTGACTCCTGAAGTAACAGGTTTTCTTCATGGAGGTACACTGAGCCCCATGGAGGCGCCAATGGCATTCCAAGGCCAACAAATAAAGCAAGGTGGTCAGACAGCAGTTCAACCAGCGCGTCTGTCTGGGCAAGAAATGCGTGCAGATCATCGTTAATATCATCAGAGGTGGCCTGCCAGAATGTCAGTAATCCACTGGTTTGAAGCTCTGTGATCAGCTGTGCTTCCGGTTCCAGGCAAATTAATTCATAAAGGGTTTTCAGAGAAACAATCTGTAAATCCAGCTCATTATTGACGGTGCAACGCCCATCGTTTTCGATTTCAATCATAAACAAACTCGAAATGGCAGGACTTCCATTTCCTGCGGTTATCAATATCAAATGGAAGCTACTTCAACCAGATTGGTACCCTGAGGGTTGGCTTTCGCCAGGGCCGTCGGCTTAAGCCGTGTAATGGTATTAATGCATCGACCAATATCGACACCGTTCTTGTCTGGCTGATACCAGGCACCTTCACCCATGGCAACGACGCCAGGCATGATTCGGGGGGTAATACGAACCGGGATCAGAATCTTGCCGCGATCATTAAAGACATGGATCATCTGACCCTGCTCAAGGTTTCGCGCTTTGGCATCGATGGGATTCATCATCAGTGCATCTTCTACAACCTCTCGCAGCCAGGGTACGTTATGGAAAGTGGAGTGTGGTCTCCCTTTTGATTTGAAACCGATGAGCTGCAGAGGGAAGCGCTTTTTGGTTTCAATATCGGAATAACTTTCCCAGGTTGGTGTGAATTGTGGGAGAGGTGTAATGGAGTCACCATCTGGCAGTGTCCAGGTGTCAGCGAATGTTGCCAGCTTGTGACTGTAAATCTGGATTTTTCCAGACTCCGTCGGTAATGGGTTAGCTACAGGGTCATTACGGAAGTCTTTCATTGTGTAACGATCTTTATTCACATCGAAAGGCAGGCGAATGGTCTTTTTCTCATCCAAAACTTCAAAAGGAGGGTAGTGAGGATGTTTAATACGACTTTGTTCATATAAATGTTGCTGCCATTCGTCCCAGCTCCGACCCTCGGTAAACTGCTCCTTAACACCAAATTTTTCTGCAAGATCAGTAAAGACGTCATAAGGGTGGCGGCACTCATACATCGGATCCAGAACATGTTCGGTCTTGGTCAGGTGAGTGGAGAATGCCATGATGCGGGAGTTTTCCAGCCAGGTGATATCTGGTAACAGTATATCTGCATAGCGGGCACTGGCCGTCAGGTGGTTATCCATGACAAAGATAAATTCCAACAGCTTTTCATCTTCCAGCATTTTGGCTGTAGCGTTGCAGTCGGAGTGCTGATTAAGCAGCCAATTGCCCTGAAACATAAAGACGCACTTTATATCCGTCTTGAGGGCATCAGCACCAGCAATGCCATCTGTCAGGGCCGTCATTTCGCGACCCCGTTCAACCGCCTCTGACCATTTAAAACACGGAACTTTTGCCTTGACCGGGTTTTTACCTTTAGGCATGGTCATGATGGCATTACCGCTGAAGGTAAAGTCAGAACCGCCGTTATTGGTGCCTGGTAAGCCCAGCTGGCCAAGAAGAATAGGGAGCATGAAGATGGCTCGTGCTGTCTGCTCTCCGGCAGCATGACGCTGTGGCCCCCAGCCCTGGGCAATAAAAGGCGCTTTGGCATTGCCCAGCATCCGGGCCAGACGATAAATCTGTTCTACAGGCACACCGCAGACAGGTGCCGCATATTCAGGTGTTTTCGCAGTACGATCCTGACCTTCGCCAAGAATATAAGCTTTATAGCTCAACTCATATGCCAGTTCAGATAACCCCTTTTCTGGTATTGCCGATTCTGCGCCATAACCATAGCAGTATTCCTGAAGAAATGGCTCGTTGACGAAATCTTCTGTAATCAATACCCAGGCCAGGGCTTCAACCAGAAGAGCATCTGCTCCCGGGCGGATAGCAATCCATTCATCTTCACGGCCACAGGCAGTGTCGGTGTATTGTGGGTCAATAATAATGGTGTGAGCTGAGCTTTTGGCTTTACTCACCTGATAATGGTAGGTGTCGTGCCCACCACTCATGCGGGTGTTGGCTGGATTATTACCAAAATAGACGATCAGGTCCGAGCGGGACATTTCTGTCGGAGCGCTGCCAAAAGTAAACGACTTATGCCCGTAGGTATAGGTAGAGGCAGTGTCAATTTGATGACTGCTGTAATTACCTGCTGGAGAAAGGAATCCGCCGGTCAGGTTAAGAAACCTTTCCACAAAATGGTAGGAGCCGTCTGGCTTGCCATAACCCATGCGGCTGAAGATTGCGTCGCTGCCATAGGTATTAATAATGTGACTGAGTCGTGTATGAACTTCAGTGATCGCTTCTTCCCAGCTGATGCGCTGGAACCGGCCCTCACCGCGCTTGCCAACTCTTTTCATCGGGTACTTGAGACGATCAGGGGCAAATGTTCGTTTATGCAGCGACCGACCACGAAGACAGGCTCTTACCTGGTGATTTCCAAACGTATCGTCCCCCTGATCATCAGTTTCAATGCGTTTAATCTGGCCATTCTGGGTAATGATTTTCAGCAGGCAGCTGGAGTGACAATGAGCCCAGCAGTTATGCCATTTGGCCACTTCCATACCAGAGGATTCAATTACTGATTTGGCAATGACATTCAGTGGTCGGCTCAGTATAAATGCACCGGTTCCAAGGGCAGAGCTTAATTTTACAAAGTCCCGGCGGGAGAATAGCCCATTCAGAAACCCGGTTCTGTGATGTTCAGTCATAAAGCAGTCTCAAAAATAGTGATCAGAAACAGGTTCCTGTTACAGGCTATTGATCAGCCCAAGGTCGTAAAAAGCGATTCGGCCAGACAGTTCTGCAATAAAGACCAGAATCAGTGCCGTCATTGCAAAGGGCACAGGCAGTGCTCTGGGCAATTTCATCAGGCACATAAGGTACCCGAATACGATGGCGGTAATTCGAATAACCTGAAGAGACATCCAGTCAGGTGGTGCCTGTTCAAATTGAGCAAAAAGGTCCATCAGGTTCAGAAGGTACCCACCGGATAGGGCAACTGCGGATAGCAGTATTGCAATCATGGGAACAGGGAAGACTTGCTGAATTTGATGATGAGATTTGAATAATGACGAGAGCAATAACAGTAGAACTGGTCCGGTGATTACCGCTGTCATCAAAAAGTTAACCGGAGTCCAGATCGTGTTCCAGAATGGTTCGGTTGGCAGGTAATAGACATTGGCAATAGCCAGCAACTGCAGTATTGCAGCCAGTATGCCCAGACCATATAGGCTACTTTTGATCGGAGTTCTCAGACCTTTCCATTCCGCAATGGCAACTGCGGCCAGTATCACACCAAAGAGTGTTACGGACAGGATTTCCAGTGACATGGCAGATTGATGAGCAAGACCGAAAAGAACATTAAAGGCTCGCAATGGAGAGCCAAGGTGAGTCAGGGCTGTAACGCCAGCAATGATTAGCAGAGCCATCAGAACAGTGAGTGTTGGGAGGGAGCTCCTTTCGGGTGGATGACCTTTGTTCTTTGTACGCGTCAGCACATATATGGCTAATGTAATAAAACCGCCGGCTACCGCCTGTGCCAGCACAGTGAAAATAACTAACGACAATTCACTCATGGTTACCACTCCGCTTTATTAACCACGGAACCGTGGGTAGATTTGGCAGGCTTTGCATGACGGTTTGGCTTAACAACCAATGACGGTTTGGTCAGCGAAGAGCTTGGGAGAGGAGCGATATCTGCGCTTTCACCGTATTTCTTTCGAAGTTCATCGATAGGGCCGAAGTCCAGTGCTCGAAGCGGGCAGGAGCTGACACATATTGGTTTGACCCCTTTTCTGATCAGTTCATAACACCCATCACATTTGGTCATGTGCTTCTTTTCTGCATCGTATTGAGGGGCGCCGTAAGGGCAGGCCATTTCACAATAACGACAGCCGACACATATATCCTGATCAACGACCACAAGGCCATCTTCTTCACGCTTATGCATCGCACCAGTAGGGCAGGCTTTAGTACAGGCGGGTGTTTCGCAATGGTTACAACTGATTGAGAGGTAATAGGCAAAAACATCCTGTTGCCAAGTGTCGTCTCTCAGCTTAATCCAGTCCCCGCCGGTGTATTCGTATACGCGGCGAAAGTTCACTCCAAGGGGTAATGTGTTTTTATCTTTACAGGATACCTGACAGGTTTTGCAGCCTGTGCATTTGCTGGTATCCACAAAGAATCCGTATTGCTGACTCATTAACAGTTCCAGATCAGGTGGATTTGGCGTTATGTTTTAGTTAAGTCAACGATACGGTTCTATTAGGGGCAGACACATACATAGCGTCTTGGCAATTTTGATGAATGGCTTTATTGATTTAAATCACTGTTGCATGGCCCATGTTTGGCAGTGAAAATGACCGTCCTGATCACTACTCTCCGGTTAGAGAAAAAACAGCCCAATTTAGATCGAGAACCGCTTGGCAATTGATCAAGTATTTAACTGAATCACTAAAATGACAGTATTTTTGTCTTGATGAATACAAATTTTATTCAATATTTAAGCATTTCAGGTGCCAGAAATCTTAACCGGACGGTAGAGGTAACGATAGTATTTACAGTGATACTTACCAGCCAGGGTTTGTTATATCAAATCACACAAAGAAGTTATGTCATCTATGCTTGATGGATCCATTTGGCCATGCTGGGTGTAGAGGCGATGAATAAGCTGAAAATCTGTATCATAAGCACACTGTCGTTAATATCAAACATTGACGGGGTTCAGGGGAGCATACCGGAGGAGAGTGGCTTCTCTGGCTTTGTCAGTTTCGGTGGTAGCGGAATCGACCTGAAAAGCAATACGATTGCCGGTGACTCCACGGAGACTATCTCCAAAAAGCGGATTTTCAGTTTAACATCAACACCCGATTCAGAATCGAAAGGTGCCGGGTTTATCAATGGTGAAGTGAAATATACCTGGGCAGAGAGTAGAACTCAGGCGTACCTGGGTAACACTCTGGAAGATTGGATCCGTTATGACGTTACTTCGTAACTGCTCATATTTAACTGGCAAGACAAGCCTGCCAGATCAAAAAAAGAAGCAGCAAATAAAGCGAGATTTTAACCGCTGGGTAACAACCCGGGTTGATTATCCTGACTTGCAAACGGTATTGGGGAAGCTGATGGTTGTCAGGGAGGAGCTGTTACTGGTTCTTGAATACCCATGGCTACCGTTACATAACAACCTGATGGAAAGGCAGATCAGGGAGTACGTGAAAAGGCGAAAAGTCAGCGGTGGAACCCGCAGTGACCTTGGCCAAATGTGCCGTGATACTTTTGCCAGCCTGAAAAAGACCTGTAAGCAGCATGGGATTTCGTTTGCCAAATATCTGAAAGACAGGCTTTCTGGAGCAAACCTGTTACCTCGTCTAAAAGATCTGATACTGCAAGCATCAGGTCATCAGGAAACTGTTATTGCCAGTTAAATATGAGCAGTTACGAATATTTGCTTTTCTGGAAAGAAGTTCGTCAATAATATCTTGATGTTGCTGTTCCATGGCCTTATGCAGCGCGGTTTGTTTCAGGCTATCAAAAACATTGATATTTGCCCCTCTATCAAGAAGTAATTTCACCACGGCCAAATGCCCTGCTCTTGAAGCAATTAATAGCGCTGTACGCCCCATATACCCTCTCTCATCAGGATAAAACATTCCATCTAGCATCCCTCGGATCACTTCTACCCCGCCTGAATCTGCCGCCTTTAAAAAACTCAAAAGCATATTTTCGTCAATTGACCTTTGAGGAAACACCATACAAACAGGCAATTTGGATTTATCCAAGGCTGGCAGAGATCGAACAGTATGAACAAACCGGTTTGCAAAACGGCTTGTTTTTTGATCAGCACCATCTTCTGTAGATGTGGCTGGCAGAGGAACAAATGAGCTAGAGGGAACCGGGCTAGGTCTCATCAACTGTGAACTCTACATGCTATTAAGGCATGTAGAAGACACTTGGACATTAACCATAGTTCCCATAATTCAATTTATCATCGACTTAATTTCTCAGTAAATCTTATAGCAATCGAGTGACTGAAGGGATATATGAGGGAAAAATAGAACCTGTGTTCTTTATTTCATGATTCCCAACCACCTGTCAGGGCAGGTGGTTAAGAAGCAAGATAATCAAAAATCCCAGAAAGGGTTTTTTAACTCAAGACTCAACGCCTTCCCATAGCCCGGTACTTTGATTTGCGAGTTATTAAACTCAAGATCACCTCCACCCAGAACCCCTACACCAAACTGGTAGATCGGCTTGGCCTCACCAGTCTGGCAATGCCCCTCATAATCAGCCTGCTGTTGAGTGACTGACTCGTTTCGCTGTTGCCACTGTGCTATAGCTTTCTCGCCATGCTTAGCCTTCAACATTTTCCGTGTCATTTCAGGGCTGAGCAACAGTGCTGTAGCATTATTGCCACCAAAGCCCTTGGCATTGACCAAAGCCAGATCCATCTGGCCTGCACCAACTTCCAAGTGGTTCATGAGAATATTCAGACGATCCGAGTAAACATCGTCAGCCAGACCTTTGATCGTCCTGATTCCAGGAATCACTCCGTGCTTCCAGACTCCGAGTGTCGCCATAATCTGATCACCACCAGCAGCACCAATGGAGTGACCAACATAACTTTTCACTGCCGAAACTGGCCAACTTTTCATACCAAACGTTTTGGCTGTTTCGCTGAGAATCTGCGACTCAGTCACCCGGTTCTGTGGTGTTCCAGTGCCATGGGCCTGAACAAAGCTGCGATAACGAAGGGCATCATCACCGGCAATGGCGCGGCCAAGTGCAGCGGCTCGCGCTACGGTGAGGTGATTACCCGCACCAGGCGCCGAAATGGATTTTTTGAAACCATCCGCATTAATGAACACATCAGCCACTGCTCCCAGAATCTCTGCGCCACACTCAAGGGCAAGCTCGTCATCCATCAATACCAGGAACTGGCTGGATTCAGCAATGGTAAAACCGGCATTATTACCAAATGGACGGCAAGCTTTTCGCCAGTCAGGATTATCAGAATCAGAAAGGCCATCCAGATTTCTCAGCGCAGTATCCGTGGTTAACGCACCCATCGTGGAATAGCCTTCCATGATTTCAGGTGATATTGGTGCTTCACTGTTACCCACTATTACCAGGCGTCGCCGGCCACTGCGAATCTCAGATGCTGCCTGCTCAAGGTTATAGAGCATCGTGGCGCAGGCTCCCATGCCTGTGCCCGTACCACCCAGAGAGCCAAGTACATAGGCATTAATGAAGTCCGCAGACATTTCGGCAAAGCCCAGCGGACACTGCTTGGATGTTACCCGTTTACCCAGCAAACGGGCCTGCAGCATACCGCCATTACCGTTGTAATCCATCTGACTCATTGCGCTGCCAGCGTAAACTGCAACCTCCTCAGGGCTTAACTGCTGCTTGATAGCATTCCAGTCCATACCTGAAGAAAAAATGGCATCAGACGCACCAAAGATGGTCATTGCCAGTGATCGGGGATGATTCCTGGACTGATACAGCTTCTCCGGCGAAAATCCTGTTGGCAGCTGTCCTGCCGAACTGACCAGTGATTGTCTGACTGATGGCACCATCAGCTGCTGACTGCCATCGATACGAACTTTTACACGACCATCTTCCATCTTCTCCAGCTGCCAGCCAGAAGGCATTGGGTCAGGCAGACGTCGCCCTCGAAGGATGATTTCTGTACCCTGCTCAGCCTGTATCATCTGATGAATTGGAATTGCCTGACTGTCAAAGAGGTTTTTCTCCAGTTGCCGAATCAGCGTGCCCGAAAGAATCTCATCTCTGCTGCTGTCTTCCGGCAAGTTTCTCAATGTTCGAAGCGCAGCAAGGGTATCAAGCTGCGACTCGTTATTCAGACATTCCAGCACCAAACGACGATAACCATGAAAACCAGAGGTTCTTCCAGCTGGGCTAACCCCACCTTGAGCAACAATAACGGGTAATCTGGACAAACCACACTCCTGTATAACAACAGAACTCTTTTACCTGGCTCAGGGCTGATTACTCAAATTCTGAGTGCAGGCAGATCGTTATGAATGCAAATTAAGAATCAAAAGGAAGTTGGCACTAGTTTAATGTTTTCGTGTTAAACTGATCCAGAAAAAAAAGACATAAATCCGGATAAATAAGACAGACATTTAAATAATGTTCCGACAACCTCCTCCATTACAGCTGAACCGGGTACTGATCCCCATGGTAGAGCATATGATCAGCACCAGTGTGACATTGCCTCTGGAAATGCTCGAAGCTGCAATGACTTACGCGCATCTGTCGAATGCAAAAAAAAGTATTGAAGTTCACTTCTGCGCTATGAAACCAGAGCCGGTTACCACAACGGGTGGCTTGCGGCTCACACCGGACCGGACCTTCAAACAAAGTGGCATTGGTGACTTGATACTGATACCCGCGCTCTGGCGTAATCCTATCCCCGTCGTTAGAAAGCACCCGGATATTATTGAATGGATCAAGCAACAATACGATTCAGGCGCTGTATTTGCGGCTGCTGGAACCGGCGTAACCTTTATGGCTGCTGCTGGCTTGCTGGACAGAAAGCCAGCAACCACCCATTGGTTTTATATGGAGAAGTTGCAACGCTTTTTCCCAGAAGTGGACTTCAAACCGAATCACCTGATCACTCGGGCTGACCGTATTTATTGCGCAGGAAGTGTTAATTCTGTTGCTGATTTGATGGTACATCTCCTGGGTATTGCTCTGGGTGAATCGGTTGCCCAGAGGGTTGAACAGCAGTTTTCCCATGAAATCAGAAAGCCCTTTAAAGACACCCACTATGCAGATGACCATACCACTGCTCATCAGGATGAAATCATCGTTTCGCTTCAGGGACTTCATTCACCACCAGTTTGCCAGTGATATTTCTATTGAAGACCTGTGCAGACTATCAGGCCTGAATACCCGAACACTCAATCGTCGTTTCCAGCAGGCCACCAGTTCAGCCCCCATGGAATACGTTCGTAAAATCAGAATTGAACAGGCCAGAGACCTATTAAAAAATACGAATTTAGGGGTTGCCGAAATAGCCCTGCAAGTGGGTTATGCTGATGCAGATTATTTTTCCAGACTGTTTAAACGTCAATATCAACTCACGCCTTCTGAATTTCGCAGAAGTGTTCGAGGCAAATTGTTTTACCTGAATGATTAGGAATTGCTCTAATTACAGCACCAAGGTTATTCTGTATTGGATTGATCATGGATGAGCACAATAGCCGCCCGCCCTAATCTTGACCTGAAGGCCTGTCAGACAGGCCTTCAGAATATTATTCAATAAATTTCGAAAATACCTGAAAAACCTGTGTATTGGAGACCTACTCACATGTTCTTGAAGAAAAGTACCCTGGCCATTGGCTTGTTTGCTGCGTGCCTGTCATCTGTTTCCTGCTGCCTCTCCTCTGGGTATCTGGAAGACCGTTGATGATAGCTCCGGTGAAGCCAAAAGTTATGTCACAATCTTTGAAGAAAATGGCAAAGTGTCCGGCAAAGTGACCCAGATTCTTGACCCTGCCAAGCAGGACAGTATTTGTGACCAGTGCACAGGGGATCTCAAAGATCAGAAGATTCAGGAATGACCATTCTCTGGGGTATGGAAAACAAGGTGGCAAATACGACGATGGAAAAATCGTCGACCCTGAATCCGGGAAAGTCTACAGCGCTAACATGAAGGTGTTAGAAGACGGTAAGAAACTGGAAGTCCGTGGCTATATTGGATTCTCACTGATTGGTCGCTCACAAACCTGGGAACGAGTTAAAGATTAGCACCTAATCCATTGAACTCATTAACAATTACAACAAGCATTCTGATCGTAGCCGGCCTGATCGCCGGCTCCATACTGTTCTGGACCATTCGTCTTGGAATTGGGCCAACTCCTACCTCACGCAAAGTCCGGTTAGCTATTCGCAAAATTCTTCCCTCTACTGTGTCGGGTGAAATTATGGAACTTGGCTGCGGCTGGGGACACCTGGTTCCTATACTAAGGAAAACATACCCTGAGAGAAAGATTCGGGCCTGGGAGCGCTCCCCAATACCAGCCACCTTTACTCAGGTCATTCATGGAGTTGATGTAAAAAGAAAAGATTTCTTTAGGCCGATTTTGGTAATGCGGGGCTTGTTGTCTGCTATTTATTTCCGGGGGCAATGGAACGCATTGAAAAAGAAATTATTCCTGGTTTACCCAAAGGCTGCTGGGTAGTCACCCATACATTTAGCCTTTCAGGCAGAAAACCAATTCAGGTTCTTAAAGCAGACGATCTTTATCAACCCCGATTTACCTGTATCAGGTTCACTGAAACCTTAGCCGCTGCTCAGGCAATATTAAACACGGGTATTTGCTGTGTCTTACCCTGCCAGCGATAGATCTCCAAGTCAGCAGGATCACAGGAAACACAACCCTTCTTACAAGCCACAAAACAACCCGGCTGCTCACAACTTAACTGACCTTTCCGTAAACCAGTGGGAGAGCATCCCTCTCATGGCTTCAGGGGTCGTATTGAATTTCACGCTAAGGTCAGCCAGAGAGCAAACTTTCTGCTGTTTCAAATACTCACGAATTTTGATCAGCATGGTCAGCTCCTGTTACATCAGGGTTCAGTTTACGACCAAAAAGGAGCTCATTCTTTTTGGCCGCTCTCAGCCTCTACAGTGTCATTGCGGACTTACATCCATCCGCCCTTGCAGCACTGTTGCCCCCATGCGTTTCATGAGGGTAACAATGATAAACATCATCAGAGAGATGGTTATAACCCAAAGTAATGCTTCTCCAGGTTGCGCTGAAGCCAGTGACAGTTGGTAATAAATCGTTGCCACGGCATAACCCAGAAAGAAAGTCCCAGCCGGCAATAAACATTGTCCAACCCAGACTGGTTTCCGATAAATAGCACCCAGTGCTGCCACACAGGGGGTATACAGCAAAATCATCAACAGATAGGCAATCACGGCCGCGTTACTTGGGAAGAGGTCCGCCATAACCGAGAACGTTCCCACGGTTACTTCCTGCTCTTCTGCAACAGCATCAAGATCCGTCAGGTCGCCAACCTGCACACCCAGCGGGTCCGTCAAAGCACCACTTAAACCACTCAAATTTGCAGGGATTGTGGCAAACGGCTTCTTTTTAAACCTGCCATCATATCGAAAGAGGCCTCACCTTCTGATGACTCAGATTTCTCTGAAGCAGCGATGGCACCGTACATGGAATCCAGAGTACCCACTACGGCTTCCTGGCCAGAATGCCAGTAAACAGCCCAACTGCTGCCGGCCAGTTTTCTTCTGTCATGCCCATAGGAGCAAACACCGGTGTAATGGCCTGACCAATATTACTGAGCATGGAGTCCTGAGTATTCTGATGACCGAACGAGCCATCAGTACCAATTGCATTCAGGGTGTTCAGTACCACAACCACCATCACAATGGCTTTACCTGCACGGATGATAAACCCCTTCAGACGATCCCATGTTCGTAAAAGCACCTGAGTCACAGATGGAAGATGGTAGTTAGGCAACTCCATGATAAAGGGAGAACTGTCACCACTGAGAACACTCTGTTTCAGGATCAATCCAGTAAGTATCGCGGCCAGAATACCCACCAGATACAGGATAAACACCACATTCTGACCTGACTCAGGAAAAAAAGCGGCGGCAAACAGTGCATAAACCGGCAAACGGGCACCACATGACATAAAGGGCGCCATGGAAATAGTTAACAGACGATCTTTCTCATTATCCAGTGTTCTTGCTGCCATAATGGCCGGTACGTTACAGCCAAATCCCACCAGCATCGGCACAAACGCTTTCCCCGGAAGCCCCAGAAAGCGCATCAATCGGTCGACAAACAAAAGCTGCACGGGCCATATAACCAGAGTCTTCCAGTATAGAAAGAAACAGGAACAGGAAGGCAATGACTGGAATAAACGTAGAAACCGTCTGTATGCCACCACCCACACCATCAGCCAGCAGCGTAACGACCCACGCTGGCGCCCCAATGGAACTCAACCAGTGTCCTACACCACCCACCAGCAAGGTGCCGGTAAAGATATCGAAAAAGTCAATAAAAGGCACTGCCAAAATTGATGGTAAACATAAACATCAGGTACATAACCCCCAGGAAAATGGGGAAGCCAAGAACCCGGTTCAGTACCACCCGGTCAATGCTTTCAGTAAGATGATGGCTCGCCAGACCTCTCTCACGAATCACTGACTCCATGATATGGCCAACCACATCGTAACGACGGCTGGCTAAAATAATATCCAGATCTTCCTCAAGCGCAGCTTCGATGATATGGACGTTGCTGGGTCGCCACATTAACCACCTGCCATGTCAGCTCCGGAAGCGGAATACTGTCACCTTCAAGCAGCTTCAGTGCATACCAGCGCTGGGAGAGCGGATTATCCAGAGCAATCGACTCTTCAAGGGTCGACTCAATAACTGTAATGGCCTGCTCAAGCTGTTCACCCAGATTCAGCGGTGGTGCCACTGAAATACCATTATTCAGAAAGTCATTAACGTCTTTTAAAAAGGTTTTAATATGCCCCGTCTTGCTGGCAACGAGGGGCAGTACCGGACAGCCCAACTCCTCAGAAAGCTTATCAATATCGATGTCCATGCCTTTTTCTCTGGCAACATCCATCATATTGAGCACAACAATTACCGGAGCCTCCATATCCAGCAACTGGGTTGTCAGGTAAAGGTTTCTCTCGATATTGGAGGCATCAAGAATATTGATAATCAGGTCGGCTTCACGCTTCAGGATATAGTCACGGGCAACTTTTTCATCCAGAGAAACATCACTGTCAACAACATCCAGGCAGTAAGTACCGGGGAGATCAACAACTTCTACAGCGTTGTCTTCAAATGAATAAAAGCCACTGCGTTTTTCAACCGTCACACCAGGCCAGTTACCGACACGCTGTCGAGCCCCGGTTAACGCATTAAACAGTGTTGTCTTGCCACAATTCGGATTTCCAACGATCGCTACAACATGCTTTTTCATAGTCTGGAAACCTCAACAACAGCAGCTTCATCACGTCGAATGGACAACTGAAAACCTCTAACCTCCAGCTGGATTGGATCCCCCAGGGGAGCGACACGACAAACCGTGAACTGGGTTCCGGGAGTCAGCCCCATCGCCAGCAATTTACGCCGGTAGGCACTGCCAGCATCCAGAAAAGCCGTTACCCGGCCACATTCACCGGTTTTCAGCTCACCCAATGTCACCTTCATGTACTTCTCTCCACAGGCATCATAAGTCAGTCCTGAAAGTCCTTTCTCTGCATAGCAGGTAATAACTCTCAGAAAGCGACCAAAACATTTGGACTCAAATCATATGCCAGGAACAAAAGCCCATATTTTTGTGGGGTTTTTAGCATGAAATTGTTGGTGCCTGGCAAATTTACAACTGATATGAATATATACGCAAATGAGAATGGTTACAATTTAGAGAGATGATAACTACTCTCCTTATTGACCAATGTCAATTCACGCCAGCTATACGTATATCAATGTAAGCCGGATATCAGATTGATAAGACATGAAAGGGTATGCAGTGTGGACAGACTGATTAGCAGGGCAACTAATCAGTCTGTTTTTTGAAGGGGCGAATTGCTTGAGCACAGGTTATTTTATGGGACAGACGGATACATCGCACCAGACATAAACTGCAAAATCCGGTTTACCTGGCAGCTATAACCAAACTCATTATCATACCAGACATAGAGAACACAGCGCTTGCCATCAACAATCGTAGCCTGGCCATCGACAACACCTGCCCGACGGCTACCCACAAAGTCACTGGAGACGGCCTCGACTGAAGTCACGTAATCTACCTGTTTCTGAAGGCTGGAATACAGCGAAGTCTCACGGATAAAAGTATTTAAGTCTTCAACCGTGGTCGCTTTCGACAATGAAAGGTTAAGAATCGCCAGAGATACATTAGGTGTCGGTACCCGAATGGCATTTCCTGTCAATTTACCTTCAAGCTCCGGTAAAGCCTTTGCCACGGCTTTGGCGGCACCGGTCTCAGTGATCACCATATTCAGTGCAGCGCTGCGCCCACGGCGCTCACCTTTGTGGTAATTATCAATGAGATTCTGGTCGTTGGTATAGGAGTGCACCGTTTCTACATGGCCATGCTCGACGCCAAACTCATCATTAATAGCCTTCAATACAGGAGTGATTGCATTGGTCGTACAGGACGCCGCAGAAAGAATCTGATCCTCAGACTGAATATCCCTATGGTTAACACCATAAACAATATTTTTAATATCCCCCTTACCTGGTGCTGTCAGCAGAACTCGTGAAACACCTGTTGACTGGAGGTGAAGTCCCAGACCTTCTTTGTCACGCCATTTGCCGGTATTGTCGACAACCACAGCGTTCTTTATGCCGTATTGGGTGTAATCAATCGAATCTGGTGAATTAGAGTAAATTACCTGAATACCAACACCGTTGGCATAAATAACTTTGTTCTCTTCATCAACAGAAATCGTACCTTGAAAAGAGCCATGGACAGAGTCGCGGCGCAGCAGACTGGCCCGTTTCTGAAGGTCATTATCAGCACCGCCAGGCCTAACCACAACAGCCCTGAGATTAAGGCCAGAACCACCGCCAGCACGCTCGATCAAGATGCGGGCCATGAGACGACCAATCCGTCCGAAACCGTACAGAACCACATCCTGACCGGCCCCCAGTGCTTGCTTTTGACCATTGGTCACTGGCGCTACTCTCTGAGTCACATACTCTTCGAGCGACAGCCCTTCCCCTTCAGTTCGATAACCAACGGCCAACTTACCGATATCAATGCGTGATGGCCCCAGATCAAGCCCCATCAGAACGTCCAGAACCGGATAAGTCTCTCGAACAGACAGGCCATTATCTTCAATCTGCCTGACAAATTTATGCGCTTTTAGGAGATTAATAACTGAGCGGTTAATGACGGGACGCCCGAATATGGACGTGACAACATTGTGATTTCGATACAGGCGGCCAATCAGTGGGATCATTGACTCAGCCAGTGCTTCACGTTCTTTCCAGTCCTGAAAACGGTCTGCTACCACGATAAATTCCCGTTTATTATTTCTATTCAAGTACTGTCCCTTCATTGGGACTTATGTTTCGTGGCTATTATCCTCACTGAATGCCTTCAGCGCAACAAAGAATACCAAACGTTAACACACACCATTTTTCAGGATCATTTCTCCTGTTATAAAGCATTTATCATTAGGAAAGCTGGGACAAAGAGGTCACAAACGCTACAATTCTCTTCCTGTAGCCCTTGCAGGCATTAATAGCGACATTAAAAGGTTATCTCATTGTCTTTGGGGTACTCAGGAGGACGTTCCGAATATTCATGCTTCAACATACAATCCCTCTGCCAAACCACCCCGGCGATAAACTCGAGTGGGGAAATCTTTCACAAGCAGGCCCTGCATTGGTTATTGCCAATGCAGCAAAAGCTGACAATACCCCCTTGATGGTCATCACCCCGGACAGCGCCTCAGCAAACCGCCTCGAACAAGAGCTCGCGTTTTTTCTTGCGGGTGATGAGTCAGTCAAGGTTCAGCAAATGCCTGACTGGGAAATACTCCCTTATGATACGTTTTCCCCTCACCAGGATATTATTTCCCAAAGACTGTCCACACTTTACCAGCTGCCAACATCAGCAAGTTCATCGAAAAAAATGGTGCTTATTGTTTCGGTCAGCACTTTATTGAACCGACTCTGTCCAAAGAACTTCCTGCTAGGCAGCTGTCTTTCGTTACAACCTGGAACCCGGTTTATCATTGACGATCGTCGCAACCAGTTTGAACAGGCTGGTTATCGCTGTGTTGGTTCAGTAATGGAACATGGTGAATTTGCCATACGGGGCTCCATTGTTGACATATTTCCCATGGGGGCTAATACCCCCTACCGAATTGATCTGTTCGATGATGAAATTGAGTCATTAAGAACGTTTGATCCGGAAACACAGCGCTCAGTCACTACCGTTCCAGAAATACAGTTACTACCGGGCCATGAGTTCCCAATGGATAAACCGGGGCAGGAACGCTTCCGTAGCAACTTCAGAGAGACCTTTGACGTTAATCACCGAGACTGCCCTCTCTATCAGGATATTGGCGAAGGGATTGTCAGTCCGGGAATCGAGTATTACCTTCCTCTCTTTTTCAAGGAAACAGCCACTCTTTTTGACTATTTGCCAGAAAGCGCCCGCATACTGGTCTACGATACGATGAATTCGGCATTGGATCATTATTATGCGGATGTAAAGGCACGTTATGAAAATCGGAGGGTCGACCCTCTAAGGCCCATTCCGCCCCCATCGCAAGTATTAATGCCGCCTGAGGAGCTATACAGCAGACTCAATGATTTCCCAAGAGTGACGCTCTTTGACCAGCCGGTTCCAGCCAAGGTTGGCCGTTTTAATCTGAACAGGGCTGATCTTCCGGAGCTGACCATCAATGCACGGCTTGAAAAGCCGCTGAGCCATCTCAGGTCATTTATTGATGATGTCAGCAATGTCTTGCTGGTCGCAGAAAGCCCGGGTCGGCGGGAAGTCCTCCTCGAACTGTTGGCTCAGAATGATATTTTTCCGGAACTGTGTGAAAACTGGGCAACATTTGTAACCGACAAGATGGCTGAAAAGCCGACGCTGGCCATCAGCATCGGGCTACTGGAAAACGGTCTTTTTCTTCCTGAAGACCATCTGGTGATCATTCCCGAAGCTCTCCTGCTGGGTCAACGGGTACAGCAGACCCGTCGTCGCAAGGGCGATGAAGAGCATAGCGCTGATCAGGTTATCCGCAATCTGACGGAACTGAGAATGGGAGCACCTGTGGTTCATATTGACCATGGCGTGGGCCGTTACCGGGGATTGGAAACACTGGCTGTAGACGGTCAGACCACTGAATTTCTTTCGCTGGAGTACGCCAGCGAAGCCAAACTCTATGTTCCGGTGGCTTCACTCCATCTTATTTCCCGCTACACCGGCGCTGATGACGAGCTGGCCCCGCTTCATCGTCTGGGCAGTGAACAATGGAGTAAAGTTCGTCGCAAAGCCGCTGAGAAGGCTCGAGATGTTGCGGTGGAGCTGCTCGACATTTATGCCCGTCGTGAAGCAAGAAAGGGGTTCCCTTTCGAAAAACCGGAGCAAAATTATCTGGCGTTTGCTGCGGCGTTTCCCTTTGAAGAAACGCCTGACCAGCAGCAGACAATAGCCTCTGTTATTCGCGATATGTGTGCTCCTAAACCAATGGATCGACTGGTTTGTGGTGATGTTGGCTTTGGTAAAACAGAAGTCGCCATGCGGGCAGCCTTCCTGGCCGTTCAAGGCGGAAAACAGGTGGCTATTCTGGTACCCACAACACTATTGGCACAGCAACACTATGAGAGTTTTCGAGACCGGTTTGCTGACTGGCCCGTTGAAATTGAAGTCATTTCCCGCTTTAAATCTCAAAAAGCTATTGATCACATTAAAGAGCGCCTGCCTGAAGGCAAACTGGATATCATCATTGGTACCCACAAAATTCTTCAAGGTGATCTTAACTTTAAAGACCTTGGGCTGCTGATTATTGATGAAGAACACCGTTTTGGTGTTCGCCATAAAGAAAAGTTAAAGTCCCTCAGATCGGAAGTAGACATACTCACGCTGACAGCAACACCGATCCCAAGAACACTCAACATGGCCATGTCAGGAATCCGGGATCTTTCCATCATCGCCACGCCACCAGCAAGACGGCTTTCCGTTAAAACCTTTGTTCGGCAATATGACCAGCCCCTGATTAAAGAGGCCATTCTCAGGGAGCTACTCCGTGGGGGGCAGGTTTATTATCTGCATAATCAGGTTGAAACCATTGAAAAAACGGCCAACGACCTTCAGGAATTGATTCCAGAAGCACGGGTGATCTCCGGGCATGGCCAAATGCGTGAGCGGCAGCTGGAACAGGTGATGTCTGACTTTTATCACAAACGTTATAATGTTCTGGTCTGCACCACCATTATTGAAACTGGCATCGACATTCCCAATGCCAACACCATCATTATTAATCGCGCCGATAAGTTTGGCCTGGCACAACTACACCAGCTTCGGGGTCGGGTTGGCCGCTCTCACCATCAGGCTTACGCCTACCTCCTGACACCTTCGCCCAAGGCGATGACGACTGATGCGGTAAAAAGGCTTGAGGCGATTACTGATGCCCAAACACTTGGGGCTGGATTCATGTTAGCTTCCAATGATCTGGAAATACGAGGAGCAGGAGAGCTACTCGGCGAGGGACAAAGTGGGCAAATTCAAAGTGTCGGCTTTACGCTTTACACTGAAATGCTTGAACGAGCGGTCGCGTCCATTCGCAACGGCGAAACCCCGAATCCGGACCAGCCCTTAGACCATGGAACAGAAGTCAATCTTCGACTCCCTGCCTTGTTGCCTGAAGACTATATTCATGACGCTCATAATCGCTTAATCCTCTATAAGAGAATTGCGGCTGCTACCAATGATGAGGGTTTGAAAAACCTTCAGGTTGAACTGATCGACAGGTTTGGACTCTTGCCCGTACCGGCCAAAAACCTGTTCCGCCAGATGAAGTTAAAACTGCATGCTCAGAAGCTGGGCATCAAAAAACTCGACGCCAGCAGCAAAGAAGCAAGAGTTGAGTTTGAAGAACAGCCCAGTGTCGACCCTATGCTGATTATTAAGCTTATCCAGTCAAACCCCCAGCAGTTCAGGCTGGAAGGAAGCAGCATCTTAAAGTACATTGACACAATGGAAACTCCGGAGCAGAGGTTTAAGGCAACAGAAACTCTTCTGGGCTGGCTGGCTGGTTAAGCGCTTACGAGTATCAGTTGATGCCTGGCTGGTTTTCAGACAGCCCAGAACGCTGCCGCAAAAATGTCAAAACCCCTGACTCTGGATTGAGAGATATCAAGGATATTCTGTATGAAAAAACATCAGCTTATCGCATTGTCGGTAGCACTATTTTTTAGCTTTCCGATTTCTGCTTCAGAAAAAGAGAGTAACGTAGGATCTGATAGCTCTTGGTATCAGGTGGATCTTGTGGTTTTTCGTTACCTCAATAATGACAGTGGCGAAGCCTGGCCAGCAGTTACTGGGTACAGAGCTCCTGAAAATGCAATCAGACTGCAAGCTCATTCCGCTGGATCTGACAGCAATACAAGCCCTCTTTTTGAAATCGCAAAACCTGATAACCAGCTTTCCAGCCATCTGGATATTATGCGTGATGCCTACATCGCTTTACCAATAAGTGAAAGAATGCTGAACAACCAGGTTACTGCACTTGAGAAAAATCGAAGATATCAGGTGATTTCCCAAAAGGCATGGAGAATGCCTGTAAATTCTGAATCAGGTAAGCAACCCATTGAAATCCGCACTGCTATCAGTGGGCAGGACAGCCTGTTACTGGATGGAACTATCAGCGTCAGTGAAGAGCGCTTTCTGCATGTCGATATAGACCTGTGGCTAAATAAATTAAGCCCGGAATCACTTTACTCCTCGCTTTCCGGAAAGACGCACAACTATGAACAAAAAACATCTGACGCTCTTGCCTCTTCTTACAGAGGGTCTGATAACTTGATCAGACTGCATGATGGCTCTCCACCTTTGCGAACAACCGATAACTTTCAGATCAAACAGAGGAGAAGGATCCGAAATATCAAGGAGATTCAATACATTGACAGTCCGGAAATTGGAGTCCTTTTCAAACTTACCCCCTACGATCGCCCTGACGCTCTGGTGGAAACAGGTATGAAAATTTTAGAAAAAAGCAGCTGAAATTGATAAAAGTGAGTAAACAGACTAACTCCTGATCTGCTTACTCATGATAAAACTGTTTTTATCACCAACCGTTTGATACTCAACTTTATCCATCAAACTCTGGACGATTGGCAATCCTCTACCGCTGCATAGCCACGCAGCGGGATCATCAGGATCGACTGAAATATCCTTACTCCCCAGTTTACCCTGATCCATTGGCTTACCCCAATCACTGATGGTTAGCATTAAGGAAGCTTTTAAAAGATTAACCCCAACCTCAACCTTATGCCCCTTTTCATTACCATAAGCGTGTTCAATTGCATTATTAACAATCTCAACAACACACAGTTCTACACGGTTCACCTCAACCGGGGACAGTGTTGTCATCGCGCAAACGCCTCGGACAGCCATGGCAATCAGGGTTGTATTGGCTAGTTCACTGTCAATCTCAATCCTGACAGCCTGCCCCTTTTCGTCCGTCATGATTACTTCTCCTCAATGGCCTCAGCCACTGTCGGGAGAATGGTAAACAGCTTATCCATTGAGGTAAGGCTAAAAAGATCCATTACCGCAGGCTGCGCTCCAGCCAGTTTCATTGAACCTGCTCCCCCCATTTTTTTCAGGGTTGCAACCAATGCACCCAAACCACTGCTGTCCATAAAGCGTACCATGGACAAATCAATAACCATGTTATCGGAGCCATTTTCGATCTGGTCAAAAAGGTAAACCCTTAGGGGCTCTGATATAGAAGCATCAAGCCGGGTTTCATCGATAAATACGATGGTATAACCAGCATCAATTTTAGATTCAAATGGCATGTCGCTCTCCTTGCGTCATAAACATTTTATAATTAATGAGGCGCCACAAGCTTATTTATGGCCGCCACGCCAATACCAGATAGGTGACATCATCCTCAAAAACATCAGCTCCGGTCCAGTTAATAATGTCCTGCTCGACCCGGCTGATCATCGCTTCAATTGAGTTATCAAAAGCACCCCCCAAAGAAGATACCAGCCTGGCCTCTCCAAACATTTCCCCAGCACTGTTTTCACACTCCGTGACCCCATCTGAATACAGAAAAAGTCTGTCGCCAGGTTGAAGCTGAACAGTGACATTCGTATAGGCCATACCTGGCATCATACCTACCGGGACACCACCACAGGTAATTTTTTCGACAGATCTTGAACCAGTTTTAAGCCAGAGCGATGATGGATGGCCAGCCTGCGAGAGCGTAACTGTACCGGTTCGGCTGTTTATAATTCCGTAGGCTATGGTGAAGTAAAGCATCGCCTCAGGTTTTGCCTGAAACTGATCATTCAGACTCATCAGCACCTCATCTGGTTCTTTAACACGATAAAAAGGCGCCTCATTGAATGACTCCTTAAGCAGTGTTCCTCCCCCATCCTCACGAAGGATATTGTTCAGCGAAAAAGAAAACAATGCTGACGGAACACCATGCCCGGCTACGTCCAATTGATAGAAACAAAGCGTCTCTCCATCAAGCGCCTGATAACCAAACATGTCCCCGCCAAGAATGCGGCTTGGCTTGAAATACCAGTTGAAGTCGACATTCTGAATTTTGGCCGGCTCAGACAGAAGACGAGCCTGTGTTTCTGCAGCTGACTCCAGATCTTTTTCTATCGTATGTATTTTATTCTCAAGTGCTGCCTTTAATTCGATAATTCGAATGCCAGCATTCAGTCGTGCGCCAAGCTCATCAAAATCAACAGGCTTATTGATAAAATCATCAGCACCACGGTTAATACCTTCCACCATAGCCTCACGATCTGATTTACCCGTTAGCAGCATGAAGTAGACATAGTACCCAATATGACTTTTACGGATCGCCTCACAAAGCTCTATGCCGTCCATATTTGGCATCATCCAATCACTGATTACGATCCGGATATGAGGATAGCTTTCCAGAACATCCAGAGCTTCGTATCCATCTGATGCTTCAAACACACGATGTCCCTGTTTTTTTAACACCACAGCAAGAATCATCCGCTGGTCACGAGCATCCTCAACAATCAATATATCCATCAGTATTCTTATCAGTCTGCATTATATTGAATATAGCTACTATGCTATCGGCTCATCCGACAAAATCCTTCGAGTCGGGTAGGCAAATGACGCACCAGCCTCAGTGACAGCCTGTGCTATTAATAGAAGAATAGACTCCTGAACTTTGAGAAAACCAACACGGTCAGTTCTCGTGATATGAGCCCGAACCTGACAAAGCAAAGCAGAATTGTCATAACGAATAAACACCGCATAATGAGGCTCTTTACTATCGACCTCAGAAACCAGCTGAAGAAGCTCATCTATATGACTGAGGATCTTAGGCATTTTTTCAAAATCTTCATAACGAAGAGAAAAGTTCTCTACCATGCGACGATTGCGCATACGAGTGGCGTTTTCGACAACAATGCCTGTAAAAATTGAGTTAGGGACATAGATTGGCCTACGGTCAAAAGTCCGAATCTTTGTCAACCTCCACCCTACTTTTTCAACGTGTCCCTCAATAGCGCGATCTGGAGAACGAATCCAGTCACCTTCAGTAAACGGGCGATCCAACATTAGCATCAGCCCGCCAAAAAAGTTAGCCAACCAATCTTTAGCCGCCAGACCAAGAATAATTCCACCAATACCACCAAAAGCCAAAAGCGTCGAAAGCCTGTATCCAAAGACTTGAGCAAGACTCAATAACGTAGTGATAACGATCAACAATTGAATAGATCGCGCAATAACTGAATAAGATAGCCTCCCCGCCCATCGACCATCCGCAGTATTCAACAGCCCTTCCATATTCAAACTGACTTCCCAGATAAACCAGGCTGGATAGATGACAAGAAGAATTTTCTGGATCAGTATTAGTGATTCATTCCACTCTGAGCTTTCAAGCCCTGGCCAGAAATGCGCTGAATACAAAACAAGAAACAACCAGGGAATCGTCAGCACTGGCCTGCGAAAGGTATTCGCCAAAAGAGGCCTTATGCCTGCCTGTTGTTCAGCTCGCCACCTCATGATCAGCCACTTAAGCCCATAGAACGCAACGGCTGCGAGTAAAAAAGCGATTAAAAGGTGGTAGTAAAAAGTGATAAATCCAGTATTCATTCCAAAAACTCAACAGCCAGCTTCAACTTGTATTTTAATAAATTGTAGCTGGACTGATTTTCAGAGCCTTTTTATAAACAGCAGAAGTAGAGAATAAAACAAAAAAAATTAATATAATTAATTGAAATACCTAAACTTTAGCAGCTTCCTGAATAGATGTTTTAATTCGATGATCAAAAGATTCCTGCTCTTTCTTAGTCTCTACAGGAACATCCAGGGTACGAGTCGGAAAGGCAATATCAGCGCCATTACGATGAATAATCTGGACAATTTCCAACAAAACTTTTTCCTGTATCAGAAGATAAGTCGCCCAATCCGTCGTTTTAGTGAAACAATATATCTGACAATCAAGACTGGAAGCACCAAAACTAATAAAGTTGACCATAATAATCTTATCCTGATCGATACCATCATGCCGTTGCAGATAACTTCTAACCTCTTCAAGTATGGGTCCAACGTTTTCACTGTCACAGTAACGTAATCCAAAAACCTGTTTAATTCTACGGTTCTGCATTCTGGATGGGTTTTCAACCGAAATATTCATGAACGTTGCGTTTGGAACGTAGAGAGGCCGCCGTGAGAATGTCAGGATTCGGGTTTGACGCCAACCAATATATTCAACCGTCCCCTCTATGTTTTTATCCGGAGAGCTAATCCAGTCTCCCACCCGAAATGGCTTATCAACATAGATCATCCACCCGCCAAAGAAGTTGGCCAACATATCCTTAGCGGCAAAACCAACAGCAAGCCCTCCAACACCACCGAATGCCAGGATACCTGACAGACTGTATCCCAGCGCCTGCATTGCAACCAGAACACCTGTGATTATCACTGCAACCCGCATAAGCCGCCCCAAAGCAACGACCGATGTCTGATCCAGTTTCTTTTTATGCTCAACCTGCAAGTAACGATGCTCTAATGCTTTGATAAATGAGATAAAAACCCAGCAAAAAAGGATGATAACCAACAGATCCCGGAAACTAAGCAACTTTTCAAAAATAGTATTGCCTGTCCCTTCCCATATTTCTTCTGCTGACCAACTGAGTCCAGCAACCCAAATAAAAAGATAAACTGGCTTCTGACCTGCTGAAAGCAGTGCGTCATCCCAGAAATTCTGAGTAGCTTCTGCTTTCGTCATCAACTTGCTAAACAACTTGCCAGTAAGAAATCGAATAACTGCAGTAAGAATGACAGCAATTACAGCCTGAAATAACCATTCAGGAATATTACCTGCCATAAGTGAAGAAAAATCCATTGTTACACCATAAATCGTAATGGAAAACCATAAAAAAAATGGGATAAAGCAGTGACAGAAGCCTAAAGAGAAATGCTGAAAGTAATATAAAACGCTAAAAAAATTAAAGTTAATTTTATGCTATCGAGATGCGGCCAGTGATAACCATGAGTTTCCAGACAATAAATGGCTTAACACCTTAGCAATGATGCGCGCCATTGATTAATAACTGCTGAATATCCTGATATCGACTGGATGAAACAAGCCGTTCCCAGTCAGGATAACGGCCAGGCATCAGACGAGATGGACCCGGACCTTTCAACTTAAGGGGTTCCAAGCCATTCAACACATCCAGAACCCCTTGCCGATCACAAACAATCAATAAATCACAGCCAGCCTCCAGGGCTGCTTGAGCACGTTCGGAATAGCCACCAAGGGCGGCCGCACCTTCCATGGAAAGACAATCACTCATGATCAGGCCATCATACCGAAGTCGACCTCTCAAAATATTTTGCAACCACTTTGATGAAAAACCGACAGGCGCTTCATCAATAGCGGGAAAAAGTATGTGAGCAGGCATCACTGCCTCAACTCCCCCCCTGTCAATCATGGCTTTAAACGTTTGCAAATCTGTCTGTGCAATCAGCTCAAGCGAGCGTTGATCGACAGGTAAACTCAGATGAGAGTCATCATCAACATTTCCATGCCCCGGAAAGTGTTTAATCACCACAGACATTCCTGCATCATGAACACCATCAATCCATGCCGAAGCCAGCTTAACAACTTGTTCATGAGAATGACCAAAAGCCCGATTCCCCAAGATATCCGTTCGACCGTGGTCAATATCCAGAACCGGGCCAAGACATAAATCAACGCCACAGGCCAGAAGTTCCGACGCCATCAGCCACCCTGATTCAAGGGCGACTTCCTGTTGAAGGTATTGATCATACTGACTGTATGCCATTGCAGGTGGAAGCCGTGTAAACCCCTTAAGAAAGCGCTGAACTCGTCCACCTTCCTGATCTACGCATATCAAGATGTCAGGACGTAGCTTACGTATCTCACTGGTCAGGCTGATTAATTGATCCCGGCTTTGGTAGTTTCTCGAGAAAAGAACGACACCTGCGATACTTTCAAGCAGCAGTAACGGTTCTTCTTCAGCCGTTAGCTGTGTCCCCTCAAGGTCAATCAGAAGAACACCACTGTTTTGCCCTTCAGGCATCAGAGCCTCCTGCAAATACGAATAATAAGGGTATCAGGCAAGCTGTATATCAACTTTAATGCCTGTATCAATACGATCATACAAGTCAAGAATATCGTTGCCATGCATACGAATACACCCCCGAGAGCCTGGCTCACCCATAACAGCAGTATCCGGTGATCCGTGAATATAGATGTACCGTCGCATGGTATCGACATTTCCCAGCCGGTTATACCCGGGCTCCAGACCACTGAGCCATAAAATCCTGGTTAAGATCCAGTCCCTTCTTCCAGGGTATTGTTCTCGGAGTTCAGGCGAATAAATCTCACCCGTAAAACGACGACTGACAAACACTGAATTAACAGGCAGCCCACCACCAATTTTAGCCCTGATAACATGAAGCCCAAGAGGGGTTTGCCAGCTACCCTCCTGCTGCCCGGTTCCTTTACTGGCGGTGGATATAGAGTAAGTACGGCACTTGCCGTTCTTCTCGTGAAGCACCATCTCCTGGCTGGCAATATTAACGGTAAGATGCATCAGTTTATAAAGCTCTTTATAGTTAAGTGGTCAATCAGGTGTGCGCCCTGAGGCCAGCAGCCATGAAAGGAACCATCTTCCTCATGATTTCTTCCAGCTCATAGTTGACGCCGTAATCACTTTCAGCGATAGCCCGCAGCGCATTAGCCCCTGAAAGGGTAAAAACGGCTGACCCGAGTATAAAGTAAACTCTCCAGAACAAGTCTCCCATTGGTAGATCCGGACATGCTTTTACCAGCAACTGAAGATAGGCTTGGAATACTTCCCCATAGACCTCTCGCAAATATTTTTTCAAATGTCCCTGCCCCTGAGTGTATGCCAGCCCAATGAGTCGCATACAGACCGAAAGATCTTCTGGACTACGTGGCTTAACGGCCATGATCTGATCCACCAGCAAATGGAGAATTTCTTCCAGATCAATCGCATCGTTATTATCCTGATATTTGACCAGTGCCTGGGAAAGATTGCTGACAAAAGGATCAAGAAACCTGGAAAATACTGCCTGAATGAGGGATTTTTTTGAGCCGAAGTGATAATTAACAGCGGCCAGGTTAACACCAGCCTCACTGGTAATTGAACGCAGGGAGGTCTCTGCAAACCCATGCTCAGCAAATAACTTCTCTGCAGCGTCCAGAATCCTGTCTACTGTCGCTGACTGTGACATGCCTGAATAACCTCCATTGTAAACATTTGTTTAAAACTAACGTTTGCCAACTGAAACATCAAGTTAGATTAATAAGTTCTGATAGTTGCAGCCAACAAAATACTGTATATAATTACATGTACTGTATAAAAACACAGACTTAAACATGTATAAATTGACCAAGCGCCAGACTGAGATCCTAGAACTGATCAAGTCACACATAGAAGAAACCGGTTTTCCTCCAACCCGTGCAGAGATAGCACAGACATTCGGTTTCAGATCGCCCAACGCTGCGGAAGAGCATCTCAGAGCCCTTGCCCGCAAGGGAGCCATTGAGATCACCCCTGGAGCATCAAGAGGTATTCGTGTGCCTGGCACAGAACTCTCTGGCCTCCCTATTGTAGGACAGGTTGCAGCAGGAAGTCCCATTCTTGCCCAGGAACATATCGAAGACCACCTATCAATCAATCCCGATTTTTTTTCACCAAAAGCAGACTTCATGCTGCGCGTCAAAGGCATGAGCATGAAAGATATCGGAATCCTTGATGGCGACCTCCTGGCTGTCCATAAAACATCAACGGCATCCAATGGTCAGATTGTCGTAGCCAGAATTGAAGATGAAGTCACCGTTAAGCGTTTCGAACAAATCAAAAACAGGGTTTACCTTCACCCGGAAAATGAAGAGTTCCAAACGATTGAAGTAGACCTCAGCGTTGATGCCTTTGCCATCGAAGGGCTGAGCGTGGGGATTATCAGGAACTAGAACTTTGTCCCTAACGATCCCTGTTGTAGAGGACCTGACATGCAAGCATTAACATCATCATTCAACCAGAGCGGAAGCTGCGCCTTCCTTGACAATGAACCTGCCAGCTTTATTGATGAGCTCATTCTCTCAGGGCCACCATGGCAGTCAGGACGATTTTTAAAGTCAGTTCTGAATGAACTGGCCAATGATCAGGATCAGCGCTGGCTTACTTTGATATTGTCCAGTGAACAGGCCAGAAGCACAATAAACTGGCTGAAAGCTTCCGGCATCAGCCGACATCGTCTACAGGTTCTCAACCCTTCTGCACAATCAGATCCGTTAAAACTCACACGTAAGGCTCTGGCCTCAGGAACCAGTCATACTGTAGTCAGTTGGATTAACCAAATGGATAGCACAACACTCTCCGAGCTGGAGTCAGCTGCCCGCTCAGGTCGCTGCCAGGGCTTAGCTATCCGGAACAGGGGGCAGGATTAAAACAAATTAATGAAGAATACGGTTTTCAGGGATGTGTTCTTCAGCGTCAGCTTCTGTTTTTCGTCCTACTTCAGCAATACAGGCATCCAGCATTGCTCTGGCAACCTCAACCTGATCACCCTGAAGAAAATCAAGGAGTTCCTGAGAAAATGACATAGTCACCAGTGGCTCAGCGCTCTCTTCATCGCTACGACGCAACACGATTTCACCTGAAGGTAACTCAACAATTTCAAGAAACGACGCTGACATAGTTAGTGACACCAGAATTTTGTGGTTAGCAAGGAAGCATTGTGCATGAGCCTTTAATGGCTTTCAAGACACTGAGCAGGATCTGCACTTGAATATCAACTGGCAACAATAAAACCAGCATTTTTACCGCAATTTACCACTCAAGACTGAAGTTCCGGCTATAGGTGACCAGCTCTTTCAGGAATCTAAGTACAGAAAGAAAACCCTCTGGCTGATCAAGCCGGACACTATTGGCATTGAAGAGCGGAATTTCATTACGATCAATACCCTTCCGCTGGATAGGCATCGAGCACTCCTGATGATTCTTCAATAAAGCCGATAACCAGGAATCATGCTGTTCCAGTCTCTCAATGTACTGTAATTCAGAGGAAACCTCTCCCTTGTGGTGAACACTATTTATCGCTTCATCCAACGTAGGTAGCTGGTTTACAGGCAAACGGTAACTAGTCATGATTTCAGCAAGCAGTGACTGATAAGCCTGAACCATAGCATTCAGACATGCTTCACGAAACGCAGGTTTGGCAAGCTCGTCGGCATCCTCCCAGGCTTCCATCAACAAACGGGAGTGAAAGAGCATTTTATTGGTATATCCCTGCCAATTGTTTGTCATAACCAACTCCAGCCATTTACCGGACACACTTTCGAGCAGCCCGGCAAACAGTTAACAACAGCCATAGTACAACAGGGCTTAATAGCCCTGTCTGATGAATCAAGAGTTTGAGATAAATCTAACTGGATTGACGCTTTTTGGTCTGCTTTTCATTCCACCTACCATCCTCATAGGTAGCACTCCAGCCGGTAGCCTTACCCTCTACTTCAGACATAACATATTGCTGTTTTGTCTTGCGGCTGTATCGAATAATTGAAGGGTTACCATCAGGGTCCTGACGGGGAGCATCCATAAGATAGCCATATTTAGGGTCAATCATAGCCTGATGAGGTAATAGCTCAGCAACAAGAGGAGCCCGGGTTTCCCGATTCTTGGGAAATTGACTGGCAGCCAGGAACAGGCCAGAGGCTCCATCCCGCAGTATATAGTGATCTTCAACCTTGACACACTTCAGCTCTGGCATTGGAACAGGCTCCATTTTAGGTGGAGCTGCTTCACCACTTTTAAGTAGCTTCCGCGTATTTTTACATTCACTGTTAGTACAGCCAAAGTACTTGCCAAAACGGCCTGTCTTAAGCTGCATCTCACTACCACACTTATCACATTCGAGAACTGGACCATCATAGCCTTTCAGCTTATAACTACCCTGCTCTACATCATAACCAGAGCAGTCGGGGTTATTACCGCAGACATGGAGCTTACGATGTTCATCAATAAGGTAACTCTCCATAGCAGTAGAGCATTTCGGACAACGATGCATAGCACGCAGAGCATTCACTTCTGCATTTTCATCATCAGCCTCTTCCGCTTCTTCACCCGGAACCAGATTGATTGTCGTTTTACAGCGCTCTTTCGGAGGCAAAGCATAGCCAGAACAGCCCAAAAACACACCAGTAGAAGCGGTGCGAATCATCATGGGACGACTGCAGGTCGGACACTCAATATCCGTCAGGGAGGGTTCATTAGCCCGCATTCCACCGTCAACCTGTTCAGCCTGCGTCAGCTGGAGGGTAAAATCAGAGTAAAAAACATCCAGAACCTGCTTCCAGTTTTTTTCACCTTCAGCGATATCATCCAGCTTTTCTTCCATCCGAGCTGTAAAGTGATAATCCATAAGCTCATGGAAAGACTCATTCAAGCGGTCAGTAACGATATCCCCCATCTTTTCTGCGTAAAAGCGGCGATTTTTTACCGAGGCGTAACCACGATCCTGAATGGTTGAGATAATGGAAGCGTAAGTCGATGGTCGACCAATACCCTGCTTTTCCAATTCCTTCACCAGAGCGGCTTCACTAAACCGGGCAGGTGGGCGGGTAAACAGTTGTTTCGGGTCGAGCTTCTGAAGGTCAAGAGGAATACCTTTTTGAAGGTCCGGCAGGATAATATCCTCACCCTTACGAGCCATTGGCTTCTGTACCCGGGTATAACCATCAAACTTCAGGGTTCGCCCCTTAGCCTTGAGCTGAAAACCTTTAACATCGACAGTCAGTGAAGTACTGAGATACTCAGCCGGCGTCATCTGGCAAGCTACAAACTGACGCCAGATCAGGTCATAAAGCCGCTCAGCATCACGTTCCATCCCGGAAAGGCTATCTGGCTGTAATGTAACACTGGATGGACGTATAGCCTCATGAGCCTCCTGGGCACCCTTTTTACTGCTATAGGTATTCGGATTATCAGGACAATAGTGCTCACCATACTGCTTGGTGATAAAAGAACGGGCACTATCCACAGCATCCTGACTCAGATTGGTGGAATCCGTTCTCATATAGGTAATATAACCAGCCTCATAGAGGCGCTGGGCCAGCATCATCGTCTTTTTGACACTGAATCCAAGTCGGGTACTCGCAGCCTGCTGCAGAGTTGATGTGATAAATGGAGCAGAAGGTTTACTCTGTGTTGGCTTATCTTCACGGTTTGTCAGGGAGTATTGACCCTGCTCAAGCAAAGCCAGCGCTTTATCTGTTTCAGCCTTATTGGTTGGCCTGAAGTTAGCCCCATTCTCTTTCATTACCTGAAAGCGAACAGCATCGTTCCCTGCTGCAGAAAGGTCGGCGTAAACTTCCCAATACTCCTCTGGAACAAAGCTACGAACTTCTCTCTCGCGTTCAACAATCAACTTGACAGCAACAGACTGAACCCGTCCTGCTGACAATCCCCGGGCAATCTTTGCCCAGAGAAGCGGGGAAACCATATAGCCAACGACACGATCCAGGAAACGGCGTGCTTGTTGCGCATCAACACGATCCTGGTTTAGTTGGCCGGGGGATTCAAACGCAGATTGAATGGCTTTCTTGGTGATCTCATTGAAAACAACACGCCGAAAACGCCCGGGCTCTCCGCCAATAGCCTGTTGCAAATGCCAGGCAATCGCTTCACCCTCCCGGTCCAAGTCAGTCGCAAGATAAATGGTGTCGGCACCTTCAGCCAGACGAGTCAACTCATCAACCACCTTCTCCTTGCCCGGCAGAACCTGATAGTGCGCTTCCCAGCCCTTATCCGGGTTAATACCCATGCGCTCAATCAACTGCTCACGGGCTTTAATCTTCTTACGGCGTTCACGCTCCTCAGGTGAGAGCTTTTTTGACTCAGCAGCAGCCTTCGCCCTGGCCTTTGCATCCACGGTTTTTTTAGGCCCACCCGCTGTTGGCAAATCCCGGATGTGACCCACACTGGATTTGACAACAAAGTCTTTGCCCAAATATTTGTTGATGGTTTTCGCCTTGGCTGGCGACTCCACAATAACTAGCGATTTACCCATGCTGCCTTACACGTCCTGTCATCTGTTCCAATGTTCTGGCTGGTCAGATCTGCGAGCAGATAAATCGCCCATCATACTGAATATTCAGATCTGCTGAAATAGAGCTTATCGCCAGAACAAGAAAAGCCGGGATAGAAATTGCTTCAATATATAAGGCGAAGTCAATAATCGGTCAAGGAAAACCATCAACCTCTTTCCCGTAAAGCTCTGGGTTATTCCTCTGGAATAATCCAGAGAAAGCCTTATTTCTTGCACGCTGAAGCCAATATCCAACTCGAATTTTCCGCTGACATTTTAATCAAACCACCCTCTGCACAAATGGTCTGCCAACAAGTAATTCCACCAATCATCACATCAAAACTGCTTACACGTGATAATATTTTCTTGGTAATCAGTAGCGGCAGAAGCCATTAAACGCTTAACATGAATTTACAAGACTCTCAACCATAGAAAAAAATCTGCTTTTTTCCAATACAATCATTGTCATTCATTAGCCCACAAATCAAGCACCTTAAACCAATGAAAACAAAAGGTGAATCAATGAGCCGATAATGAAATGAAAAAGCCCGGGAAACCCGGGCTACAGACTAAGCATGGATGGGGTCATGAGAAAACAGCCCCCCGCCCCCAATTCATCCATCTGGAGTATCAAACGCGCTCAAAAATGGTTGTTATACCCTGGCCAAGACCTACACACATGGTTGCCAGCCCAAACGTTCCACCATTTTGTTTCATAACATTCAACAGTGTTCCGGATATACGTGCCCCAGAACAGCCAAATGGATGCCCAAGTGCAATAGCACCACCATTCAGGTTTACTTTCTGATCCATTTTATCGAGCAGCTTCAGATCTTTCAGCACAGGCAATGCCTGCGCTGCAAAAGCCTCATTCAACTCAACATGATCAATATCGTCAATGGTCAGACCCACACGCTTCAATGCCTTTTTACTGCTTGGAACCGGGCCATATCCCATGATCGAAGGATCAACACCCGCCACTGACATTGCCCTGACCACAGCCATGGGTTGCAAGCCGAGATCTTTTGCCCGCTGTGCAGACATCACAATCATACAGGACGCACCATCAGTAATCTGGGAAGATGTTCCAGCCGTTACCGTACCTTTGGGATTAAATGCCGGTTTAAGCTGGGACAGCCCTTCTGCGGTGGTCTCTGGCCGAATGGTTTCATCCCGGCTGAACAGACGCAGATTGCCATCAGCATCATGCCCTTGCATTGGAATAATCTCATCTTTGAAATTACCTGCCTCAGTCGCTGCCCAGGCCCTCTGGTGTGAACGAGCACCAAACTCGTCCTGTGCCTGACGACTGATACTATGCATCGTTCCAAGCATTTCTGCCGTCAGCCCCATCATGCCCGCCGCTTTAGCGCCATATTTGGAGAGTCTTGGGTTTGGGTCAACACCATGCATCATGCCCACATGCCCCATATGCTCGACACCACCCACAACAAAAACGTCGCCGTTATTGGTTTGAATGGCTTGCACGGCAGTGTGCAGAGCACTCATGGATGAACCACACAGACGGCTTACCGTCTGGGCGCTTGATGTATGAGGGATGGGCGTCATCAACGACGCCATCCGGGCGATATTCCACCCCTGCTCCAGAGTCTGGTTAACACAACCCCAGATAACATCTTCCACTTCAGCAGGGTTCAACTCAGGATTTCGGTTAAGTACGCCAGTAATCAGCTCTGCAGAGAGGGTATCTGCCCGCACATTACGGTACATCCCACCCTTGGAACGTCCCATCGGGGTACGCCCATAATCAACAATTACAGCATCTCTTGGATCCAGGCTCATGGTATTCTCTCTCTTATATTCCCTGAAAATGGTTCAAAGTCGTAGAAGAAGGCCTATTGACCGTAAAACGTCTTACCTTCACGAGCCATTTCCCGAAGCTTGTCAGTCGGTGCATACAGTGGACTGATGTGAGCATATTTATCTGCCAGTTCGACAAACTCAGCAACACCCATACTGTCGATATATTTCAATGCACCACCACGGAAGAGAGGGAAGCCAATACCCATAATCAGCGCCATATCCGCCTCTGCCACCGATTCAACAATACCATCCTCAAGCGTCCGTACTGTTTCCATGCAAAGAGGTATCATCATGCGGGCAATGATTTCCTCATCATCAAAAGCCTTGCTCTGTGCACAGACTTCATCCAGCAAAGCATAAACCGACTCATCAACGACCTTCTTCGGTTTACCTCTTTTATCCTGCTCATACTGATAGAAACCAGCACCGTTCTTCTGGCCAAAGCGCTTATTCTCAAACATCACATCCAGTGCCGTCTTGAAGTCACGCTTCATGCGATCCGGATAGCCTTCGGACATAACGCCCTCAGCATGAATGCCCGTATCAATACCCACCACGTCCAGCAAATAGGCAGGCCCCATTGGCCAGCCAAAACGCTCCATGACCTTATCAACCTGCTTAAAATCTGCACCATCACGGAGCAAGGCAGAGAAACCACCAAAGTATGGGAAAAGGACCCGGTTCACCATAAACCCTGGGCAGTCATTGACAACCACCGGTGTTTTGCCCATTTTCCGAGCGTACTCTACAACGGTCGCAACCGCCGCCTCACTGGTTTTCTCACCACGTATCACCTCAACCAGAGGCATAGCATGAACAGGATTAAAGAAGTGCATACCACAGAACTGTTCCGGCCGCTTCAGGTCACTGGCAAGTTCAGTGATTGAGATGGTCGAGGTATTGGATGTCAGCACGGTATTTTCTGAAACCTGGCTTTCAACTTCTGCCAATACCGCTTTTTTAACCTTGGCGTTTTCAACAACAGCCTCAACCACCACATCGACAGAGCCAAAATCACCAAAAGACAATGTAGGTACAATGCTATTAAGCACTCCCCCCATTTTACCAGCATCCATACGGCCTTTAGCCACCCGTTTGGAAAGCAGCTTAGTGGCTTCAGCAAGCCCCAGGTCAAGGCCATCCTGATTGATGTCCTTCATTAAAATAGGCGTACCTTTCAGGGCTGATTGATAGGCAATACCACCACCCATAATACCCGCACCAAGGACAGCAGCCTTATTGGTTTCACCGGCAAGTTTTGACGAAGCCTTTGCTTTTTTCTTCAACTGCTGGTCATTAAGGAACAGGCCAACCAGCGCATTACATACAGAAGATTTAGCGAGCTTGATAAAACCTTTCGCCTCAGCTTCAAGCGCTTTGTCACGCTCCATAAAAGCATGCTTCTGAATCGTTTTGACGGACGCAATGGGTGCCAGCATATGTGGCCCCGCCTGCTGTTTAACCACAGCAGCGGTGGTTTCAAATACCATCATCGCTTCAACAGGTGGCAGTTTCAGCTTATCTTTCTTCTCCTGCTTCCGAGCTTTGTAATCCAGCTCACCGGCGATACAGCTGCGAACCAGGGCAACAGCTGAGTCTTTCAACTTGTCCGGAGCAACCACACCATCAACGGCCCCGACCTTCAGAGCTGCATCAGGACGGTATTCCTTACCACTGGCAATCCATTCCACCGCATTATCAGCACCAATAATACGTGGCAGCCTGACAGTACCACCCCATCCCGGGTAGATGCCCAACTTGACTTCAGGCAATCCAACTTTTGCGTCTGTTGAAAGTAACCGGTAGTCCGCACATAGGCAAATCTCAAAGCCGCCACCCAAGGCTATACCATTGACTGCAGCCACGGTCGGCATATCAAGATCTTCAAAACTGGAGAATACATTATTAACCGACATCAATTCGGCAAATAATGTTTCATCATCTTGCTTGAACGTCTGCGTGAACTCATTGATATCAGCACCAACGATAAAAACGTCCTTGCCACTGGTGAGTATCAGCCCTTCTATACTCTTATCAGCACGAATGGCATCCAGTGCCCCGGCAAGATCCTCAATGGCAGAACGGCTGAATTTATTGACACTTTCACCGTCGAGATTGAACTGCAGTTCTGCGATACCATCTTCCACAGGCAGAACCCTGAACGCCTTCCCCTGGTAGATCATGAACTTCTCCTTTCGGATTTGAAGATAGATAGACAAGCCATATGCCTGTATGAGGGCAGTTTTTAATCCCCTCAAACCTTTATATGACATTAACTATGGCAGCTATCTGATTATTATTGCTTTACTTCCTGACTTTACACGGGAGCCTGACGGACTTAAGACTGTCCTACTGACCCTGGGCAGAAACAAAGTTCCTTCATGCAAATTCATACGCTTGTTTGAATTTAGTGCTTACCTTCTGTGAAATGGTGTTTAAAGTCAAGCCTGAAAGACTATGAAGATGCCACCTTTTCCCATACTTACACAAGACTATACACACAGGAACGTTGAGATTCAGAATCTGGATCATTGTTTCTGATAATTACCTGACAGAGAGCGAATAAAACCATGAATAAAACCGCAATTGGCCTTACAATAGAAATGCCATGGCTTGAGAAGCTTTCACACAAACGCTGAAACATTCAAGCCATTCGACTGATTGTACTGAGGAAATCGCGACAGCGGTCTGGCCATCCAGGTGTTAGAAAACGGGCGGATCACTTTTTGCATTTATTGAAGAAGGAAGACAGCTTATGAGCCTTTACAAGCACATTCTGGTTGCGATTGATTTGTCCGACGAAGCCGACGAGGTGCTCGATAAAGCCAAATCCATTGCCGAAAAAAACCAGGCCAGGCTCACCATGGTTCATGTAGTAGAACCGCTGAGTGTTGCTTATGGCAGTGACATCCCCCTTGATCTCACAACACTGCAAGATGAGATCACTGAGCAGGCGAGAGAGCGTATCGCCCGTCTTGCGGACTCAATCCAGCTAAAGAAAGGTGAGCAACACGTCGTTTATGGACGACCAGAGCGCGAAGTTCATCGAATTGCAGAAGAGTCTGATGTTGACCTGATTGTCGTTGGTAGTCATGGTCGTCATGGACTTGCCCTTATTCTTGGCTCTACTTCAACCAGTATTCTTCACGGAGCCAACTGTGATGTACTGGCAGTAAGAGTTGGCAAAAATCAGAGTTAACTGTTTTAGAACCACTGTGAAATCAGAAAAAAGCCACGTAGATCAAGAATAATCTCCGTGGCTTTTGGCAAGAAAGCGCTACATATTATCCAACGCTTCCCAACGCTCCATTTTCTCTTCGATCAGCTCATTTATCTCTGTAAGTCTGTTCAGAACTGCCTGAACCTCGCCTTGATCTCCCTGATAGAAAGCCGACTCAGCCGTTTTAGCTTCCAGCGCAGTCAACTCTTCTTCAAGCGCTTCAATTTCACCCGGCAAAGCATCCAGTTCACGCTGAAGCTTATAACTGAGCTTCTTTTTAGCTGGTTTGTTTTCAGCCTCTGATGGCGCAGGCACAGACTTTGTTTTTTCTTCTTTTTTACTAACTGCAGTTTCAGCAACCAGCCGCGAAATTGCACCACCCTGTCGCAGCCAATCATCAAACCCACCGACATAATCACTGACATGACCACCCGGCTCAAACACCAGTGAACTCGAAACCACATTATCCAGGAAAGCTCTATCGTGGCTCACCAGCAACATTGTGCCGGTAAAATCAACCAGTAATGATTCCAGCAACTCCAGAGTTTCAATATCCAGATCGTTAGTCGGTTCGTCCATCACCAACAGGTTGGCCGGTTTACTAAACAAACGCGCCAACAGCAGTCGGTTACGCTCCCCTCCGGATAACGCTTTAACCGGAACACGACAGCGTCCGGGCGGAAACAGGAAATCGCCCAGATAGCTAATAATATGACGACTGACACCGTTAATGGTGATGCTCTCCCGCCCTTCGGCCACGTTATCAATCACCGTTTTCTCAAGATCCAGCTGATTTCTCAACTGGTCAAAATAGGCCACTTCAAGCTTGGTTCCCATTTTGACAGAACCCGACTCAGGGCTCAGATTACCCAGAAGAATACTGAGTAACGTTGACTTTCCCCGCCCCGTTTGCGCCAATCAGGCCAACTTTGTCACCACGCATAAGACGAAGACTGAAGTCTTTGATAACCGTATGATTATCAAATGACTGGGAGATATTCTTCGCTTCGAGTACTAACTTGCCAGAAGACTCACCCTGCTCCAGCCCAAAGCTGGCATTACCCTGAACTTCACGACGCTGACTACGTTCTGCTCTGAGCTTTTCCAAATCACGAACCCGGCCTTCATTACGGGTACGACGGGCTTTAATGCCCTGACGAATCCAGACCTCTTCCTGTGCCAGCTTTTTATCAAACAGCGCATTCTGCTCGGCCTCAACCTCAAGTGCATGGGCTTTGCGTTCCAGGAAAGTGGCATAATCGCATTCCCAACTGGTCAACTGCCCCCGATCCAACTCGATAATACGTGTTGCCAGAGACTGTAGGAATGAACGGTCGTGAGTGATGAAAAGCAATGCCCCGGAAAAATCTTTCAGCTGCTTCTCAAGCCAGTCAATGGCGATGATATCCAGGTGGTTAGTGGGCTCATCCAGTAACAAAAGATCGGGATCGCCCACCAGGGCTCTAGCCAACTCAACTCGGCGCCGCCAGCCACCAGATAACTCTTTCATCTGTTTTTCAGCAGGCAAGCCAAGCTTTTGAATGACGGTATCCACTTTCAGGCTCAGACTCCAGCCATCCACTGATTCCAACTGCTGCTGAACTTTTTCGAGAGCTTTCATATCAGCATCGGTGCTGATATTCATAGACAGGCTGTGGTAACGGCTGATTAAATCACCAACCGCTTCCAGGCCAGAAGCCACCACATCGTATACCTTCTTCTCATCCTGATCAGGAAGATCCTGATTAAGAACCCCAACCTTCAGGCCCGGCTTCCCCCATAACGTGCCATCATCTGGCAATATAGCCCCAGATACCAGCTTCATCATGGTGGACTTACCCGCGCCATTACGCCCCAGCAAGCAGACTCTCTCACCTTTCCGAATCTGAAACTCCGCATGATCAAGCAGAGGCTGGTCACCATAGGCCAGACTGACTTTTTCGAATCTAAGTAACGGCATTATCCATCCAAGAGGTGCAAACCCTTCGCCAGTTAAGCGTTCTGGCGAAGGTTTATAAGCTGAAAGCATTGAATAAAAAACAGGCTAGGATAGCGCCAACCACCAGCAATGGGTAGAAGAATTACTGTTTTTTCAGGCAAACCGCTACGATCAGCGCCAGCAACTGACAGAGCAATAAAGGAACAAAGGCCAGTTGATAGTCCTGAATTGATAAAGCACTCAAACCATCATGCCCAATTCCTTCCAGAATAAAGCCAATCAATAGCTGCATAACAGGGCCCGCCAACAGCATGGCACTATTGGTGATCGCCAACAATACCCCCACCCGTTCAGCTGGGCTAATACTTTTGACAACAGAGAATGCCAGCATATACCCCCCACTGCTGAGCCCGCACATAAAGCAAATGAGCGCCATAACCACCATTGAACACTGGCAAAAAATCAGCATACTGAAAAAAATCGGAGAAATTACAGCACACGCCATCATCACTTTTCGTGTTGAGCCCACCTGGCAGGCCAACCAGCCTGACAAGGGAGCACCAATAGCAGCACCGACAAAAACCAGGGCAACCATATCAGCAACCGCTTCCTGCTCACCTGGAAAACGCTCATAAAAGAATGGTATTCCCCACAACCCGCCAAAGCTGGTAATGACCGCAAAAAGCCCAAAACCATACATGCAACACAGTGTAAAATAGACTCGATCAAATGGAGATTTATCCACCCTCTCAATCTCAAGGTCAGCCCCGCAGGTTACTTCGTGCAATTTCACATCACTAACGGATACAGGCGGAGCACTTTTAACAAAAATGGCGATCATGGCCGCAAGAACAACACCAAATATTGCCGCTGCCTGCATGGCACCCTGCCAGCCAAATGCTTCCATGAGATTAGGCAGCATCAGGGGACCAAGCCCACCGCCCGCCAAAGCAAACGCCTCTACCAACCCGGCCAGAGTTGGAAAATAGCGTTCCGGAAACCAGCGACTTGCCAGGGTCATACACACCACAATAACGGGCGAAGTTACCACTCCCATAAACGCACGGGATGCACTGGCAGATAACATGGTTTCAGAAATACTGAACCAGTAACAGGCAACAGCCATCAATAAACTGCAAATCACCAGCAATGCGCGGGCATTGCAGCGATCAGCCAGATAACCGCCGGGCACTTGAAAAATCAGGTAAAAACAGAGAAAACTACTGGTTAACCAGCCAATATCAGCCACATCCAAATCGAATGCAGTCATCAGCTGGGGAACCATAACGGATGGAGCCCCTTGCAACATGAATTGATATGAGCAGAATAAGGCTGCTATTGCGCAGACCAGAATGCCTCTGAGGCTTATAAAACTTGTCGCCACCGTACTTTCTCCCTATCTATCCCTACACTCTTTCCCTGTCTAAAGCACCAGTAACATGGGACATGAGCATCATTAGATTAGATGGCAAAAAGAAAGTTCATTAATAAATCAACGGACAGCCAATAGATTCAAAGCTACCGCCCAACACAGTGTTACATGAGGAGATAAATCAACTTATATACTGCGGGAAACAACCGTATTTTCCGCAGAAAAACCAAAGCCTAATAGCGCTGGATTTTTTAATGGCTCAGCAGTGTGACTTACGATTAAGGTATTATGCGCTCAAGGACTCGGGCCATCCCGGGAGCCACAACATCCATCTCCAGGATTAACGCCATTCCCGTTTGAAAGGACGGGCCAGATTGAGGGACTCCCTCGCAAAGCAGACCCGAAAGATAACCAACCATGGGCATATGACTGGCCAGCAGGATAACCCCCGTCTCAGGCAACACCTGCAATACAGCCTGAGGACTACCCTCAGGCTCCAGCTCAGAAAGTGTTTCTACACCACAGCCTAAAGCCTCTGCAGCAATCCGGGCAGTTTGTCGAGCCCTGAAATAAGGGCTGGAAAAAATCCGGTCAACCTTCTGAGCCGCCAGAGACGCAACCGTACGGGACACCTCTCGAGCACCCTGCTCAGTAAGTGGTCGCTCCCTATCAGATGGTGCCGACCATGAAGCCTGGCCATGGCGCATAATGATAAGTTTCATGCTTAATCGTTATCCGGCTCGTTGACAACTTTACCTGCGGAGTTCGATGGCTGAGGCCAGTCCGAGAAAGGATAGGGCTTAACATCAGAGTTATAGGTCAGGAACCCGGCAATCTGATAAATAAACCGGTTAACGCCAGCACTGAATGTTAAAAGGCGCTCATTTGGCTCACTCATAACAAAACCGTGCACGGCCTGTATAAGCGCAATCAACATAATGAGGAATGCCGCAAGGTAGGCGACAACTCCAAAGACAACCATAAACACAAGTCTTAACCAGCGAGACTCCGATTTTAGATTATTAACGACCTTCTCATCCATTGATCTTCTCCACTCTTCCACACAGAATTGTAAAAACAAAGTCCAGAGCCTGACTCAACAGCCATGATCTTGATATAAATCATCTGGACATAAATTCCACATCTGTTTTCTGTTCCCTGAGCATCATCCCCTTTACAAGGACTCCAATGGCATTACCTTCAAAAATAATGCTGTATAAACTATCCACCAGAGGCATGTATACCCCCAGTTCATCGGCCTTTTGCTTCACCTGTTTAAGTGTATTAACCCCTTCAGCAACCTGCCCTAACCTGAACTCAGCATCTTCCAGCGAATCACCTTGACCAAGCGCATAGCCCACCCGGAAGTTACGACTTAAATCAGAAGTACAGGTAGCTACCAGATCACCAACACCCGCCAACCCCAAAAAGGTCATGGGGTTAGCCCCAAGCGTTACTGCAAAGCGACTCATTTCTGCAAGACTCCGGGTGATCAACATACTTTTTGTATTTTCACCCATTCCCAGCGCAGCCCCCATGCCAGAAACAATCGCATAAATATTCTTTAAAGCACCTGCCAGCTCAACACCATACACATCGCTGTTCGAATAGACCCTGAAATAGTCGCAGTGCAATACAGACTGAATGGTCTGACATAACTCATCATCTTCACTGGCAATCACAGTAGCCGTCAGTGCCTTGGCTACAATTTCACGGGCAAGGTTGGGGCCACTGAGCACACCAATGCGGGCATCATTGACCTCTTCTCCCAGAATCTGACTCATCAAATCAAAGGTAACAGGCTCAATACCTTTAGTCGTACTGATCACTATCTTGCCTGAGAGCAACCCTCCGGTTTTCTTCACCACTTCTCTGAACGACTTACTGGGAATTGCAATAAAAACGATATCAGCGTCCGAGACCACAGCAGCAAGGTCCGTGTCAGCGGTGACGGATGGATGAATCTGAAACTCCGGAAGGTATCTGGCATTAACATGATTATTGTTAATACTGCCAACCTGCTCTGTATCTCTCATCCAGAGTTTTACCCGATGCCCATTGGTTGCAGAAATATCAGCCAGGGCCGTACCGAAACTGCCACCGCCAAGAACGGCGATCGTATATTCACTGGCACCGCCATTGTCAGCCGTGCTATCTGGCCTGTCTGTCATGCTGTTAATCCTAGTTTACAAGCTCAATAATAACTGGCACTAAATTGCCATGAGCAGCTTTATAGTAAAAAGCTTATTTAATCACACTCGTCGGTCCCGTTGCACAGTTCTGACACACCTGAAACAAAAAAAGGATTATCGTCTGCAATTGCACACATCCAGGGTATCCGTTCATAACTAGCAAACCATTCCCGACTGTATTACCTTTAACTTTTGCGGATTATGCCAGTTTTACAACAGGTCTAATGGTAATAAAACGCTACGAAAATTATCATTGCCTGCCTTTTCAGCGGTGCAGTGTTGTCTTTTTGTTACAAACAGGCCAAGAGCACTATGACAGATAAAAAGCAATGGTATAGTTCAACTCCGGAACGATAGTAGTGCATTTTGCAAGACTGTTAGGATTAAGTGGGGTCATCAGACCCTGATGTGAACGCCGCGTATCGGCAGGGATGTCCCGATCAGAGTATCGACTTCCCGGGTGTCATCACTGGCCTGATGCCATGCAGGTGCTGGACCTTCCAGGAACCAATAAACTAATGAAGCAACCATTTAAACCTGATCTTAAACAAGAAGCCTTCAGCAAAGAAGATTTGTTACTCTGTTCACAGGGCGAACTCTTTGGTGCTGGCAATGCGCAGTTACCAGCACCTAATATGTTGATGCTGGATCGTATTGTTCGTATTTCTGAAGAAGGTGGCGCCTATGGAAAAGGCGAAATCATTGCAGAACTGGATATAAACCCAGACCTGTGGTTCTTCTCCTGCCACTTCCCAGGCGACCCTGTGATGCCAGGATGTCTCGGGCTTGACGCCATGTGGCAGCTGGTTGGCTTCTATCTGGGGTGGATGGGCAACCCCGGCCGTGGACGCGCCCTTGGCAGTGGTGATGTAAAGTTCACCGGCCAGATTCTGCCCACTAACAAAAAAGTAACATACCGTATTGATATTAAACGTATCATCGCACGCAAACTGGTTCTGGGTATTGCTGATGGAACAGTCAGTGTTGATGATCGGGAAATTTACACAGCGGAAGGACTGCGAGTCGGTCTTTTCCAGAATACCGATTCTTTCTGATTCTCTTTTCTCTTGCTCTTACGTTGAAAAAGAGAGCGAGATTGAGATTCTGACTCTGATTTTTCTGACTTAAACGGGCTATTCAGGTTGACATCAATGAAACGTGTTGTAGTTACAGGGATTGGCATCACATCCTGCCTGGGCATTACCCAGGACGAGGTAGCTGAGAGCCTTAAACATGGGCGCTCCGGCATTCGCTTTAATGAAAGCTACAAGGAGCATGGTTTCCGCAGCCAGGTATCCGGCACAGTAGACATCGATTTCGAGCAGTTTATTGACCGCAAGACCCTGCGATTCATGGGTAACGCTGCAGCCTATACCTATATTGCCATGAAACAGGCAATCGAAGATGCTGGTCTTACTGAAGACCAGGTATCCAACCCCCGCACAGGGCTGATCGCTGCATCCGGGGGTGCTTCATCAGAAAACATTGTTGATTCTGCAGACATCATGAGAGAAAAAGGTGTCAAACGAGTCGGTCCCTATCGTGTCACCCGCACCATGGGCAGCACGGTTTCTGCCTGCCTTGCAACCCCCTTTAAAATCAAGGGTGTTAACTATTCCATCACTTCTGCCTGTGCAACCAGTGCACACTGTATTGGCAATGCTATCGAGCAAATTCAGCTGGGTAAGCAGGACATCGTATTTGCTGGCGGTGGTGAAGAAGAACATTGGACACAGACTGGCCTGTTTGATGCCATGGGCGCATTGAGCACCAAATATAACGAAACGCCTCAACAGGCTTCCCGCGCCTATGATGCTGACCGTGATGGTTTCGTCATCGCTGGCGGTGGCGGCATGATCGTTGTCGAAGAGCTGGAGCATGCCAAAGCCCGAGGCGCTAAAATTTATGCTGAAATTACCGGCTATGGTGCAACGTCGGATGGCTACGACATGGTTGCCCCATCCGGTGAAGGTGCCGCACGCTGCATGCGCATGGCAATGGAAGCCCTTAAAGAGCCCATTGATTACATCAACACTCACGGCACCAGCACACCCGTCGGTGATGTTGCAGAGCTGAAAGCACTCATTGAAGTGTTTGGCGACCAGATGCCAGTGGTCAGCTCTACCAAATCACTCTCCGGTCACTCTCTTGGCGCAGCCGGAGTTCAGGAAGCCATTTATTGCCTGCTAATGATGAAGCATAACTTCATCACTGCCTCTGCAAACGTTCAGAAATTGGATGAAGCCGCAGCAAACCTGCCGATCCTGGTTGGTGAAGCTCGTGAACAAACCCTGAACCGGGTAATGTCCAACAGCTTTGGTTTTGGTGGCACGAATGCCTGTCTGGTATTTGAGCGTTACCAGCAATAACTGGGTATTTAGCAATAAAAAGCCGACACTCATGTCGGCTTTTTATTATTACCTGCAATATATGAAAGTCACGTTGCCGTAATAGCTCTAAGATAGCCAAGGGCATTACTGGTAAGAACGAATTGATGTACTTCCGCCCTGGTGGACTTACCGTCGGGCTGCCTCCATTGAGTTAATACACTCTCGAAAGCACTTCTCTCGGGGTGAAGCTTAAGCATCTTCTTTACAAACATCATGCCTCTGCTTAAGTGTTCACAAATGTTCACCTTATCAGCCTCTGAACACCCAATTGCTTCCGGAGGCATCTTCTGTAAAAGCCGGTAGTGATCTTCGGCCCTTCTAAGCATCATTAAAAGGGTGAAATTAAAAGTGTTCATCAGGGCCTTTCCGGCCCACAAAACCTACATTTGAACGATAATATAGGAGTATTTCTCACCCATCATTAAGTACCATGTCCTCACCTATGTCTCTTGCTGATAGACTTGCTGCCCACCCTGAACTTGAACGTAGAGTTTCTACACTCTTGGATATTGTTGAAGCCGAGTCTGGCCTCATGGATCAAGCGGACGATGCTGAAGAGGCTGTCATTGCTAACCTGCGTAGTATGGGCAATGAACTGCTTACTGACTGGGGTACCTGCAGCATTATTGTATTGATGTTCCTGAGTCTTCTATCCGCGCCATAACTCTTGAGCATGCAAGCTGCATGCAAAATGAATCCATCAGTGCATTACAAAATCGCCAGAACTGCCTTGGTGAAGCTGCACAGTTCGTAGGAGAAATGGATGGAAGCATGATTCCTGTTGTCCTCTTCGATGAAGAAGCAGAAGGTGACAAACGCAAAACGCGTAAAACTGAATGGCAGGAAGCTAAAGTGATGGAGCGACCTGGATTACCAACCAGACAAAGAGGATGTTTGGAGAGCAAGGCAGTTATCTTGTTGATTATTACCATCTCTCTGAGTACTTCGCGGATGCGGCAGAAGAGTGTGTCGGCATTAATATGGAAGCTCGTGTACAGTGGCGGCATATCCAGCAGGAGCAATGCTTTGCTTAAGAACATTGCGTTCTAGCGGGGATTGGGATAACTACTGGAAAAAAGCAGAGTAATGGGTGGATGGAACACTTTTAATTCCACCCGATGGTGTCATCTTCATCTGAAGCATCTGCTCGCAGTAATACGGAGGCCCCATCAATGTAGGCAGCACCATCTAGCGGAGAAGTAAGACTGACCTGGGGGTGATTGGTTCTCTACTGGAGGCGGTTCAGTACCGTTACAACTACCCAGTAAAGTCCATTCCTGATAAGCCGATGAAAACTGTTCGGGATTACTTCCTTTTGTCCACCAGTAAGCCTGATAGGCTTTGCTATTATGCTGAACACGATCACCGCTGTTATAGACGGCAGTCGACTCCCATGAACTGAGGTGTGAGCAATCGTAGGCCAATGCCGGAATCGATGTCACCATGGCCAAACTGCTCAGCGCAAACAAACTGGATAGTCTAAACATGAAGAATTTCCCTGAAAATGTTATAGAATGTTCCACTCTTTATGGAACCGATTTCTGTAACCGGTTTCATTGATAACTATTACATTCTCAGAAGTGTTAGATTCAGGCAATACATTAAAATGTGAAGTCGATTACGAATTCAGGTAAATGTCAGTAGTCAGCCATGAAAAAACCATTTGAATCTGGAGATCGGGTCACCACCCACTTCTATCCGGTCCAGAAAAATCGCCCTCGTACGGTAATTCGCTGTTATCGATCCATTGACTGTCCATCCGGGTGGCTGGTTGATACAAAAGACGACAAAGGTAAAATGTTAAAAGCACTGGATGCAAAATGGTTCACAGCCGTTAATCAGGCATAACAGATCGAAACCCGTTCTGCCCATGTAACAAGGGATTGCTTAATAGTTACTTGTCATTAGCTGGATAGCTTTGGGAGCTCGATGTTCTTTGACTTTTTTAGCTGTAGTTTTTTTGAGTCACACTGATGGCGTCATCCCAGAGGCAATTCTCTTTATATTGAAAGGTAATCGTTCTGGGTGCTATTGATAAGGAAAATACTCAGCACCTTATACTCATCGTGTTTTCTAACTACCGTAGTAAACATGGCAGGATGAGCGTCAGAACACGGCGAAATGACAGCAATTCCCGATAAGTTGATTACCATCGATAATACCAAGGGTTAGAGGGGAAGTAGCTATTCCTGTAATCGCAGACTTTTAGTAAGTTATTCAGCATATATACAATTTTTGTCGTATTACTGTACCTCCTTCAAATAAAAAAGCGCTTGCGGAAAAATTGATCACTCTGGTCTCAAAAGAGGCTGCAAAGATTCCGGATTTTCGACCAAAAAACAACCATGAGAAAATCTCTCTATTTGAGTATTTTGAGGAAGGCTATCTCGCCCCTATTGATGGAACAGGGCATTTTGCTTCTGGAACCGTACATTGTCCTGACTGCTGTGTGAAAAAGCCGGATAGCAATAATCCCCAGTACTACCATCAGCTGCTGGCTTGCTGTCTGGTGAAACCGGGTAAGAAGGAAGTACTTCCTTTTATGCCGGAACCCATAATTCAACAAGCTGGTTAAATCCTACAACTACAGCTTCATCATGGTTGCGAAGGACGCCAGTCACGTATCACTTTATGACGCAGTGGATAAAGTAGTTCGTCATGGGTATACCGACGAAGACGGCAATCGACACTGGTTCCGGTTCGTCAATGGTGTCCCCATCAACCTAAATTCAGCTGTCAAATCTCCAGCTAAACTGTAAACCTCAGTCATGCTGAGGCCTACAAGATGGTTTTACCCCCCAAACGGTGAGTTGTCCGATTTCGAAAAAGACCCATTATCCATCAAACTCGAAGTGGATACTTTCGAAGGAAAAGTACATGTCGAGTGGGAACCCGGCGCATCTGTCACGGCAATGGGACAATTGGCTTTTTTTATTCAGTTTTTAAAGACCGGATACCGTTTTGAGCCCTGGGTCAAAGACTGCCCGCTTATCTACAAGAGCAATAACTCGTCCGGAAAGCTCAATGTTCTTGGCTCATTGATGCTATCAATTCTTTCAGGTCATAAACGGTATGCACATATCAGCACACTCATTGGCGACAATGTCAACGCTCAACTTCTTGTAAGTTCTCAAAAACTGCTGGCAGCACCACACGGAAGATGACGTGAAGCCTCCTCAATCAGGTCACTCAATCCCGGAAATAACCCATCGCCCATTAGTCTGCTTTTCAGATAATCCCAAAAAGAGAGACCATACAGGCGACACGTTTTTTTCAGGCTGGCAAAAGTGTCGCGACATTGCCGCCCTAAATCGCTTCGCGTCCCGCTACTGATCTTTCGTCGTTTGACATATTCTCGTATCTGACTCTCGCTCAGGTTGTTGTGCAGCGGTAAGCTCGGGTCTTCCAGAACCAGCAATAGCTCTTCCTTGATTACAGCCAACCCTGACAGAGCATCCTGAAGAAGCTCGCTGCACGTCTGGGTTTGGATCAGCACTGGCTGTGTTTGAAAACGTCGAATTGCCTTGCCCCATCACTGAAGGTGGTAAGATGACCTGCTCCATGCTGTATCAGGCTGCCATAAACATGGCTTCACTGGCCTGCTGTCGTCGTTTACCAGTTAGCCCAAGGTCTTTCATACAGCCTTCCCGGGCTTCATGACTCAGGAAGGTAACTCCTCTGTATGGTTTAAGAATGCGGAGCCACTTTTTTGGGTAATCCAGTTTTTCCAGATACATCAGGGCATCGTCGGTGAACGAGTAAGTTGACCATGGGCGGTGCAGTAGGCTTACGAAGTTTTCCCGGCTTTTGCTGTCTGTGCTCTCGAACCAGGCAAAGGACTCGTTATTGATGATGGTGCAGTAACCATTCTTCCCCTTATGCCTTGTGCCCGTGTCGTCTGTCTGGATATAGCTTGAACAGCGAATGCCTGTGGCCAACAGCTCATCTTTCTCAGCATGGAATTGCTCATGTCCTTTCGTAAGAAGCTGGCTGAGTTGCCCACTGGAAATAGAGATCCCAATGTCCCATAGCCAGTCCAGCAGTTCTGGCTGGGTAACGGAGCAACCGTGATACTGGTGCAGAACATAGGCCTGCAGCAATGGGTATGGATTTATCTGCCGATGGCTTTCGGGGCTGTTTACGCTGTTTCCTGGTGTTCTCGTTGGGCTTTTTAACCTTCTGCTTTGACGAGGTGTCTGGACTGGCCCTATCGTTACCCTCAGGAGCGGATGGATCTCCATCAGAGCTGCCGGTGTCGTCATCGGGAGGCTTGGTGTTCGGTTTGATGTCAGGCTTTGCTGGCAGTTTTTTTAGACGACGAATCCCGGCTTCAAGCGCTTCTATCTGCTCTTTGAGCTGAATGATCTGCTCTTGCTGCTGAGTGATGAATCTCAGTAAATCTTCAGATTGTAACTGCTGGAGTTTTGGAAAGTCCATGCTGAGAGGATAGACAACTGACCGAAATTATCCTGCTTTCAGCACTTTTTGAGAACTTACGACCACACCACACTTTCGGGCTTTTTGAACATTTTCTGTTCATTTTTGTGACTGATACCAACGCTGGAGAGGAAGGCTGCCGGTGACACTTTTGTGACATTTCCGGCTTTAGAATGGCTTGTGACACTGAAAAAGAAAAACCCCTGAAACCGTTGATTTCTCTGAGTTTCAGGGGTTTGTGATGGCGCACCCGGCAGGATTCGAACCTGCGACCATCCAAGAAACCTTTAAAAAAGTTCCGCTTAGAAGGCGGATGCTCTATCCAACTGAGCTACGGGCGCTCAATCCACTAAAAAATCTATATTTCAAACTGGTCGGGGTAGAGAGATTCGAACTCCCGACATCCTGCTCCCAAAGCAGGCGCGCTACCAGACTGCGCTATACCCCGATTATTACCAGCAACCCTTTCTCAAGAAACCTTTAAAAAAGTTCCGCTGGACAACGGCAGTGGATACTACTCACAAGCTTAGTTCCCGTCAATTACTACATGCATTTTTTACTCCACATGCAGTACAGAGAAAAACAGAGTACTGCCTCCACATAATCAGCATATCAACCCAACAAAGGGATTTCCACCGTGGCCCTCCAATACAAATAGCATCAAAAAAGCATCAATAATGATCACACACCTAAAAATTTACCAACAACACAGGTAGTGGCGTGACACCTCCCAACCCACTTCTACAACCCCCCCCCTGAAGCCTGTCTCTTAGTCACAAATCCTAATCTTGGTTTATCCTTTTCCGAGACAAACCAAGATCATGATTCCTTTACCTCCTCAACATTGGTCTGAACAGATTTTTGGATGTGCCAATTTGGGAGATAAGCGCCGAACCAAACGGCTGGTGAAAGGTAAGCGCCAATATAACCAGCGTTATAGCCAATCCCAACAGATCTGCTTATTCTTGAGCCGCCTTCACTGCCCAGGGCAGAAGCTGTTCCAGTTTCTCAATCGTGTCAGCGTAAGGCAGTTCTTTTAAAATGTGGCTCAGGTATTGGAAAGGCTCCAGCCCATTGCCTTTTGCGCTTTCAATCAGGCTGTAATAGATGGCACTGGCTTTGGCACCCTTGGGTGTGTCTGCAAAGAGCCAGTTCTTGCGACCAAGAGTGAAGGGGCGGATAGCATTTTCCGCCGCTGCATTACTGATATTGATATCCCCATCTTCACAGTACACGACCAGTTTCGGCCATTGGTTCAGGGCATAGCTCATTGCTTTATGGGTCAGGCTGTCAGGTACCAGCCGGGTGATGTTTTTCTGTAACCACTGGTGCAGGTCATCCAGCAGGGGCTTGCTCTCCTGTTGTCGCCGAGTCTTCTTTTCCGGAGCAGTCAGGCCTTTGATGGCCTCTTCAATGGCATACAGCTTGCGGATTTTACCCAACGCAACATCGGCTTTGCTGACCTTGCTGTTCTTCACCTTCTTGCCCGGTTTGGCTTCGCCTTTTTTGGCATCGGTGAATTTACGGCGTACATGATCAAAGCAGCCAACCTGGATAATGCCTTCTTTTTTGCACACGGCGCTGTAACTGGCATAACCGTCAGTTTGCAGGTAACCGCTAAACCCTTCGAACAGGCGCAGGGGAACCTCCTTGCCTCTGGAAGGATCGTAATGGAACAGCACCGCCGGTTGCCCCGGTGGACCACCCCGTGTCACCCACATATATTTATCAGAGTGGAGTGATTTACTGAGTTCCTTGAGCACCTGAACCCGGGTCTCATCGGCATTCATGATATGCCCTGTGCGCTGATGGTCTTCCATCAGGTTGATCAGTGGCTGCAGCTGCAGGGATAACCGGATCATCCAGTTGGCCATCGTCGTCCGGGTGATGGAGCCACCATAACGAGCCAGTATCTTTTCCTGCCGATACAGTGGCAGGGCATCGCAATATTTGGCACCGATGATCCAGGCCAGCATGTTGACGGTGACCGCCGATTTTGGAATGGGGTGCTTTGGGAGTTCAGCGGCTTTAATGACGCGTTTTTCGTGAGATTCTCCGCCCTGTTCATCCTTCACAATGAATACGGCTTTTTCCTGCATAATCTCCTTGACCTGAACCCTGGCAGGAATAATATCCAGTTCTTCCCGGACTTTGGTGAAGAAGGTCTCAATGGCACCCTGCTTTTCTTCTTCGGTCAGTTCAATACGTTCCTGGACTCTCGGCAGTGACGGCGACAGAGGTTGACGCCCCTTGCGTTTCTTTGGGGGCTTTGGACTTTCCTCTGTTTCTTCCTGAGCATCTTCATCCGGATCAACGGCACAGTCCGTTAATTCTGCTTCATTGAAGATTTCACCCTGACCACTGAACTTTTCAGAGCTTCGACCGTAAAGGCGGGCACGTTCCAAACGCAGGTATTCTTCCAGAATAGCGATGCGTTTTTTCTGCTCTTCGATGACAAAAGACTTTTTCTGGATAATGTCGTCTTTCTCAAGAATGACATTGTCTTTTTCGAGAATGACACCGTCCATGGCCTGGATGGCCTCAAGTAAGGCCTCCAGATCCAAAGCTGTTTCAGCGCTTCCTGCCAGTAAACTCAGGGCGGATTTTGGCTGATAAATGAGGGTGTCAATGGGTGATTTCATAGCCGATATTTTACCATAAGCGGCTGAGTTTTAAGACTAAAAACAGCTTTCGTAATGTCTTTTTTTATGGGGTTTCATCGCACTGAGATTATAGCCATCAAGCAGCCAATTGAGCTGTTGGCCTGTTAAGGCTAACAGTTCGTCATCGGGCTTTGGCCAGTGGAACTTATCCTCTGCCAAGCTCTTGTAATAAAGCACAAAACCATTATCTTCCCAGAACAAGCACTTGATTTTATTGCGATGACGGTTGGTGAAGGCATAGAGGTGACCATCAAAAGGGTTATGCCCAAGTTCCTGCTCGATCAGTACCGCCAGCCCCTTGAAGGACTTTCGAAAATCGATGGGATCCCGATAAAGGTAGACCTCAGGCAAGCTGGACGACGGGCGCATTACAGGTTGATTCATCGCAGCAATCCAATCAACTCACCAGCCAGAGCGAGGTTTTGATGATTAATCCCGGAAACACTGAGCCCACTGGGCAATGATACCGTTAAAGGGGATGATTCTTCGCAAGTTTGACTCTGGTTCTGCGTCAGGGAAACGGGCACAAAGGCAGAAACAGTTTTTGATGATAAAGCAGGAGCTTTCCCAGTCCGCAACTTCTTTTTCCAGTATCCAAGTTGTGATGGCTTAACGCCGTTCTGTCGACTCCAGGCATTTTGGCTCAACCCGGAGTCATGCCAGGCTTCGACTCGTTGCTGCCATTGTTCCCGGGTAGTTTTTGGATTGTCCATCGGAGCCTCCGTGTAATCAGAGACCTTATGATTCCTTATCAGCGTTTAGCCGGGTAGAACGTGGGTTATTTTGGCGCTTACGGTGAAAGTGGAAGGAGACTTGTCTGCTCATACTGGATCTTCACTGGCCACCTCCTGTAGTGGCAACCTTGCGGCGGTTGAGGGAGCCTATCGCCTCATCAGTATATCCAAAGGCATTTGGGCACACTCAGTGATGTTACTGGATGTAGATAGTGAACGAACTATAGGCTTGATTGATCAGCAACGCTGGAGTAAATATTGAGCACAGGCTGGGCGCGCAAATATCAAAGGTTATCAGTGTCTGTGACCGTGAAGCTGATGTTTATGAGTACATCCGATTCCAGTTGACTCATGGCAGAAGGTTTGTTGTCAGGGCAACACAAAACCGGATTTTAATAGACGATGAACGACTACTTTTTGATGCTCTGCGCTGACAATTTGCAACGCCTGGCAGTCATGCTGATGTTTGTAGCGGTTAGATTGCTGCAGATCAGAGAAGCCCTGATGCTACCTTATAAAAGACAGAAAAAAGACGACAAAACCTGGAATGAGAATACACTGGCCTGGCTTCTCCATACCATTGCCAAAGTGGGTGGCTGGTGTGATTCAAAACGCACTGGCATACCTGGATGGCTGGTCGTATGGAAAGGCTGGGCAAAACTGCAAGACCGCCTCCACACCTACCGAATGACGAGAGGTGTGGATATGTGACTAAGAGACAGCCCTGAAGCAAGCTCAGAAAAAAGCATTCAACACTGCCACCAATAAAAAAAAACCAGTCTAAAACCAAGTCAGCAATCTTATGTCAACATGGACTCAGCACTGTTAAACTATCGGCCATCACTTATTTCACCCATCACTCAATATAGTCAGCAACAGGCTTCAGGACATATGACAGCAAGAATTATTGATGGCAAAGCCATTGCCCTGCAACTGACCGACTCCATCGCCGAACTGGTGAAAAAAAGAATTTCACAGGGCCTCCGTGTGCCCGGACTGGCCGTTATTTTGATTGGTGAAGACCCTGCATCGCAGGTCTATGTCGGGAAAAAGCGCAAGGACTGCGAGCGGGTTGGCTTCAAATCCATATCCCATGACCTGCCAGCCACCACCAGCGAGCAGCATCTACTTAAACTAATCGACGACCTCAATGCTGACCCGGAAATTGATGGTATTTTGGTTCAGCTCCCCTTACCCGAACATATTAATAGTGAGCTGGTCATTGAGCGCATCCGCCCGGACAAGGATGTAGACGGTTTCCACCCTTATAACATTGGCAGACTGGTTCAGCGCATTCCTCTTCTCCGCCCATGCACTCCAAAAGGCGTTATGACGCTTCTGGAAAGCACGGGAGAACCTATCCGTGGAAAAAATGCAGTGATTGTTGGCGCGTCCAATATAGTGGGTCGCCCAATGACAATGGAACTGTTACTGGCTGGCTGTACCACAACAACCACTCATCGATTCACTGAAAACCTTGCAGCCGAAGTGGCCCGGGCAGATATCCTCGTCGTGGGAGCAGGCAAACCCGGCCTTATCAAGGGAGAATGGATCAAGCCAGGCGCTGTTGTTATTGATATCGGTATTAATCGAATGGAAGATGGCCGCCTGGTTGGTGATATTGAGTTTGAAACCGCCAGAGACCGCGCTTCATGGATCACTCCGGTTCCGGGTGGGGTCGGCCCAATGACGGTAGCCACATTACTGGAAAATACACTTTACGCTGCAGACCATTTGCACCACTAAACCAGTGCCGGAGCGTTAAGTTTTCTTATTCGGCAGCCCTTGGGCTGCCGAGTCCCAAGTCAGGAGTTCAATGTCGCAAGGCATTCCAGAAAAATTTCGTCCTCCCATTCCGAACAGTCAATAAGGTAAGTATTGTCTGACTCATCCCAATCATACTCCTGCCCATTGATGCGCAATTCCACAATAGGATGTTCACTATAAATTAACAGCCGCCCACCCTGCCGGAGCCGACTTTCAAGGCGCACAATCCCTTCTTTCCAGCAAACTACCTGATCCAGAACTGCACAAGTGGGCAGAATTTTGTCTTCCAGGCCAAGGCATACCAATGGCTCATCTGGATAAAACAACATCAGGTCCGAACCATTTTGTGAAAGCCTTATCTCTGGCAGTTCCGGGTGCTTGAAGCACTGTCGACGTGCTGGCCAGTAGACCAACCACTCTTCACCGTCATTATCAAAGGGCAATGTGCTGACGCGTTCTGAGATAGCCTGATGGTCTTCTGTAATATTGAACAGAGCAAGAACACCCACAGAACCAATACGATTGATCACTTTGAGCAACTTGCCGGAATAGAGGGGATTTTCAAACAGTTGTTCCCGAGCTACCTTTCCCTGCTGATCACAACGAACCACCAGGCCGTCATTAAACACCAGTCTCATCAGCTGCTCAGCATCCGTCTGTCCAACCGGGTCACTGGTATACACTGGGCCACCACTCACCGCCCTGAGCAATCCATGAGCGTCTGAGTCTTCATGAATGGTCCACCACATATCCCAGTCACCCAGAAAAAAAGCATCATGGAACACAGCATTGTAGGCATTCTGCAAAGCATGCTCCTGAAGATTACCGCTTTTCTTTGGGAAAAAGTCATCACTGTTGCGAGCAAGAGAAGATGAAGGACGGTGCCATAACTGATCGCTGGCCATTCCCATACAGTTGATTAACTGCCCATTAAAATGAAGCCCGGCTGATGCTTCAAGCGCCTGATGTGCCACTCGGGAAACCCTTCCAGGGAAATCCCGGTACTTATAATGGTTGGCGAGATTACTCTGAACATCGACTTTGATAAAATCCACACCCTGTCTCGCCAGATAGTCATGCCAGCCATGCCAGAAGCGAAATGCCTCACCTTCTTCTGTTGGAGGCAACTTCCGGGTGGCGTCCAGCGTATCCAGCTGCACAGGAAAATGGGCATTTGCATCAATACCTTCCCATTGCCCTGTCAGCGCATGCCACACGCCCATCCAGGGGATAGAATATTCATCCTTAAGGGCCTCCTTTAAACCGGAAAGCCCTGCTGGGAATTTCGCCCGATCTTCCTGCCATGACAACAGGCGACGCTCTGTCTCTTCAGACCAGCCATCATCAACCAGCACCCACTTAACAGGAATACTCTTGGACTGGAACTCCTGGGCTTTGGCTATGACTGCGTCTTCATTCACAGCAAGATAACAAGTATCCCAGCTGCACCAGCCCAGATATTTAAACACCTCAGGCAAAACACGCTGATCTCTTGGCCGGGAATAATGGGATAAATGCTTACGCCCCAGTTGCACATTGTCATTGATCAGCTGAAATGGCTCTGCACTGACTCCATAAATTGCAATCAACCCTGAAAAGCCCCTTACGCCCGATTTCGAAGGGCCGGATACAAACTCAATACCGGCCTGTTCTCCGCCCTGAAACTCACAACGAACCTGCTCATCACATACCGCAAGCAGGTGGTGATACTTTTCTCCCACACCATACAATAAGGACTGTGTTTTCTCTGGAAGATTACTCAGGACACAATCGAAGTGAGGTCTTGTCCACCAGCTGTTATAGAGATAATGGGCGCATAAGCCGGTAAGGTCCCCCAGACTGGCAACACGTATTCTGACAGCATACTGGGGATGCCAGCTGCGCCCCGGCCAGCTGATACCCTTAGTAACCTCAGCATCCAGAAAAACCAGCAACTTCTTTTCAATAGTTTTAAGTGACAACCTGACAAATAACCAGTCATCATGGACAAAGGCTCCAGCCTGCCCAGACCAGGCAAGTGTGTATTCGTCGTCGTTATCTAAACAGACGCGAACAGAGACACCTTGCCACACACTAGCCTGTTCATGATGCAAACTCACCACTTTATCTTTTTCACGAAGAGAGTACATAACTGCCTCAACGGTATCGTTCGAAGTACGGTTTGATCCTTGCCTACAGTATTTGTCAAAAAGAGATATACGGCAGTGAAAATCTATAAATATAAAAACCTGAATCGGATGTACTCCACGTAGTCGTGGTCCAGAACAAACCTGAAACGATAGATTTCCGTAAAAGTGTTACCAATCAGAGAAAAAACGATCAACAAGTAACATACTTTATCACCCAGAGACGGCCTTACGCTTCATCATTGCTTATGCATTAAAGGTACTGCCAACGCTAACTATCTTTCCTTCACCAGTAAAAACACCCTGCAGAGCCCAGCAAAACAGGTTATTTGAAACCCTCAGTCAGCAATAGATATTGAGAGAAAAGAATACGTCAAAAAAATGGCATGATGCATGCATACCATAAAGCGGCTTATGTCGGCTTCAGGCTTAATGGAATAACCCCAACAGCCGACATGATTTGTCTTCATCAATTATTGTCAGGATCATTGCGAGATTCACCCAATGAACAAACCATCACACAGCAGCATGGAAGCCTATCTTAGACAAATGGGAGTAGTGACTCTTCCGGATAGCCCAAAAGACCTTGAAAAAGAATACTACCGGCAGATTTACCGGGTACTGCCCAGAGACCAGGCGCTTTCTCTACCGGTAAAAAAAGCAAGATCAAAGACAGCCTTGCAAAGCAGCAAAGAAAAAAGGCATTCCTGACATCATTAAGCAACAGGCAATGCCTCCCTGCCATTAATCACTAACCGGCATTTTCAAGCGATCACGTTGTTGTTTATGCCGAACCAATCCGTCAACAGTAAAAATGGCAAGAGCAAGCCAGATCATTGCGAAAGTCGCCATCTGCACAACGCCCAAGGGCTCATTGTAAATCGTCACACCAACCAGAAAAGAGATAGATGGGGCCAGATACTGCATAATCCCCAATACTGTCAGCGGTAACTTCTGGGCCGCCATATTGAACAATATCAGGGGTATGGTAGTAATCAGACCTGCAAGGGCAAGAAGCATGCTGGTATCAGGATCAGACAGACGAAAAGCGTGTGAGTCATTACCCCATAGCCAGAAAAAATAGATACTGACAGCAGGCATTAACAGCAACGTCTCAACAGCCAGACCTGTGGTAGCATCAACACTGATTCTCTTGCGAATCAGACCATAAAAAGCAAAGCACAGAGCCAGAACAAAAGCGACCCAGGGCAACTTACCCAACAGTATTACCTGCATTGCCACCGCTGCAGCTGCAATCATCACAGCCAGCACCTGATAACGGGTTAATCGCTCACCAAGAAAAGAGTAACCAAAAAGAACACTGATCAGAGGGTTGATATAGTAGCCAAGACTGGTCTCAAGAATCCTGTTATTCGTAACTCCCCATATAAAGCAGAGCCAGTTTCCAGCAATCAGCAGTGATGTCAGAACCAGCCAGCCCAGTAGACGGGGCGACTTGATCAGCACAAATAGCTCACCCAGCCGTTGGCGCAGCAATAAAAAACCAATCAGCAAAAATGATGACCAGAAGACTCGATGACCAAGCACTTCAAGGGGAGGTACATCTTCCAGAATTTTGAAATAAATCGGAATAAGTCCCCACAAAGCAAAAGCCCCAACGGCAAACGTCAGGCCTGACTGCATCCCACTTTCCTTCACAACGCCCCCACAGCTGACTCGTCAATCGCTTTTGAGCCAGTACAAAGTCCATTCAAAATATTAAATTCATTGCCATTGTAAAGTTCAGTAGGTTACAAGGCGTTACAGCTATATAACACAATAATTTAATACGAACCATGGAAAACAGAAAATGGATGAAAGATCCTATCTTTTTTATTCAATCAGGGCTCAAATTTCCGAGTTGTTACTGCCACATCTCATACTTCATTGAGAAAAATCACTGCTGTTTGTATATTTAATAGAAAAGATTGCAACAAGGATTGTTAGCAATGATACCGAAGGATACCCCCACTGGCCCCAAGCCTGCAGTTAACTCCCAACAAGTTGATCAACAAACAAAACAGGACAGTACTGAGTCTAAAGCTGGTAGCTGGCATCAGCGTATTGTTAAAAAAATAAAAAAACTGATTATTTCGCCCATAAAAGCAGCTATTCACCGGGCTCGATACCACCCAAAAGGATCGTTAAAAAGACCGGTAACCAAACACCCTATAAGATCATGGGATATCCAGCATCTTCCAGAATCACGACAGCTTCTTAGCCAGAAATCAACACTTGGAGCTGCTGGAAATTCTAATACTGCACTATTCTCTCTCGAAGCACTTTATTACAATGCCGCGCTACACATTATCAACGACGCAAAAAATGCGCCTGGTGCAGGCTTTGGATCTGATCTTCTATTGCTGGAGAGAGAGTTGGAATACGAAAAACAACAAGAATATAACACGCTTAATTTGAAAGGAGGTAAAGCTGCTACCAAAACCGAAATAAAACATGCAAAAAATCTTAGCAAATCGCTCAAAACCAGACTGGAAAAAGCCGGTGTCTCTAAAGCACTGGTAACATCAAACTACAGGCAACATGTTAATCAAGCGTTGAATGAAAGAAACTGGGAGGTACTGCACAACGCTCATCAAACCAATGCAGGTACTCTAGAGCATCGACAAGTTCCCGCTTCCAAGATGCAGCTATTGACTCATAAGGAGGCAACAGGGACTCGGGATATATTTGAAACCTCCTATGGCGAGTTAGGTGGTATTTGTTCACAAACAAAAGATTCTGAGCAGCATGCTGTTAATCTCTGGACCTCATCCTTTAGTCCCCCGAAAGGCAAGTTCAATTATCAGGGGGTTCGACACGGTATTCATTCTGCCATTGGTATCAGCGATCCGGAACAACGTAAAACAACCAATTTAAATCGTGCCAGAGAATCACTGATTGCCGCATTAACGCTGAAGCCTGAACTACTTAATCAGGCAATCAGTAATCCTGCTAAATCAGTACATTTGAATCTGGCCTCTGTATCCCTGGTAACCCCTGACCCTATTCGTAGAGGAGCAAAAAGTGAAGCAAAAATGTTACAGGAGCAGATAGAGGCTTTTCGAGAACTGGGCGGTAAGCAACCGCTGAAGCTCAATATCGTTGACTCTAATGGCAGACAAACAACGATTCGGATCACCTTTCGTCTTGCATTATTTAATTTTGGCGTTAATAAGGGGGCCCAGGGTACATTTTCAAGTATGGTAGGCGGCTGGAAAATATCAGACAAATTGAATAAAGAAGGCCTCCATACACTGATTGGAGGGACTGAGAAAGGCCTGCTCAGCGGTATTGCTGGTGACTATCTGGCTAAACAACAACAGCAAATAATTACACTGAGCACTCAACTTGCAGACTCACATTTACCCGATAACGAGCGAAAAGCCATACACAATGAGCTGATCGATCTTAATCAAAAACGTACAATTATTTTCCAACTGGCCACACAGATCCGTGACATTTTCAACAGCAAAGCTCATCACCACGAAAGCCATGATGCTTATAAAATGCCGACCCGTATAGCACTGCTAACCAGCTTGATTTCAGGAGTTCCTTTATCTAATTGCAAAAGTGGTAAAGACCGCACAGGGATGCTGGATGCAGAGATAAAGTTACTCGCAACAATGATCGACCTATATGGCAAGGTACCGGAGCCGGGAATACCTTTAAACTGGGAGGATGCCGAGCTTTTCCGGGATATACTGCTACACAGTAAAAATCTTGAAATCCAGAAACTTAATACAGGTGCAGAAGGTTATAAGACAGAAGGCATCGAATCCATTGATGAACATATGGGTAAAACATATCTTAGTAAGGATGTCTTTAATGAGTTTCGCGCCCGAGTCAGAGGCCTATCCGGTGCAGTCAAAGCCTGATACTGCATGCTCTGGAGTAAATGAAAAGTGTGAGAAATAAAATCGATCAAGGCCTGTAGAAATACAGGCCCTGAAAAGAGAACTCAGTCGAAAATTATGCGCCCTTTATTCTTATCAAGCATTCTACTGCCCACATACTTTACCTTATCAAGATCCTCAACACTTTGATAAGGGCCATGCTGATCACGGTGCTTAACAATTTCCATAGCTATCCTGGGACCTACTCCTAACAACCCTTTATCGAGCTGCTCTACAGTCGCCTGATTCACATTAATCTGGCCTTTTCCAGACGCTCCATTCTGATCGGCTGCTGTTACGGAGAGGCTGAAGAAAATACCAAAAAAGAACGCTATTACTCTTTTATTCATATTTATTACTCCTTGTAATATGAATAGATGTTTATTAAGACAGAGTTAATCTCTACCCCTAACAACATTCAAGGCAATTGAGCCATCAACTGCAAGCTAAAAAAGCATTAGCGGACAAGTGGAGTCATTTACCCAGTAATCGGAACGAGACCCAAAACTTTCTCTTTAAATGTTTTACTTGGAGGCGTCTCACCAATCCAGACCCTTAAAAAAAGATTAAATACTTCCTTACGGGCTGGCACGATACCTTTTTCAACACCTGCAATTTCAATTCTAAGGCCTTTGCCTGGAAGGTATTCAAACACAGCCTGCTCACCTCTTTTCATTGAACCATCAACAAGAGCAAAAATTTGTTCCAAATCATCCTTCATTGCTTCTTGCTCAGCGGGAGGACTATTAAGCTGGATTGACTCATAGAAAGCATTCGCGATACGCCGGGCACTCATTTTTGAAACCAGCATGACAAATGTCATTCGCTGATAGCTATCAGAAGCATATATCTCATCCACATTGCTTGTAGGTTCTTCCAGGTACAAAGCCCCGATATACCCTTTCACCATCAGATACCATGATCGGACAGCGGCCCCCTGAAGTTGCAGCTCTGGCTTATCAGCACCCACTGAGATGACATCAGGCAAATCGTATTTATTAATCAGAAGAGCTTTTGCTGGCAGGGAGACAAAACAGAGAAAAGCCAAAGAGAAGAAAATTCGACGGTGAGATTGGTAATTCAACATACAGCATTCCTTATTATTATTGCGTAAAATCTTATCTCACTTGTTCGACAGCTTCCACCACATACCCAAGGAAGTTTCTATTCTCGGTTGGTATGATTTCTACCCAAAGACTCCCAACAACCAGCGTCACACCGTCGTCAGAAAATTGTCACAAATCACTTAACTGAGATTTTGATACCCATAAACCAAGTCCAATATCATTACCACTGGTCAACAATCCCCCCTTCTGTGTACCAATCCTGACTATCTAAACCATACTTAAATGCAATGACCATTGAAATTACTGGATATGGCTCAAAATAGGGTATCCAGGCAATAGTCTGCTCAGGTGCGAACAGGCAATGAAGGAGGAAAAACCATTCTCCGAAGCCTGCTCCAGAAGGCCTCAGCAGTAACCTTTCAATCAAGCTTTTTCTCAATCAGATTATTGCAGACAGACTATGACAGATCAGGATTCCAACAACCCCGAAGTTATCAGCGGGGATGAAGACAGTCAAAAAACCAGCACAGGGCTGGTTCTCCCACATCAGGCTCTGCCAGACAAACTGTACCTGATTCCCGTATCCAATCGCCCTTTCTTTCCTGCCCAGGTACAACCTCTGGTTTTTAGTAGCCAAGAGTGGGGAGAAACGCTTCAGCGAGTCGGCCAGAGTCCTCATAAAGCCGTAGGTCTGAGTTTTGTGGGTAGAATGCCTGGGATAGATGTTGCTCCAGAAGACTTTCCCCAGGTGGGCTGTGTTGTCAAAATCCATAACATCGTTTCTGACAATGATCAGGTACAGTTTATTGCCCTTGGCATGCAAAGGTTCAGAATAAGGAAATGGTTGCGCCGTCGCCCTCCCTTCCTGGTTCAAGTAGAATACATCGAAAGTCCTGAAGACAATAGCGATGAGGTCAAGGCATACGCTCTGGCACTGATTCAAGCGATCAAAGAACTTATCCCCCTCAACCCTTTATACAGTGAAGAACTGAAAAATTATCTAAACCGATTCAGTCCTAAAGACCCATCACCTTTAGCAGACTTTGCTGCAGCAATAACGACAGCACCAGGCCAGGAGCTTCAAGAAGTTCTTGAAACCATTCCTGTGCAGCGCAGAATGGAAAAAGTGCTGGTTCTGATACGTAAAGAACAGGAAGTTGCACGCCTTCAGAGTGAAATCAACGCTGAAGTTAATCGTAAAATAAGCAATCATCAGCGTGAGTTTTTCCTGAAAGAACAACTCAAGGTGATCCAGAAAGAACTGGGAATCTCAAAGGATGACCGCACTGCAGAAATCGATGAATTTGAACAGCGACTGGAAAACCTCGTTGTCCCTGAAAGTGCTAAAGCCAAAATTGATGATGAGCTGAAGAAACTCTCCATTCTTGAAACCGGCTCGCCAGAGTACTCTATCTGTAGAAACTATCTGGACTGGGCAACTTCTGTTCCCTGGGGAGTGTTCTCAGAAGATAACCTCGACCTTCATCATGCCAGAGATATACTCAGCTCTGATCATGATGGCCTTGACGATGTCAAAGACCGGATTATTGAATTTCTGGCAGTTGGCGCTTATCGAAAGGAAGTTTCAGGCTCAATCATGCTGCTGGTCGGACCTCCAGGTGTCGGTAAAACATCCATTGGTAAGTCGGTAGCAAAAGCGCTTGATAGAAAGTTCTATCGATTCAGCCTTGGTGGAATGAGAGATGAGGCGGAGATCAAAGGTCATCGACGAACCTATATAGGTGCACTGCCCGGTAAACTGGTTCAAGCCTTCAAAGAGGTGGAAGTCGCCAATCCAGTGATTATGTTGGATGAGATCGATAAAATAGGCGCATCCTTCCGGGGAGACCCTGCTTCTGCACTATTGGAAGTACTTGATCCAGAACAAAACACTGAGTTTCTAGATCACTATCTGGACATGAGAATTGATCTATCCAAGGTTCTCTTTATCTGTACTGCGAACCAGCTGGATACCATCCCTGGCCCTCTTCTGGACCGTATGGATATGATCAGACTCTCTGGTTATATCACCGAAGAAAAGGTAGCTATCGCCAAAAACCATCTATGGCCTAAACAGCTCAAAAAAGCTGGGCTAAAAAAGAGCCAGCTTAGAGTTTCAGATACGACCTTTCGAAAAATCATTGATGGTTATGCGCGTGAAGCTGGCGTTCGCCATTTTGAAAAATTGTTACAGAAAATTATCCGGAAAGTTGTTGTTCGATTTTTAGAAAATGATGAAAACAAGCTAACAGTTTCAGGAAAAAATCTGGAAGAATTTCTGGGAACCCCCTATTTCCGACAGGAAAAATTCATGGAAGGCGTGGGTATTGTTACCGGACTTGCCTGGACTGCCATGGGCGGAGCGACCCTACCCGTCGAAGCCTGTCTCATTCATCAACAAAGGGCCGGGTTTAAACTGACAGGTAAGCTTGGCGAGGTTATGAAAGAGTCAGCCGAGATCTCACACAGCTATACAACCAGCAATGCCAAAAAGTTTGGCATTCAAGAAGATTTCCTGAAAACAGCCTTTATACATCTACATGTTCCAGAAGGGGCAACCCCTAAAGATGGCCCAAGTGCAGGTGTCACAATGACAACAGCACTTATCTCTCTCACCCGAGGCATCAAACCAACCAAAAACCTGGCGATGACTGGAGAGCTGACATTAACCGGCAGAGTACTCGCTGTTGGAGGTATCAGAGAGAAAGTTATTGCAGCCAGACGCCAGAATATAATGGAGCTGATACTGCCGGAAGATAACCGAAGAGACTTTGATGAGCTTCCTGACTACATCCGTGATGGAGTGACTGTACATTTTGCCCGTCAGTACGAAGATGTTTATAAAGTAGCTTTTCCTGAGACTAAAAAAAGCAAGGCGGAGAAAAGTAAGTGAGTCTTATAAAATAATGTAATTAAAAAAGCGCCACCCGATCGGATGGCGCTTTTTAATCACTCTTTCAATAGCAGCGGGAACTAATCCCGTTTGGACACGCTAGTGAGCATGTTTAGTATGAGACGGTTTTTAGAAAAATACCATTTTTTATAAGACATAATAAATATATTAAACATTCCATTTAAAACATAAAATAAAACACATTAACATATAAAAGGATGTTTATTTATCATATATAAGGACTTCAAGAGCAATGATAAAAGGACCTGACAATTCTGGTGGCTTCTTCCAAGGCCTGAAGGTAACTGCTCATATTTAACTGGCAAGACAAGCCTGCCAGATCAAAAAAAGAGCTTCTGGTTTTCCCGTATACTTCCCGCATGCATCTGCCAGACCATCTTCTTTCCGGTAAAGACGGTGAACAGCTTCGTTCATTCGTCCAAAATATACTCGATACTGTCGAGAGGCAGAGTGTGCAGATCGAAAAACAGAATGAGCAGCTCAAAAAGCAAAATATGCAGATCGAGAAGCTCTCCGAAGACAATGAGAAACTCCGGGCAGAACTCCGGCACCTGAAAAAGCAGAAGGGCAAACCCAAAATAAGACCTAATGTGCCCGATCAAACCGATCAGGGTGAAACCCCGTCAGAAGAAGATGCCGAAGCTCAAGGCTCCACTCAGAATAACAGCGGCCCTCCTCCCAAGGGTAAGCGGCCAAAACGGCAAAATCCCGGTGAAACAGCGTCACCTCCCATTACGGTTGATCGTGAAGAGATCTGCAAAGTTCCCAACCCACAGGAAGGCTGGCGGTTCAAGGGCTTCTATGATTCCCTTCATACTGAGATGGTTGTCAAATTTGTCACGACTCTTTACCGACGTGAATACTATCTGACACCTGAAGGAATAGTGTCAGCATCTCTACCAGAACATGTTAAAGCAAGAGTCGGATCAACTTTCTAACCCGACTGCAGGGGAAAGAATGCTGTTATTTGCTTGATTCTGTGGCGATTGATTATATGAAACAGGTCAAGATGGCAGGGAAATGGGTAAAAGCCCTCTCTGCCAGCGACGAACAGACCTTTAATTCATTAGAAGAATGGGAAACCTTCCTTGATCATCTTGGCCTGACCGCTGTTCAGCAAAGACGCTGGGCAACAGAAGGCGTGTTGAAAGCAGTACTGGTTAAGAAGCAGCAAATAAAGCGAGATTTTAACCACTGGGTAACAACCCGGGTTGATTATCCTGACTTGCAAACGGTATTGGGGAAGCTGATGGTTGTCAGGGAGGAGCTGTTACTGGTTCTTGAATACCCGTGGCTACCGTTACATAACAACCTGATGGAAAGGCAGATCAGGGAGTACGTGAAAAGGCGAAAAGTCAGCGGTGGAACCCGCAGTGACCTTGGCCAAATGTGCCGTGATACTTTTGCCAGCCTGAAAAAGACCTGTAAGCAGCATGGGATTTCGTTTGCCAAATATCTGAAAGACAGGTTTTCTGGAGCAAACCTGTTACCTCGTCTAAAAGATCTGATACTGCAAGCATCAGGTCATCAGGAAACTATTATTGCCAGTTAAATATGAGCAGTTACAACTGATACACAAATCAAAGATACTTCTTACATTCAGTTCTCTAACAAGTTGCCATTATCAGGTATTAAAAATACAACACGTGTTGTCAGTGGAGGTGATTACCTAATCAAAGATACCAAAATTGGACCGGCTAGAGTTAACTCCCTTCATCTCTCTATGGACAAAAATTTGAATGGTCACCTTAAAGCAGATGAAGCTTCTGCTGATCTGGATCAACTACTGCAAATTATGGATAAAAAGAAAGCGGCTCGTTGGTATACCAGACTATTTCTGAAGAAAAAGGAGCTAACGTGCTCACTGGCCACTCCTATTCACCAGAGAAACATAGACCTGAAACAGCTTAAAATAACAAAATTGAAAACCAGTTTTAATTTACCTGTTCCCACTACCGTTATTGACCATCACACCTGCAGACTGAGTATCGCTGGTGCTTTACATGAGTATGGCATCCAGTTAATCCGCCCTGAATATATAGAACTGATTACTACTCAGCTCGAAATCATCAAAAAAGGCTCTTCAGGCACCGTAACAAAAGCGTTGAAGTCACTTTTACAATTAGCAAAAGAAACTGCCAGCACACCAGACCATGCAGGAGCAATGACACTTATGGCTCGGAAGTGGCCATTAGATTTTATAACCAATCTTCTCACCACCAAACCACTGCCAGTAGGGCTATTGATCATATTGAGTCAATTTCACAATTAACTGATGCCTACCAACGGGCAATCAATTTACTGAAATGTCGACAGCAAAACGCCCAAGTAATTATTCACACTGCTTCCAAGGAAAAGTTAACGGATTTTCGGGTAACAATGAGGAGCATTAATGCAGATGCCAGTAAAACGCATACCATACCTGCTCCGGATGCGTACAGTCTGGGAATAAGAATGCTTTATGGCGCTGATGGGATACCCTATAACCCGGACCAGGCAAAACGGTTACTGCAACAGGCTAATGAAGATGTGGAATATGAGAATCAAGCAAGACTGCATCTAAAGGTATGCAATCTTGCTGTAGCCTGATGTGCTTCAGGTCACGACTTAACAGAGTCTAAATAACTCTTTACAGTGGTCACAATAGCCTGAGTCTGGCTATCTATTTCAAGATTAATCTTATCGCCAACTTCAGCAGTACCAAATGACGTTATTCTCAACGTTTCCGGAATCAGGTGAACACAAAAACGACCACCCTCTACTTTCTCTCCAATGGTCAGGCTGCAGCCATTCAAAGAAACATAACCTTTCGGCATGATGTATTCTTTCCATTGGGGAGCAAACTGGAAATAGAGAGTGACGTTATTTTCTTCCCGCTGTATTTCACAAACATCAACAGTATCGTGAATATGACCAGATAACAGGTGACCACCAATTTCATCACCAAAGCGGGCGGCTCTTTCAATATTGACTTTGTCACCTTCTTCAAGCACACCCAGATTAGTAACCCGCAGAGTTTCTTTCATGACATCGAAAGTCGCACTTACCTGATCAAAAGCGACAACGGTCAGACAGCATCCATTCACCGCAATACTGGCGCCTGTTTCAAGGTTTTCCAGCAGGGACGAAGGCAACCGAACAGTAATGCGGTTCAGTTCGTTAAACTTTTCAATTCGACCAACTGGAAACAACCCCTTCACAATACCTGTAAACATACATTACCTTTGTTGGCATACTTCAGAATGTTTTTAGACAGTGAACCAGTCTCTCAAGAGCAACCAGACTGTCTGGTGTATAATTTCGGTGGTTACGGTTCGACAACACCTCTTCAGGTGACTCCATCACCACACTGGCAACCTCTTCTTCCTGCAATGTCAGGCCACCATCGTAATAGCAGCTGTAGACCCTACCCCAAACCTGACAGTCATTATTCTGGAAGAAGAAGTGAAAATGGGAAGTAATCGGCACACCTTCAATACCGAGTTCTTCGGCCAACTCTCGCCCGGCAGCCTGATCGTAGCTTTCACCTTCGGTAACAACACCGCCAGTTGCTGGATCAAAATAACCAGGATAAATATCCTTACTCAGAGTCCTTTCCTGCACATAGAGCTGCCCTTTTGAGTTGAAGACAAAAATATAGGTTGCCCGATGGCACAGTGTTTCCTCTCTCATTTGTCCCCTGGGAACAGACCCAAGGACAAAGTTATGGTCGTCAACCACCAACACACTTTCCACAGACGCTTCTACCTCTTGCTGGCCAGGCATCGAGATCTCCTGTTATCTGTCTTACATTTGTTATTATGCCAACATCTTATATCAAGCGATTCGCAATCGAAAATAGAAAATTACCCAATTGCTTCTCGTTGCTTTGCTGTAAGCAATACAGGATGAACCAATTGATTAAAATCTTCCCAGCAAATTTCCAGCAACTGTGAAGAGCTGCCACTGCTGAATGCCACAGGCAATGGCTGATTCAGTGATTCCGAAAGATAGACCTTCATGCCAAACAAATTACCAAACGGAGGCATGACGCCTGGCTCGAAGTCCGAAAAATAGCCTGCAAACTCTTCTTCACTTGCCAGAGCTGTCGTATTGCAACAGGCAACCTGCCTCAATAAACTCAAGTTCACCTGTTCGGTTGCAGGTAATACACAAAGAGCTATTTCCCCATCGAGCTTTACCACTACTGTCTTTGCAACACGCCGGCCACTGATATGTGCTTTCTCAGCGACCTCCTGAGCTGAGAATGCAGGCAAATGCTGTCGCACAGTAAAAGGGATATTCTGAGAGCTTAAGTAATTGATAACATTTTGAACAGACATGGCCAGATACCTCCCGAAAGGTCCACTCTGACACAAGAAGATCACAATACTGATTCACCATTGCCATCAAACCAATTCCGAATGGCAGAAATCAAATTGAGAGTGACCGGGAACAGGTTCTGAGAACGAAAACAAGAAGCGCCTTACGATATCTCCTCCAATTTGTCAGAGGAGCAGGAATTCGTCAAGACTGATCTGAATCGAATAAAACCAGTATAATTAGTCCATGGCAATAGGAAATATAGCTTCCCAAGCCTTTCCAACCTGTATTTTCCACTCGATTTCAATTCATAGGACCCGATATCTAGTTAAGTGTATTTTTGTCCGGTAAAGCATTTGGTATTACATGAACCATCAAAACGACGCTGCCGGGCGCCAAACATCATCCTCTAAGGGGGCAGAATGAGTAAACCTAATGTAGTCTCCGCCATTGTTAATCCAGTTGGCTCCATGCGAGTGCTTTCCAGCCGGGAAGTCAACATTCTTCAGGATAATACCAAGGCTGGCTTACACCGTCTTTTCCGCCAATGTGCCCTGGCTGTTTTAAGTAATGAGATGGAGGGCGACAGTGCCGAAGAGCTGTTACAAACGTATACAGATTTTGATATTCGTATTGTTCAGGAACATCGTGGGCTAAAACTTGAGCTAATTAACGCCCCTGCATCCGCATTTGTTGATAAGAAACTGATACGGGGTGTCAGGGAAAACCTGTTTTCGGTTCTGAGAGACATCCTCTACGTTTCTTCGCTGATCACCAGTGACAAACGCTTTGATCAGGCCAGTTCATCCGACATCACTCACTTGGTTTTTGAAGTACTCAGAAACGCCAACGCCTTTATCACCAAGCAGGTACCCAATATGGTAGTTTGCTGGGGTGGTCATTCCATTGGCCGGGATGAATATGAATATACAAAGCTGGTTGGCTATCAGCTGGGCTTAAGGCGCATGAATATTTGTACCGGATGCGGTCCCGGCGCTATGAAAGGCCCCATGAAAGGTGCCTATATAGGCCATGCTAAGCAGCGTATCAGTAATGGCCGTTTTATAGGTTTGACTGAGCCCGGCATTATTGCTGCCGAGTCCCCCAACCCCATTGTCAATGAACTGATTATCCTGCCTGACATTGAAAAGCGTCTGGAAGCCTTTGTTCGTCTTGGACATGGCATCATCGTATTTCCTGGAGGGCCGGGAACCTGTGAAGAGATTCTTTACCTGATCGGCATCCTGCTACACCCGGACAACAAAGACATTCCGCTAACCATGATCCTCACCGGTCCAGCCGGCTCGGAGGCCTACTTCGAGCAGATTGATAAGTTCATTGGTAACACGCTGGGCAAAGAAGCCCAGGAAAAATACCAGATTATTGTTAATGATCCAGCCAAGGTAGCGACCATCATGAGCCGGGGACTGGAGAAAGTGACTCGCTTCCGGCGCAAGCATGGTGATGCCTATTACTTTAACTGGCTGTTAAAGATTGACGATGAATTCCAGCATCCTTTCGAGCCAAACCATGAAAACATGGCAAATCTGGAACTGCACAGCAGCCTCCCTACCCACCAGCTGGCAGCAAACCTGCGGCGAGTCATGTCAGGTATCGTTGCAGGTAATATAAAAGAGGAAGGGGTTAACCTTATTCGTAAGCATGGTCCCTACAAGCTCAGTGGTGAACCAGAGCTGATGAAGCAGATGGATAACCTACTGCAGTCGTTTGTTGAGCAACACCGGATGAAATTACCCGGCAGCCATTACGAACACTGCTACGAAATTATTGATACTTGATCCCATTGCCTGCCTTCACAGAGAAGCCATCATGGCTTCTCTGAATCACAAACAATGAAACTACCATTCACAGAAAAAATAGTGGTTATTTCGGTCTTTACTTAACTTGAAAAGCACCTTCCGCTATACTGCCCGCGCCACCAGTGCTTTAACTGCCGGAAATCTTCAACTGCTGTAGCACTGGTAAAGATTTCCTTGGAACATCTGACGGACCGATACCCAAAGTACCTGGAGATACAGGCAGGCGGCAAGGGAGCAAAACCCCATGTGCTCAGGTAACTGAGTGACTGGGTCAAGCTGACAACCCAGTGAGTGAGAGCCCCCTCCCCCCTGAGTCTTCAACAACAAACGGTATATTCAACGATCATAATGGTTTGTCGAAGGATCGCCCAAGAGCCTGCCACAGATGATGAGGGTAGAACTCGTGTTAGAAGCCTATAGAAAACACGTCGAAGAGCGTGCCCAAGAGGGTGTCCCCCCAAAACCGCTGAATGCTGAACAGGTATCAGGTCTGGTTGAACTGTTGAAAAACCCACCCGCTGGCGAAGAACAGTTTATCCTTGACCTCCTTGAAAACCGTATTCCTCCTGGTGTTGACGAAGCAGCCTATGTAAAAGCCGGCTTCCTTTCTGCCGTTGTGAAAGGCGAAGCTGAATCACCGCTGGTTGACAGTAGAAAAGCGGTACAGCTGCTGGGCATGATGCTTGGCGGTTATAATATTGAAACGCTGATTGAGCTTCTTGACAGTACAGAGCTCGGTGAACTGGCTGCCGAACAATTAAAGAATACCCTGCTGGTATTTGACTCCTTCCATGACGTTGAAGAAAAAGCCAAAGCAGGCAATGCCAACGCTCAGGGTGTGCTCAAGTCCTGGGCAGAAGCAGAGTGGTTTACCAGGCGTGACGCTGTGCCTGAAAGCACTAAAGTAGCGGTCTTTAAAGTGACCGGTGAAACCAACACTGACGACCTTTCTCCAGCTCCGGATGCATGGTCACGTCCTGATATCCCTCTGCATGCCCGTGCTGCCTACAAAATGACCCGTGAAGGTCTTGAGCCTGAAGAACACGGTGTTACCGGTCCTCTGAAGCAGATTGAAGAAATCAAGAGCAAAGGCCTGCCGGTTGCTTTCGTGGGTGATGTTGTGGGTACCGGTTCTTCCCGTAAGTCCGCCACCAACTCCGTACTCTGGTTCTTTGGTGACGATATTCCGGGCGTTCCCAACAAGCGTGCTGGCGGTATTTGCTTTGGTGATAAAGTGGCGCCCATCTTCTTCAACACTATGGAAGATGCTGGAGCTCTGGTCTTTGAAGCTCCCGTTGAAAAGCTGAACATGGGCGATGTTATTGAGATACGCCCTTATGACGGCAAAATTCTTTCTGAGTCTGGAGAAGTTCTTTCCGAGTTCGCCTTTAAGTCTGATGTCATTCTTGATGAAGTTCAGGCCGGTGGACGGATCAACCTGATCGTTGGTCGTGGACTGACCGACAAAGCCCGTGAAGCCCTGGATCTCGGCCCTTCTGACATCTTCCGTCGCCCTCAGGAACCAAAAGATTCTAACAAAGGCTTTACCCTGGCTCAGAAGATGGTCGGTAAAGCCTGCGGTGTTACCGGTGTTCGCCCCGGGCAATATTGCGAACCCAAGATGACGACGGTCGGTTCTCAGGACACCACTGGCCCCATGACCCGTGATGAACTGAAAGATCTGGCGTGCCTGGGCTTCTCCTCTGACCTGGTCATGCAGTCATTCTGTCACACTGCCGCCTATCCAAAACCGGTTGATGTTGAAACTCACCACACGCTGCCAGACTTCATCATGAATCGTGGCGGGGTAGCCCTGCGCCCTGGCGACGGTATCATCCACAGCTGGCTGAACCGTATGCTGCTGCCCGACACCGTTGGTACTGGTGGTGACTCTCACACACGTTTCCCTCTGGGCATCTCTTTCCCGGCAGGCTCTGGCCTGGTTGCTTTTGCTGCAGCTACCGGTGTTATGCCTCTGGATATGCCAGAGTCTATTCTGGTTCGCTTCAAAGGCAAAAAACAGCCAGGTATTACGCTTCGTGATCTGGTTCATGCCATTCCTCTGTATGGCATCAAGCAAGGGCTTCTGACCGTTGAGAAGAAAGGCAAGAAAAACGCCTTCTCTGGTCGGGTTCTTGAAATTGAAGGCCTTGAAGACCTCACCGTTGAGCAGGCTTTTGAGCTTTCAGATGCCTCTGCTGAGCGTTCAGCTGCAGGCTGTACCATTACATTGTCTGAAGACTCTATCACTGAATACTTGAAGTCCAACATTACCATGCTTCGCTGGATGATCAGTGAAGGCTATGGCGATCGTCGCACCATCGAACGTCGTGCCCGCAAGATGGAAGAGTGGCTGGCCAACCCAACCATGATGCGTGCTGATGCGGATGCCGAGTACGCAGAAGTCATCGAAATTGACCTGGACGAGATCAAGGAACCTATCCTGTGTGCTCCTAACGATCCGGACGATGCCCGCACACTGTCTGATGTGGCTGGCGACAAGGTTGATGAAGTCTTCCTGGGCTCCTGTATGACCAACATTGGTCACTTCCGTGCTGCAGGCAAGCTGCTTGAGCAGAACCGTGATCCGCTCAAGACCCGCTTCTGGATGTCACCGCCCACCAAAATGGATAAGGCGCAGCTGGAAGAAGAAGGCTATTACGACCATTTATAACGACAATGGTGTGCGCACAGAAATTCCGGGCTGCTCCCTCTGCATGGGTAACCAGGCTCGTGTAGAACCTGGAGCCACTGTTCTGTCGACCTCAACACGGAACTTCCCGAACCGTCTGGGCGATGGCGCTAATGTCTACCTCTGCTCCGCAGAGCTGGCATCTGTCGGTGCTATCCTGGGTAAGATTCCAACCACTGAAGAGTATATGGAATACGCCAGCAACCTGGACTCCATGGCCGCTGATGTATACCGCTACCTCAATTTTGACCAGGTAGAGTCTTACCAGAAGGCCGCTGACGATATCATCGCCAAAGCCAGCTGATAAACTGCAGTCTTAAACGCAGTCTTAAAGTAAGCGCCAAAATAACCCACGTTCTACCCGGCTAAACGCTGATAAGGAATCATAAGGTCTCTGATTACACGGAGGCTCCGATGGACAATCCAAAAACTACCCGGGAACAATGGCAGCAACGAGTCGAAGCCTGGCATGACTCCGGGTTGAGCCAAAATGCCTGGAGTCGACAGAACGGCGTTAAGCCATCACAACTTGGATACTGGAAAAAGAAGTTGCGGACTGGGAAAGCTCCTGCTTTATCATCAAAAACTGTTTCTGCCTTTGTGCCCGTTTCCCTGACGCAGAACCAGAGTCAAACTTGCGAAGAATCATCCCCTTTAACGGTATCATTGCCCAGTGGGCTCAGTGTTTCCGGGATTAATCATCAAAACCTCGCTCTGGCTGGTGAGTTGATTGGATTGCTGCGATGAATCAACCTGTAATGCGCCCGTCGTCCAGCTTGCCTGAGGTCTACCTTTATCGGGATCCCATCGATTTTCGAAAGTCCTTCAAGGGGCTGGCGGTACTGATCGAGCAGGAACTTGGGCATAACCCTTTTGATGGTCACCTCTATGCCTTCACCAACCGTCATCGCAATAAAATCAAGTGCTTGTTCTGGGAAGATAATGGTTTTGTGCTTTATTACAAGAGCTTGGCAGAGGATAAGTTCCACTGGCCAAAGCCCGATGACGAACTGTTAGCCTTAACAGGCCAACAGCTCAATTGGCTGCTTGATGGCTATAATCTCAGTGCGATGAAACCCCATAAAAAAAGACATTACGAAAGCTGTTTTTAGTCTTAAAACTCAGCCGCTTATGGTAAAATATCGGCTATGAAATCACCCATTGACACCCTCATTTATCAGCCAAAATCCGCCCTGAGTTTACTGGCAGGAAGCGCTGAAACAGCTTTGGATCTGGAGGCCTTACTTGAGGCCATCCAGGCCATGGACGGTGTCATTCTCGAAAAAGACAATGTCATTCTTGAGAAAGACGACATTATCCAGAAAAAGTCTTTTGTCATCGAAGAGCAGAAAAAACGCATCGCTATTCTGGAAGAATACCTGCGTTTGGAACGTGCCCGCCTTTACGGTCGAAGCTCTGAAAAGTTCAGTGGTCAGGGTGAAATCTTCAATGAAGCAGAATTAACGGACTGTGCCGTTGATCCGGATGAAGATGCTCAGGAAGAAACAGAGGAAAGTCCAAAGCCCCCAAAGAAACGCAAGGGGCGTCAACCTCTGTCGCCGTCACTGCCGAGAGTCCAGGAACGTATTGAACTGACCGAAGAAGAAAAGCAGGGTGCCATTGAGACCTTCTTCACCAAAGTCCGGGAAGAACTGGATATTATTCCTGCCAGGGTTCAGGTCAAGGAGATTATGCAGGAAAAAGCCGTATTCATTGTGAAGGATGAACAGGGCGGAGAATCTCACGAAAAACGCGTCATTAAAGCCGCTGAACTCCCAAAGCACCCCATTCCAAAATCGGCGGTCACCGTCAACATGCTGGCCTGGATCATCGGTGCCAAATATTGCGATGCCCTGCCACTGTATCGGCAGGAAAAGATACTGGCTCGTTATGGTGGCTCCATCACCCGGACGACGATGGCCAACTGGATGATCCGGTTATCCCTGCAGCTGCAGCCACTGATCAACCTGATGGAAGACCATCAGCGCACAGGGCATATCATGAATGCCGATGAGACCCGGGTTCAGGTGCTCAAGGAACTCAGTAAATCACTCCACTCTGATAAATATATGTGGGTGACACGGGGTGGTCCACCGGGGCAACCGGCGGTGCTGTTCCATTACGATCCTTCCAGAGGCAAGGAGGTTCCCCTGCGCCTGTTCGAAGGGTTTAGCGGTTACCTGCAAACTGACGGTTATGCCAGTTACAGCGCCGTGTGCAAAAAAGAAGGCATTATCCAGGTTGGCTGCTTTGATCATGTACGCCGTAAATTCACCGATGCCAAAAAAGGCGAAGCCAAACCGGGCAAGAAGGTGAAGAACAGCAAGGTCAGCAAAGCCGATGTTGCGTTGGGTAAAATCCGCAAGCTGTATGCCATTGAAGAGGCCATCAAAGGCCTGACTGCTCCGGAAAAGAAGACTCGGCGACAACAGGAGAGCAAGCCCCTGCTGGATGACCTGCACCAGTGGTTACAGAAAAACATCACCCGGCTGGTACCTGACAGCCTGACCCATAAAGCAATGAGCTATGCCCTGAACCAATGGCCGAAACTGGTCGTGTACTGTGAAGATGGGGATATCAATATCAGTAATGCAGTGGCGGAAAATGCTATCCGCCCCTTCACTCTTGGTCGCAAGAACTGGCTCTTTGCAGACACACCCAAGGGTGCCAAAGCCAGTGCCATCTATTACAGCCTGATTGAAAGCGCAAAAGGCAATGGGCTGGAGCCTTTCCAATACCTGAGCCACATTTTAAAAGAACTGCCTTACGCTGACACGATTGAGAAACTGGAACAGCTTCTGCCCTGGGCAGTGAAGGCGGCTCAAGAATAAGCAGATCTGTTGGGATTGGCTATAACGCTGGTTATATTGGCGCTTACGTCTTAAACGATACAAAAGCCCCTTTTTTCAGGGGTTTTTTTATACCAATTGCCTTTTCTAAATCCGTTATGAGCATGGCGATCCGGGTAGAAAATTTAATTGGTATTCTTTCTATCATATTCAATTGATATCAACCGAGTGATGGCCTGCAATATGGACACTGCAACACCAGAATCCCTATTCACACCAGAACTGATGGAGTGGATAAAAGATAACATCCCTCTTCTTAGTAGTATGGAAGTCAGTTTTGATCAGTTTCAACAGGGTGAGCTGATTATCAGTTGCCCACTTGAACCCAACATAAACGACAAAGGAACGGCTTTTGGCGGGAGTATTGCCGCACTGGCTACCATTTGCGGCTGGCTCTATACCACGCTTTATGCCAGAACACGCATAGAAGACTGCGCCGCCGTCATCGCCGACTCTCAAATGACCTACCATGCCCCGGGGACCGGACGCATTTCTGCCCGCTGTAAATCCACTGTTCCGGAAAAATTCTTCGCTCGACTGAATGATCGACGAAATGCCAAGCTGGAGTTAACGGTTGAATTGATCTCCCAAGTAGAAGAACAGGAATCACCGGTAAAAATTGCCACATACAATGGTATCTATGTAGCTATGCCATAAATACCGGTAGCAGTGTTAGCTTTTACAACTGTTTAATCATTTTGATCAGATTATCAAATGTGGTTGTATCCAGACTCTGGTTGTCCGAATAGGCTGACTGTATATACCGATCGACCACAGAGATGGCCTTAGCACCAAGAATCGGATCCTCTACCTGAACTCTTCGAGCAAAGTCTTTTGGTCCTTCCCCTACCTGACGCTCAAAGCCTTTGCTTGCCAGTATACGTTCCAGCTGACACCATGCCTTTTGATGCAGATTCTTCCGCGGTTTCTGATACAAAGCAAGAAATCCAAAAAGCGCAGAGAACAGCGCCAGTAATGCCCCTAAAACGCCGACCTGTTGCCAGTAATTGGAAGAAGTACCAAACAATTGCTTCATAAAAGACTGTTGTTTTTCCTGCTGATATTGAACAACAGACTTCTGTCAGCGATACTCCAGGCGCTCCCAGCCCTGACGAAAAGATTTCAAAAACCCGGTCTGGCTAAAACGATAAGCCAGTGGAATCTGCCCTTGCAATAATATTCATAGGGACCCGGCTCAATCTGCCACCAGCCATTACTGACTGGAGAACGACTTTGCCAGTTGCGTTCATGGTCTATTTCACCGGGAAACTGGTTCAAGAGTTGTAAAAGGTCACTCTGCCACCACTGATTTCCATCGTACTGGTCAAGGATCAGGGTTCTCCAGTATCTCTCTTGATGGGGGGACAGACCCTTTGAATTGAGCACGAAATGCCAGCTCATAGGATTGGCTTAATCGGGCAACATCACCTGGCTGCATTTTATCGGACAACCCGGTTTTTGCATCACCCTCAGGCCAGGGCCGTTTTACCCATACCGGGCAAATCTTCAATCAGCAAGTGGCCTCTGGCTAAAATACAACAGAGCGCCAATTTAAAGGTGCTGGCCGTTTTTCAGCTTAACAACTCTACAGCAGCTGCTTCAGTCCTTTATCGAGATCCCTCTTCAGGTCTTCAATATCCTCAAGGCCGGCAGCGACCCGAATCAGGCTTTCTGTAATTCCAGACTTCATCTTATCTTCATCAGACAAACGACAATGCGTTGTTGTCGCCGGGTGGGTAATGGTGGTTCGTGTATCCCCCAGGTTTGCTGTACGGGACATAATCTCAACACCATCAATAACCTTCCATGCGGATTCACGTCCACCGATGACTTCAAAGGCCAGAACACCACCAAAACCCGCTTGCTGCTTCTTCGCCAACTCATGACCCGGGTGGTTACTCAGCCCCGAGTAATGCACTTTTTCAACCGCTTTGTGCTGACTCAGCCAATTTGCCAATTCAGAGGCATTACGACAGTGGGCATCCATTCGGACAGACAACGTTTCCAACCCCTTATAAAAGACCCAGGCGTTGAATGGACTCATGGTGGCACCCGCTGCCCGTTGCCATAAATGAACTTCGTCAACGAGTTTTTTCCGACCGATAACCATGCCGCCAAGACAGCGCCCCTGACCATCAATGTATTTTGTTGCCGAATGCACAACAAGGTCAGCACCCAATAACAGCGGTTTTTGTAATGCCGGGGTGCAGAAACAATTATCGACCATCAGGAATGCCCCATGCCGGTGAGCAATATCAGCCAACAGCCCAATATCAGCCACTTCACTCAAAGGGTTTGAGGGCGTTTCAAGAAATAACAACCGGGTTTCAGGGCGAATGGCATCGCGCCACTGATGATAGTCGACCAGATCGACAAACGTGGTTTTAACGCCAAATTTATCCAGATATTTGGAAAAAATAGTGAAGGTAGTACCAAACACACTTCGGGAACAAATGACATGATCACCACTTTTCAGCAGCCCCATGCAAGCTCCGAGAATTGCTGCCATACCTGATGACGTTGCACAGGCCTCTATGTTCTCAAGAGCGCCCCCCTCCAGAATAGCCATACGCTCTTCGAGCATTCGTACCGATGGATTGGTGTATCGAGAGTAAACATTACCGTCTTCATCACCGGCAAACACCGCCTGAGCCTGAGCAGCACTGTCATAGACGAAGCTTGAAGTCAGATAAATGGCTTCGCTGTGTTCCCGCTGGTCACTGCGGAACGAGCCTGCCCGGATAGACTGGGTTGCAAATCCAAGAGAGCCTTCAGCGGATAAAAAGTCTTCAGCCGGTAAAGAGCCTTCGCGTCCGGAAGCATCGTTATAAGGCGCGACAACATCAGTCAAATCATGGTCATTCATGGAACTTCCTGAACTACTACGTGTTTTTTATGGTTTATACCTAGTCAAGCTCGATAACATACCAGAAGAAACAGTAAAGCCACAGCCTACCTTGAGCAATTATCCGTTATCATTGTCTAAGGGAAGCAGCAAACCAGAATATACCATCGTCATTCCCGCCTTCGAGACTGTCGCGAAACCCTCGTTCCCACGCTCTGCGTGGGAATGCATACGGAGCTGACCGCATATGGGTATACCTCACCAGGCTTGAACCGGAGGGAGTTTCAGGCAGGTTATTCGTTTGTAGCGAGTGCGGTATGCATTCCCACGGAGGACCGTGGAAACGAGGTTTCCGGAGGGTTTTGCGACAGCCTCCTTCGCGGGAATGACGGAAGATTGATACTTTCTACTATACAGGTTTTCTGAGCAGCAGAATCACTACTGGATTACCAAGACAACATGGCACCCACATTATTACTGATCGATGCTTTAAATCTGATACGTCGTATCCATGCAGCCATCCCTTCAAGGGATGCTTCAGTTGATGAAAACCAGCAGGTTGATGGCGCGCTTTCAGCCACACTTTCCTCCGTGCAACGGGCCATCAATGAGTGTACTCCAAGCCATGTCTTGATTGTATTTGATGGTGACCCTCCCACCTGGAGGCACCAGTTATTCCCCGGTTACAAAGCCCAGCGGAAACCGATGCCATTGATACTGCGAAAACGACTGGTGGAATTTAACAATGCTTTTAGAAAAATGGGCCTGATGACCTTTCGCCGTAATGGCATTGAAGCCGATGACGTTATCGGTGCAATCACCCACAGAGCAGTCTCTGCCAATGTGAACACCCTGATCCTCTCAACCGACAAAGCCTATCGACAGCTACTGAGTTCGCCATTGGTGACACAACGGGATCATTTCCAGAAAGTTAACTTTAATGCCCTTTCAGTCACTGACGAATATGGAATAGCACCTGATAAGTTACTGGATTACTGGGGTATTGCCGGGGTAGGCGATGTACCAGGCGTTGAGGGCGTCGGTAAGAAAGGTGCTGCGGAGTTACTCAAAGAATATGGTAGCTTGAAGGCTCTGTTCGATAGAACAGAGAAGAATGTGGAGGGCAGTGAAAAGCCTAAAGGCGCGTTGAAAAAAGTCCTTGCACAAAAAGATCAGGCTGAGCTGTCCGTTCGCCTGGCAACACTGAAGGGTAATATTGAGTTAGGAATAAGCTTGAAAGACCTTCGATACAGACCTGAATCAATGTAGGTCTGTATCGAAGCGTTCATGTCAGCACTCCCTACGGAATTGAATTACCAACCTACAGATCACCTTCATTGTGAAGATCGATAATGTCGCTATCTGACTGGCGGCGGCTGTCATTACGACTGGAAGCCAGCAGAGCGAGATAATGTTCATCAATATTACCGGCCACATAATGACCATCAAAAACTGAACAGTCGAAATCTTCTATCGCTGGATTTAGCGATGATACTGCTTTCTTAAGATCTTCCAGATCCTGAAAAATCAGCCTATCGGCACCAATGAGCTCTCCGATCTCTTCATCCGTACGACCATGAGCAATCAGTTCTTCACTGGTTGGCATGTCAATGCCATAAACATTGGGGAATCGAATCGCTGGCGCTGCGGAGCAAAAATAGACTTTATTAGCACCGGCATCGCGAGCCATCTCAACAATCTGCTGACAAGTGGTACCGCGAACAATAGAATCATCCACCAGCAGGACATTCTTACCAGCAAACTCCTGCCCGATCGCATTCAGCTTCTGACGGACTGATTTCTCACGAACAGCCTGCCCCGGCATGATAAAAGTACGGCCGATATACCGATTCTTAACAAAGCCTTCACGATACGGCAGACCAAGACGGGTAGCCATCTCCAGAGCCGAGTTACGGCTGGTATCCGGAATCGGCATCACCACATCAATATCATGGTCCGGCCACTCCCTGAGAATCTTGTTGGCCAGTGTCTGCCCCATCCGCAGGCGAGACTGATAGACAAAAATACCATCAACACTGGAATCAGGCCGGGCCAGATAAACATACTCAAACATACAGGGCGTCAGCTTGCCGGGCACACACTGATGACTGTGCAACTGACGTTGTTCGTCGATATAGATGGCCTCACCCGGTGCCACATCACGCACCAGTTCAAAGTCCAGGGCATCCAGAGCCACCGACTCAGAAGCAAACATATATTCCGTGCCCTGCTCTGATTCCCGCTTGCCATAGACCAGTGGTCGAATACCGTGAGGATCTCGAAAACCCACCATGCCATGACCATTGATCATGGCAACCACCGCATAACCGCCTTCACAGCGCTGGTAAACACCAGTTATCGCATTAAAAATATCTTCCGCCAAAGGTTTATGCCTGCCCTCTTTTGCCAGTTCATGGGCAAAGACATTCAGCAGAATTTCAGAATCGGAATGGGTATTAATATGCCGGAGATCACTTTCATACAGTGACTGTTTGATATCATCCGCATTGGTCAGATTGCCGTTATGAGCAAGGGCAATACCATAGGGTGAGTTCACATAAAATGGCTGTGCTTCAGCGGAACTGGACGTTCCTGCCGTCGGATATCGAACGTGGCCAAGTCCGGAAGTGCCACTGAGACGTTTCATATGACGAGTTCGAAAAACATCCTTAACCAGACCATTATCTTTACGCAGAAAGAAGCGACCGTCATCAAGCGTCACCATCCCTGCAGCATCCTGCCCCCTGTGTTGCAGCACAGTCAGCGCATCGAACAACAGCTGGTTAACATTCACCGTTGCCGAAATACCGACAATTCCACACATGTAGTCGTCCTCAGGATTGATCAGCGTAATTGCTTTCAGTGCCAGCGACCAGGGCTTCCTGCCAGTTCAATCGAATTTGCCTGTTCCTTGCTCTGTCAGTTAACCCCATAGCAGGCGGCGATAAAGGCTTGAATCATACGCTATTTATTAGGATAACTGGAACTGTAGATAGTAAAAGACCGGATAAAGTTCAAACTTAACCGGCCTGTTATCATTACAAATGGAAAAGATAATAGAAGGGATTAGATGAGGGCTAACAATAAACTAGCTTTGCATCAGCGGCCCCATGAAATCAACGACCGTTTGCTTAGACCAGTCGGCCAACAGCATAAAATGCGGAAGGAGTACGGACTGCTGCCAGGCAGGATCCTGCTCCAGTGGCGCAAGGGTGAGCAACCCAACCAGAACAGTGACCAGAAGGCAGCCGCGCAATCCACCAAACGCCATACCCAGAATACGATCTGTCCCTGAAAGACCGGTCACCTGAACCAGTTCTGCAATAATACGGTTGACCAAAGCTCCAACCATCAGTGTTGCAACAAACAGCAAGGCGCAGGCCGCCATAACACGTACGGATGGTGTCGCTATATAGTCAGTAAATCGTTCTGACAGTGCTCCGCCAAAAGACCACGCTACAAAAATAGCTGCCAGCCAGGTCAACAAAGAGAGAATCTCTTTAAAAAAACCACGCTTTAAACTGATGAGCGCGGAGATGATAACGATACCGGCGATCAGCCAGTCGATCCAGGTGAAAGTCAATGAATAAACCTTAACAAGCATGATGATTTTTACGAAGAGCTTGCCTTTAAGTTAGACTCTTCCATAGGTGTCTTCAAAGCGTACAATATCATCTTCTCCCAGATACCCTCCGCTCTGAACTTCTATCAACTCAAGATCAAATTTACCCGGGTTCTCCAGTCGATGCACCGCACCAATCGGAATATAAGTCGACTGGTTTTCAGTCAACAGGACCTCCTTCCCATCAACGTCGACCAGTGCCGTCCCTTTAACCACAATCCAGTGCTCAGCCCTGTGGTAATGCTTCTGCAACGACAACCTGGCACCAGGCTTTACCATAATGCGCTTGACCTGAAAACGCTCGCCACTATCAATGGCGTCATAAGCGCCCCATGGACGATATACCTTCCGGTGCAGATTCACCTCTGGGCGCCCTTCGGCCTTCAACAGCTCCACTACTTTTTTAACATCCTGCACCCGGTCCTTATGGGAGACCAGAATGGCATCGTCGCTTTCTACCACGATAAGGTCATTGACGCCAACCGTCGCAATCAGCTTTTTTTCACTGCGTACATAGGTATTGGTTGTATCATGCAGCAAAACATCACCCTGAACCGCGTTCCCCTGATCATCCTTGTCAGAAATATCCGCGAGTGAAGACCAGGAGCCAACATCAGACCACCCCGCATCCAATGGCACAACAACGGCATCCGTCGTTTTTTCCATCACCGCGTAGTCGATGGAGTCATCCGGGCATACCTTAAAGGCATCTTCATCCAGCCGGACAAAATCAAGATCGGGATTCTGAACCGTCATTGCTTTTTCACAGGCTTCCAGAATATCTGGCCGGAACCGCTTCAATTCTTCCAGATAGCGGGAAGCTTTGAACAAAAACATACCGGAATTCCAGTAATAATCCCCGGAAGCCAGATACGCCTGCGCCGTTTCCAGGTCAGGCTTCTCTACAAAACTCTCTACCGGGAAAGCCTGCTCACTATTAACAATTAACTCGTTACCCGCCTTTATATACCCATACCCGGTTTCCGGTTGTGTCGGTACGACACCAAAGGTAACCAGCTTTCCTGCCATCGCAGCCGGCAACGCATTCTGAATAGCTTTATGAAAAGCCTGAGCGTCTTCAATTACATGATCCGCCGCCAAGACGAGTAGCAAAGCGCTCTCATCAACTTCATTGGCAGAAGGCCTTTGGACTTCAGTATCTTCTTGCTTCAAAACTTTCAAAGCCGCCAAGGCGACGGCTGGTGCTGTATTCCGCCCTACTGGCTCCAGAATGATTGCCTCAACGTTACGCCCCATTTGGCGAAGCTGCTCCGCCACCAGAAAACGATGATCTTCATTGGCAATCACCAGAGGATCCCCAACCGAGTCCAGCCCATCCAAACGGGCAACGGTATTCTGCAACATGGTCTGTTCATTCACCAGAGGCAGAAACTGTTTCGGGTTCAAAGCCCGAGACTGAGGCCATAGGCGGCTACCAGAGCCGCCAGACATGATTACTGGAATAATATTCATAGATTCTTTACATTTATTTTCAAAATATGACCACTTGCCATCAGTATCATTAGTGCTACCATCCTTTCTATGGCCAGTATCAGTGACACTGCAGGCAATTGAGCGTATGGAGACAACATGAGCAATAAAATAGATCGATACACTTATCGTGTTACATGGTCTGAGGAAGATCAGGACTGTGTCGGTTTGTGCGCTGAATACCCCAGCCTGAGCTGGCCGGATCAGTGACAGACTGCCGCATTAATCGGTATACAAAAACTGGTAAGCAATTGTATTACTGAGATGACAGCCGCCAACGAAAAGATACCAGAGCCCATATCAACCAGAAATTTCAGCGGTAAACTGATGGTCCGTATTCCACCGGAAGTACATCGAATGCTAGCGCTCCAGGCAGCAGAGTCCGGTGTCAGTTTGAATCGCTATATTTCAAGCAAGCTTCATTGAACCGAATATTGCCTGATAAAAAAGTTGTCTGATAAAGGCAAACCTGCATTGGAAAATCTGGCTGAAATCTTCTCCGTTTTGAAAGAAAAGCCAGCCAGCAGGAATTCATATCCTCCAATGTAATTCAGAGTCATATTGGCCATAAGAGGGTGTCGCAAAAGGTCTGAAACAGGAAAAAATCTCAACATCGTCATTCCCGCGCAGGAGACTGTCGCAAAACTCAAAACCGAGTCTCTCAGCGTAGGTCGGTTCCCGAAGGAGCCGACACCCGAACCAACCCGCATGCACCATTTTACGAGGGTTACGGGAGAGACTGGCGGAGGGGCCACGAGTCGGCTCGCAAGCGTGTAAGAACAGTATAATTGCTTTCCAAAAATCATTAATGCACGATAGTTGGAGGCATTATGATAATAAAAAAAGCAATGGATACAACTCTTACACGGACGACCTACTGCTATTCATATCACCGTATCTCTACCAAGCGACAGCTCAAGGGTGGTGGTATTGAGCGACAGCTTGAAGCAAGTGCAGCCTTTTGTGAAGAGAAAGGTTGGGCTATGGATACCACGTTTCAGCTTACCGATATTGGCAAATCTGCTTTTCATGGAAAAAACCTTGATGACAAGGCAGCCCTTGGGAGCTTTCTTAATGCGGTTGATCAAGGATTAATAAAGCGGCCAGCGGTGCTATTGGTCGAAAGTCTGGATCGGATCAGCCGGGCAAATATCATGGATGCCCTGGAACTGTTTATCCGGATACTCAATACAGGTATTACCATCTGCACCTATATTGATCGGATGGTCTACAGCAAGGAGGAGCTTCAGAATAACTTTGCTCCCCTGATCATTTCAATCACCCTGATGTGCCGCTCTCACGATGAAAGTGAGATCAAGTCCAGACGCATAAAAACCAGCTGGAAGCAGATGCGTGAGAAAGCCAAGAATAATGATGGCCTGATGCATAAGCATGTTTATCCAGCATGGATTGATATTTCCACCGTAAGCGCCAAAATAACCCACGTTCTACCCGGCTAAACGCTGATAAGGAATCATAAGGTCTCTGATTACACGGAGGCTCCGATGGACAATCCAAAAACTACCCGGGAACAATGGCAGCAACGAGTCGAAGCCTGGCATGACTCCGGGTTGAGCCAAAATGCCTGGAGTCGACAGAACGGCGTTAAGCCATCACAACTTGGATACTGGAAAAAGAAGTTGCGGACTGGGAAAGCTCCTGCTTTATCATCAAAAACTGTTTCTGCCTTTGTGCCCGTTTCCCTGACGCAGAACCAGAGTCAAACTTGCGAAGAATCATCCCCTTTAACGGTATCATTGCCCAGTGGGCTCAGTGTTTCCGGGATTAATCATCAAAACCTCGCTCTGGCTGGTGAGTTGATTGGATTGCTGCGATGAATCAACCTGTAATGCGCCCGTCGTCCAGCTTGCCTGAGGTCTACCTTTATCGGGATCCCATCGATTTTCGAAAGTCCTTCAAGGGGCTGGCGGTACTGATCGAGCAGGAACTTGGGCATAACCCTTTTGATGGTCACCTCTATGCCTTCACCAACCGTCATCGCAATAAAATCAAGTGCTTGTTCTGGGAAGATAATGGTTTTGTGCTTTATTACAAGAGCTTGGCAGAGGATAAGTTCCACTGGCCAAAGCCCGATGACGAACTGTTAGCCTTAACAGGCCAACAGCTCAATTGGCTGCTTGATGGCTATAATCTCAGTGCGATGAAACCCCATAAAAAAAGACATTACGAAAGCTGTTTTTAGTCTTAAAACTCAGCCGCTTATGGTAAAATATCGGCTATGAAATCACCCATTGACACCCTCATTTATCAGCCAAAATCCGCCCTGAGTTTACTGGCAGGAAGCGCTGAAACAGCTTTGGATCTGGAGGCCTTACTTGAGGCCATCCAGGCCATGGACGGTGTCATTCTCGAAAAAGACAATGTCATTCTTGAGAAAGACGACATTATCCAGAAAAAGTCTTTTGTCATCGAAGAGCAGAAAAAACGCATCGCTATTCTGGAAGAATACCTGCGTTTGGAACGTGCCCGCCTTTACGGTCGAAGCTCTGAAAAGTTCAGTGGTCAGGGTGAAATCTTCAATGAAGCAGAATTAACGGACTGTGCCGTTGATCCGGATGAAGATGCTCAGGAAGAAACAGAGGAAAGTCCAAAGCCCCCAAAGAAACGCAAGGGGCGTCAACCTCTGTCGCCGTCACTGCCGAGAGTCCAGGAACGTATTGAACTGACCGAAGAAGAAAAGCAGGGTGCCATTGAGACCTTCTTCACCAAAGTCCGGGAAGAACTGGATATTATTCCTGCCAGGGTTCAGGTCAAGGAGATTATGCAGGAAAAAGCCGTATTCATTGTGAAGGATGAACAGGGCGGAGAATCTCACGAAAAACGCGTCATTAAAGCCGCTGAACTCCCAAAGCACCCCATTCCAAAATCGGCGGTCACCGTCAACATGCTGGCCTGGATCATCGGTGCCAAATATTGCGATGCCCTGCCACTGTATCGGCAGGAAAAGATACTGGCTCGTTATGGTGGCTCCATCACCCGGACGACGATGGCCAACTGGATGATCCGGTTATCCCTGCAGCTGCAGCCACTGATCAACCTGATGGAAGACCATCAGCGCACAGGGCATATCATGAATGCCGATGAGACCCGGGTTCAGGTGCTCAAGGAACTCAGTAAATCACTCCACTCTGATAAATATATGTGGGTGACACGGGGTGGTCCACCGGGGCAACCGGCGGTGCTGTTCCATTACGATCCTTCCAGAGGCAAGGAGGTTCCCCTGCGCCTGTTCGAAGGGTTTAGCGGTTACCTGCAAACTGACGGTTATGCCAGTTACAGCGCCGTGTGCAAAAAAGAAGGCATTATCCAGGTTGGCTGCTTTGATCATGTACGCCGTAAATTCACCGATGCCAAAAAAGGCGAAGCCAAACCGGGCAAGAAGGTGAAGAACAGCAAGGTCAGCAAAGCCGATGTTGCGTTGGGTAAAATCCGCAAGCTGTATGCCATTGAAGAGGCCATCAAAGGCCTGACTGCTCCGGAAAAGAAGACTCGGCGACAACAGGAGAGCAAGCCCCTGCTGGATGACCTGCACCAGTGGTTACAGAAAAACATCACCCGGCTGGTACCTGACAGCCTGACCCATAAAGCAATGAGCTATGCCCTGAACCAATGGCCGAAACTGGTCGTGTACTGTGAAGATGGGGATATCAATATCAGTAATGCAGCGGCGGAAAATGCTATCCGCCCCTTCACTCTTGGTCGCAAGAACTGGCTCTTTGCAGACACACCCAAGGGTGCCAAAGCCAGTGCCATCTATTACAGCCTGATTGAAAGCGCAAAAGGCAATGGGCTGGAGCCTTTCCAATACCTGAGCCACATTTTAAAAGAACTGCCTTACGCTGACACGATTGAGAAACTGGAACAGCTTCTGCCCTGGGCAGTGAAGGCGGCTCAAGAATAAGCAGATCTGTTGGGATTGGCTATAACGCTGGTTATATTGGCGCTTACGGTATAACTGCGTAGTCGAAACCAGCCTGCCTTTGGATGCTGAATTGATCGGCCTTGATCCGGTTCGCCTACCTCCTGATGGCAAGGTGCCTATCTATCGTGCCGGGGATATTGTGGTCATCAGCCACACGGCAAACACCGATGCTGGCACACCAACAGCCGGTCAGGCGATCAACCTGACTCGTGACCATCAGGCGGACATTGTGGTGGAAGACAGCAGCGAGGCTCTGCTGTCCAGCGATCAATACACCGTTGATAGAGAGGCGGGTTCTATTACCTTTGCCAATCCGTTGAGCCTGATTGATGCTGGCAGCAACCCTCTGACTGCACCCTTTACCATTAAGGATCGGGTGGAGCACATGAGCGTTTTAAGTGACGTTCAGATCAACGGCGATCTTTCCATTATCTCTCCTGTGCCTTGGGATTTACCCGCAACCGAAACCACGGTGAGCAGTGCGGTCGTGTATGGCGATCTTCAGGCGAGAGTGAAAAACTTCTTCAGCCAGAAGGTGTGGGATAACGGCGATCCGAACTGGACGGATAACCGGATAGGCGACCAGACCACAGCCCAATACAACACCATTAACTACCCGGTGGAAGTGACCAACAAGGGAGCCATCTATGGCAAGTGGGCGGTGATCTTTACCAGCAGCACGGCCTTTCAGATTGTTGAGGAAAAGCTCGGGATCATAGCAACCGGAAGTACCACCACAGACACCGCACCCATTAACCCGGAAGCGGGAGTGCCTTATTTCACATTGAAAGCCGATGGATGGGGCAGCGGTTGGGCAGTAGGCAACGCTATTCGTTTTAACACCGATGGATGCCTTGCGCCGGTTTGGATTTGCCGAACGGTTCTCTCCGGTCAGGGAACGGAAACCAACGACGATTTTACCTTACAAATCAGAGGGGATGCTGACTGATGCCTGTTCAATACTACAGCTGGGAAGATTCAGGTGCGCCACAGATTCAAACAACCCGGAGTGGGAGTAATAATTGGCAGTGCAATATTACTGAGATTTTCGATGCAATCCTGATTACAGGTTATGGCTCAAAGCCCGGAATGGGATGGACAAAACTAATGACATCGGAAATTGAAGGCAGTGATCGAACCGTCTATCAGAATCAATCAACCGCCGATGAAAATATGAATCTGATTGTTCAGAGTCATATAGTAAGGCAAAACGGGTTCTTGCTGCAGATTGCCGATGTTGTTAATTCTCCAGAAGAGTATGAGCACTATAGCGATGTCATATCAATTAACCCTTCTACTGGCAGTACTGTTACATGGTATGCAGTTGGTGATGAAAGAACTATGATTTTTATTCTTTCAGATACTTACTCGCAAAATGTAAAACAAAGTTATTGGGATAGCTATTATCCGGGCGTTATTTATGCGGGGGATATGGATGACCCTAACGGCAATTATCCGAAACCTTGGTGTTTACTTGGACCCGGCTCCTACAATGGAAAAATAGATGATGTTGAAGCTGCTGGTTCTGTTACTTCTTCCGGTGTTATGGGGTTTTCTGCCAGTCATACGGCTATAACGAAGAGTAGACGTCCGGTCACACAGGTTCCCGGTGAAGAATGGGCGGCACAGGATTGTTTTTGGTTTATGTTGTCTTGCGAGTCAACGTATTATTTTAGCAACAGCAGTGACTATCAAATAAGAACTCCCGACGTTTTCACAAATAATGCAAGCATTAAAGCTCCTTGGTTTTTTGTATTGCAACAAAATTATATTTTTCAACTTCGTGGGGTTTATAACATTTATCCGTGGATAACCAGTGGTTATTCAAGTACAGCAGAAAGTAGAAATTGGCTGGTAAAATTAGATGCCTTCGGTGAGCAGTTTTTTGCTTTTTCCAAGGACCATTCCAGAGCAGATGATTATTACTCTCATATGGAAGTGTATATACAATTAACGGGGGAGTGGTAATGATTGCTGATTTTATTACAGTCTATCCCAAAGCTGACCTACCCTATCAACACACTTTAAAATTCAGTCTAAAGGTTGATGGGCTTCCGTATGAAGGGGGCTTTATTTTAGTAAAGGAAAATGCAGCCAAGTATATTTTTGGTGGTGCTATTGCTAACGGCAATTATACAGCCCGATATTTACCTGAATATCCCGGCTCACCGCTTTTTAGCTTGCTAATTTTTAAGGAAGGCCGGATTTACAGCAGTGAATTAATTGCACCAGACAAAGCGATAATTCATGACCTCGCCATCAGCACCAGCGGAGGCGGTGGCGCACCAACCGGCGACCCGGCAACATTAACCGGCAAGGTAGAAAGAGTGCTGGATAATCAGGCCGAACCGGTCGCAAGGCAACTGGTAGCCATTGAGCATAAGCCTGATGGTTCATGGTCAGTAACCGGTGATACCAGCAGCGACAGCGAAACCGGCAGTTATAGCCTCAATGTGCTGACCGAAGGCGGCGAGACCTTTGTGCTGGCAATAGACGAGTATGGTGTTCCATATACCGCCACAGCATCAGTCGTTCAGGGCGACCTGATTCATCCCTCGGTTCCCAATGGCCACGTTTACCGGGTGGAGTTAGGCGGCAACCTCCCGGCCACCGAACCGGAATGGTGGATTGATACCGGCACCAACCATACCCGCACCGTCGAAGGCATTACCCTCCGGGCGATTCCCTACTATCGGCCACTGGCACACGGTCCACTGAAAGCAGAGCCAACCGTATGAGCTATGAGGTCCCAACTGATAACGCAGACTTTCGGCTGACTGGCGCACCCTATACCGCAATGGCACTGACTTAAGACTCCAGACCTTGATAACTAAAGGCTTGCCCGGAAAGAAAAACGACTATAAAAGTCTTAACCATAAACATCTCCCTTCCGAGCAAGCCATGAACAAGTGTAGCCAAGAATTCCTGTCCCTCGCAGATGATTGCCTTCACCAATTTGCAACAGACTGAAAGCGACGAGCTTTCATCGATTCTTACCTCTGATGACCTTAACTCTTTTCAAGACAGTTACTCCGGCTGCAGGGTTCGGGACTTTCCACCCCTTAAAACATTAACCCTATTCATGAGGCAGGTGGTTAGTGACACCAAGTCGTGCCGCCACGCTCTCATTGATGAAGCGAGAGACCAGGTCGTCAAGGGCAACAAGGTGCCCAACACTCAAACCAGCGCATATTGCAAAGCGCGGCATCGGTTGACTGAAGCATCCATAAGAGAGTTGCTGCGTACATCAGGCAATAACCTTGATCACGCCTCACCAGAATCATGGCTATGGCATCAACGTCGTGTACTGCTTACTGACGGATCAACATTGTTAATGCCTGACACTGAGAAAAATCAGAAAGAATATCCGCAGCCTGGCACCCAAAAAAAGGGCTTGGTTTCCCCCGTTTACCGGGTGGAGTTAGGCGGCAACCTCCCGGCCACCGAACCGGAATGGTGGATTGATACCGGCACCAACCATACCCGCACCGTCGAAGGCATTACCCTCCGGGCGATTCCCTACTATCGGCCACTGGCACACGGTCCACTGAAAGCAGAGCCAACCGTATGAGCTATGAGGTCCCAACTGATAACGCAGACTTTCGGCTGACTGGCGCACCCTATACCGTGGCATCGTCGGCTATTGCTGACTTTAAGATGAACGGGAGGCCGCTGGTCTATTTCGCTCCCGCCCCGGGATTAATCCGTCTTTATGAAAGCCAATGGCAGACGGGAACGAACCGCCAACAGAGCAGCACTGCGGGCTATGGCAGCAGTCGCCCGGTTAGCACTACCCGGAAGCAAACTAGCGAGCAGGCAACCCCTGCGGAAGCTTTACCGTTCGGGCTATTTTGGGGAGCGGTGGCTAAAAAGGAGACTGTGGTTAGTTTTAGTCATGGCGAGAGCCACCGGAAAGAAGCGACAACTGGCGATCAATGGCAGCAGCCAGAGCGGAGGGATACCCACAAACAGGGTAGCTGGGATAAGAGCATCGAGGCGCAGGATCAGGAAGAGGCATTACCGTGGAACCATCCACCAGAACGGGACAATACACTCAAAGAGGGAATGCAGTCAGTAGACCTCTATGGTGCCAGCCAGAGAATCATCAAAGCCTACCCGCTCCAGCAGCCACCCTTAAACTTTGTCTTTCAGGAGCGGGAATATCGGCCACAAAGCAACGGCTCGGTATTTTTCCAGCTTGGACAGTTTGACGAAAACATTGCAGCGCAGCCGACCGACACCAAGCGAACCTTCTCCCACCAGAGCAACAGAGCCGAAGATCAGCCGGTTATCCTGCCGTGGGGCTTTGGCCAGAAGGCAAGGGATGAAACGGTAACCGGCAACTATGGCGGCGAGAAAAACCCGGACATTGTGGAAAATCCGGAACCGGAACAGCCAGAGATCAGGGAGAGTTATCTGCTAATGAATATTGTCACCACCGTCGCCTTACCTGCCCGGACACCCATTGAACTCCCTAACTTGGAAATCAGCCTCGACATTGATAGTTTTTCATGGAGTTTCACCGGCCAGCTTTGGGGCGCTTCCAATCTTGCCCTGATAGAACCTGACCAGAACGGTCCCAAGGAAATAGAGGTCGATATTAACGGCTGGAAGTGGGTCTTTATTATTGAGCGATACAGCACCGATAGGCGCTTTGGGGATGAGCGTTACACCATCTATGGCAGCAGCCGAACGCAACTGCTGGCAGCGCCTTATGCACCGCTTCGAAGCAAGAGCAACACCAGTGACCTCAATGCAAAGCAGGCGATCAGTGAAGAACTGGCTAATACCGGCTTTACCGCCAGCTATCCAGACCTGAACGACTATAGCACTCCCGACTGGATTATTCCCGGAGGTTCATTCAGCTATCAGAACCAGACCGCTATGCAGGTTGTGGCTAGGCTCGCAGGAACGGCAGGCTCCGTCATTATACCAAGTCGGAATGCTGACCAACTCAATATCCAGCCTCGCTACCCAGCGAGCCCTTGGGCATGGAGTACCGCCACCATGGACAGAATTGTTCCGGCCAGCATGGTCATTAGTTTGAGCGCCAACTGGCGACCAGAGCAGGCTTACAATGCGGTCTATGTATCCGGTACCAATGCTGGAGTAGCCGTGAATGTCAAAAGAGCTGGCAGCAATGGCGACAACCCCGCTCCTGATATTCTGGAAGATTGGCTCACTGAAACGCAGGTTAATACTGAGCGTGGAAGAAATGAGCTGGCTAAAGGTGGCAACCAGAGCATAAGCACTATTGAGATACCATTGACCGATACTAATACCGCACCCGGGTTAATTGAGCCTGGGATGCTGGTAGAGGTTTTGGATATAACCGGCGATTGGCAAGGACTCTGTCTGGCGACCAGTATCAGTGCTTCCGGCGTGGGAACCGTTATCCAGTCCGTTGAACTGGAGCGCCACTTTGAAACCAGCAAGGCCATACCTCAAGCACCGGCTAATACAGATGAAACTGATAATAATGCTGATGGTACGGAACCAACCGAACCGGCTTTGATCAATATGATTGAAGCAGAGGGACAAGCAGCAAACGATTGGTCAAAATGGGATCATTGGGGCAACAGTTATTATTGGGGCTCAGGAACGACACAACAGGAAGGAACAGTAAACGGCACTCTCTGCATGATTGGAACCGGCACCAATACCAAAAATAACGGGACATTTCTTTATCACTATCGAACCTATGCCTTTGAAGCAGGCAAGAGCTACACCTTCTCTATCTGGCTCCGGGCAGACGTTGATACCGAGCCCAATATCACTTCCTACATAAACAGCTACCTCGGAGGAAGTCAGCATGAAGTCATGACCTCCAGGACAACCAAGGGCGCCACTCAAATCAAGAGCATTTGGACACAGTTTGTCTGGACGTTTATCTGTGATGAAGAAACACCGCCTGGTGAGGGTGGCATAGCTATCGCACTAAACAAGCAGCCTCCCGAAGTTGCTATATATTGGGCAATGCCAATATTGGTTGAGGGTGATGTAGAGCCTGAAGAAATACAGTCTGTGTGGACATACAATTCATAAGGGGGAAGCATGGCCACAACTAATATCTGGCAGCAATTCAAGGCGCTCATCCCGGAAGGTGTGAGAGTAGTCGCCACCATCATAGCCAACAATGGCAATGGTACCAGTCAGGCCGAGCTTCGAAATGGTTCCATCATTATTATCAAGGGCGAGTCTGAGAGCCTTGGGGAAAAGGTTTTTGTTCAGGACGGGGAGATAAAAGGCACTGCACCAAATCTGGCACAATATGAGGTGGAGGTTTGAGAACTTCAATAATCAAGACTGTCCCGTTTTCTTGTAGGTGACCTGGGGGGGAAGGTCGCTGCCAGTACGCTTGGCACTGATCCTGAACTATCTGCCCGTAGCCTAAGCGATAAAAGTAGATCCAGTGGCACTGGTAAAACTTGAGAGCAAGCAGTGTAGCTGAGAGATCGCCTTTAAAACCCCAAAACAGCGTTGAACGATAAAGCCAATGCACGGTCAGAACATAGAACAGCAGTATGCCCACCGTATTACAGCAGGCTTCACATGAGGAATGTTGGGGAATTGTTTAATGTTGAGATACCTGATACCAGTAAGGATGTTGCTTTTATGCTCTTTTTGTCAGGTAGTGATCCTTAGGGGAGATCTTCCACCTGCAAGCACTAATCGCGGCAGTGATAAGAACAAGATGTCGGGCAAGGTACAAAACATACGGTAAGGGTAGATTAATTAAATGAATTCACAGACAGTAGAAAAAGGAGATAGAATCACAACCAGAACTTTGATCCATGAACATAGCAGCCTTTCAGAGTGCAGGGATGCTAAGAGAGAAACTATGAGTAACGTCAACATACAACGAGCGGTCGACCATATTCCGGCAGGCTCTGGTGTTAACGTCTATACCCCCATTGTTGAGTTGATTGTCAATGCTATTCAGTCCATTGAATGCATTGACAATAATAATGGCCTTGTTGAGATCGTCGTTCATCGTGACGGACAGGCCGATCTGTTGGAAGGTTCTATTCCTTCGGTTTGCGGTTTTACTGTCGCTGATAATGGCGTAGGGTTTGATACTGAGAACCGAAACTCTTTTGATACACTCTACTCAGATCACAAAATCACCCAGGGAGGCAAAGGCTTCGGCCGTTTCACCTGTCTCAAATATTTTGAAACATTCATGGTTGAGAGTGTTTTTAAGGACGGTGGCAAATTTTTCTGCAGGCGCTTTGAAATGGGGCGCCATAAAGACATTATTACCAATGAGTCCAAAGAACCTTCTGATCGACAGTACACTGGATCAGCCATCACGATATCAACACTCAGAAACTGTAAGTTTGCTGATAAGCAATTGAATACTATTGCCAGAGTGCTTGTTGAGCGTCTCCTGCCTTATTTCTTTGATAAAAGCAAAACATTGCCAAAGATTGTGCTCCGTGAACATGATGAGTCTGGAGTAATCTCACTGAACAATTATCTTGAGGGAGAAGGAGTAGATCTGATTTCTGAAGCAGCATCGGCAGGCGGTCAGTTTACATTGGGGCAAGGAGATCAGGAGCAAGCGTTCACGGCAAGAGTTTTCAAGTTTTACTCCCCCAGAGAGAAAACCAGTAAAGTCAGTCTGGTTGCCCATCGTCGAGAAGTTACCGCAAACTCGCTGCATAATTATATTCCGGAATTTATCGATGAGTTCTTTGAGAAAGCAGTGGCTAAGGAGAAATCTGATAGAAATTTCATCATCAAAGTCTATGTCTCTGGTGAGTATCTTGATCGGCATGTTTCTCTGGAACGTGGTGGTTTTGATTTCCACAAGGACAAGAAAGATGGTGACTTAGACTTTGGAATTGCTCAATCAGAAATTGAAGAATCTGCAGCAGGATTTGCGATAAATGCTGTCAGTAGTGATGTACAAGCGCGTAGAGAAAAGAAAACTCTCCGGTTAAAAAATTATGTCGAAGAGCAGGCTCCCTGGCATCGAAACCTGATGGACAGGATAGATGTTACAGATCTTGCCTACAATGCAACCGATGAGCAGATTGAGGGAAAGCTTCAAAATGCGAAATATCGCCTTGAAGTTCAAACTCGTGGAGCGGTAAAGCATCTACTGGAGAGTGAGCGAACTGAGGATCTGAAAAAAAAGACATCAGAAATCGTTCAGATGGTTTCTGATTCCAGCAAAAATGATCTGGCTCACTATATATCCATGCGTCGCAGCGTTATTGATATTTTCGAAAAAAGCCTGCAATCCGGTGACGATGGCAAATATTCTTCTGAAGGTGTGGTTCATGACATCATATTCCCAAGAAAGGGAGACAGCGACCAAACACCGTTTGAAGAACATAATCTCTGGTTAATTGATGAACGCCTTAACTTTACCGAATATCTTTCTTCTGATATTCCCCTGGAGGGAAAGTCTGGTAGGCCAGATATTTTGGCATTTGATCACCGCATGGTTTTTCGCGGAGAGAATGAGGCCAGTAATCCTGTGACTATATTTGAGTTCAAACGGCCACAGCGAGATGATTTTGCCAACCCTTCTTCTAAAGAAGACCCTGTGCAGCAAATCATCCGCTATGTTCGAAAGCTACGTGATGGAGAATTCACAACGCCTCAGGGCAGGGAAATACAGATTAGCAATAATACCCCATTCTATGGCTATGTTGTCTGTGACCTTAATCGAAAAGTGAAAACCTGGTTGGAAGAAGAAAAAGATTTTAAGCCGATGCCTGATCGACAGGGATATTTTCGTTGGCATGATAGTCTTAATCTCTACACTGAGGTAATCAGTTGGGATAAGGTACTGAAAGACGCAACGATGCGAAATCGGGTATTTTTCCACCACCTCAACATTTGATATTTTCATGAAAAATCTCCCCATAACAGGGGAGGTACTTTCCTCTCAATCGGCAATGAAAAACTTGCTCTCGTTCTTTTCCTGAACTGTTTTTAGAAGCATCTTCCTTTTCTGCAGACAACATTAAGGTGCATGTTTTAACCGTGCGCTGCTTTCATCACAGAATCGATTAGTGGGGGCTTGCCAAGTTTTCCAGATTCGGAGGTGTTTCATGATATTGGCTGAGGTTTTGTTCTTATGAATTAAGAAAGCTAGTCACTAGCTATCGTACAGGAAACTGCAAACAACATCCGTCCAAAGATATTTATATTCTCCCGGTTCTACATTTTGTTCCTTGGCCCAATGTAAAGATATATCGTGTATAATGTCCAGGCTTGGTCCCATGGATGTATAGATTTCCCGCCATATTCTGTAATTCATTTCTGAATTAATATCATCAAATTTATATAGGCTGTATTCTTCATTTGCCCGCTCCCAATCCCCATCATGCTTAATCACAAGATGAGACCAGATGGTTCTCACATTGCCAATCCAAAAACGATCTGGTTTGAGTAAACAGGCCATTTCAGAACCAACGCTGATTTTCACATAAGGCATACCAGCCTCCCAGATTAGAGCGGGAAGGTCAAAGGTAGAGACTCCATCCTGTGAAATAGCCTTCGCGAAATTTAAAATAGCCTGTGGTTTGTTATTGGACAATATGTTTTCACTCAAACCATGCTGATAGGCACTAAAATTACCATAACTATCGGTATAACCAGAAGCCAGTTCTGAATATTCTTTGGCTTTAGAATTATGCAATAAATCGTTCAACTCATCAGAGACGTTTTTTCTTCGATCATAGTCCTTTCGAACCAAGCTAAGATCAATGCTGAAATCAATTAAACAGTGTTCTTTCATTTAAACAACCCATAAAATAAGCACATCCAACTCAATCGATGTGCATAGAAAACACAGTATAGTCAGAGGGACTTACTTTTTTATCATATCCATAAAATTCAGAGGCTTTGCCAGAACCTGAATACCATCAGCACTACCAGTTTCAAAAATAGACTTCCAGTAATCATAGTTTCTTTTGCCAGAGAAAACAGTAGTTGCCATGGAACGATCTTTCCATAATGGCAACTGACTTAGGTTAACAACAAAGTTTTCAATATTTATCCACAGCTGGTCATCAAAATAAGTCTGGAACATTTTGTTTTCATCAAACATTCTGCCGGTATTATAAAAATAAGCAGAGATTACCTTCTTTAATATCTGCACCCAATTATAGAGAATCTCTTCCTTGCTGATTCTGTAGGCAATCAGATGGCCATCAGTAATGTCTCTATCTTTTTTATCCGCAATCTTCTGTTCCATCCGGCTAGTACCAAGCTCTGGCAGAAAATTGTTAATATAGATAGCATCTGCCACGATGCTCAGAATTTTTGCAATCTGATTGATCTCTAAATTTCTTGGGTTAAGCCCTTCATCCGCTTTATCATCAATCGGCGTATTCAGAATCAACTTGGAATTAACAAAAGTAGACAACACTGACTTATCAAAAGCACTGTAGGAAATTGGTAACTCCTTTGCCTTTCCATCAAAATCAATGTAATCCTTCAGTTTATTATCTTCATGTCGGGTAATGGAGTACTTGATCGAATCAATAATATATTTCTTGATTTTGACACCATCTCCCTTGAAAAAATCCACCAGCTGTTGCTCTGAGAATGAGTAATCATCAGCCTGCTTATTTTGTGCAAGCTGATATTGTTTAACTCTTTCTAAATAAAGTGTGTTGTTCAACTGCCTCATGATCGACTTGTCAAATGCAATCTGTCTCAAAGTACTACCAGCATTGGTATTGGTCTCTGTCAATCGATCAATGTTCGGCTTTGTAAAGATTCGGGTAACAATCCGCTTGCTGCCAAGCAATATCTGAGCAGCCGCCTTATGCTGACCATCAAATATCTTCAGCTTGTTATTATCTATTCTGGCCAAACAGAGGTGTAGCTGTGGATTCCCTTTGTCAAACTCTTTGATCAGCTTAGCGATGCTGTTATTAATCCCTCTTGGGTTAATAATTTCATCATGAAATAAATACTCAATAGGGACTTCAATAAAGCATGATCTCTCGCCCGAAAGTTCATCCTGGAACACTTTTGTAGTGTAGGTTTTATTATCTCCAATCAGAGAAAACGAAAATCTTAACTCCCCACCCTGCTCAACATGCTTGAAGTCATGCTTTGAGCCATCATAATAACTGAGAACATCTTTAAGGGATGCAGACTTGCCATGCTCAGCTTTTGCCTTTTCCTGAATTTTGCACAGACGCTGCAGGATTCTGGCAATCTGCAAATTAGCATCCTGCTTCGATTTATTGCAGGACTCATGGGTCAGGGCAAAGTTAGACTCTGAATCTTTGCCTTTATTGGCTAAAGGCACAATATGGTCGATATTGGTTTCATGAATCTGGAGATCCATTTCACCTTCACAGATAAAACACTGATTATTCTGAATATTCCATAGATTTTCGGTCAGTTCGCTATATTGATCTTCTGATAACGAAGCAAGATATTTTGATCCCATATCAATCCCAATATTTATCATCTGATAAGGAGGCTGCTACTCTTGGCTTGCTCCCCTCGCATTTATAAGTGGATGACTCTGATTCCCCCAAAATATCATGTTTTATCGGCTCTTTATCGGTGAACATAAAATCATTTTCTAAGCCAATGAATTATCTCTACTCAACCTCTTTAATCTTTTAAATGCTATAAATGCATGAGCAAATATAAAACACTAAATACTTACCTGTCATGATTTCTGGCAAGGAAGTCATAACTCAGCTCGCAAGTGTAATTCATTAAATCAAAAATTGAGTAATTGCTCATAAAATAACTTAAATCTGATAGCTCAAAATCACAGATGCTTGGTAACTTAATACAGCTAAAGTGGACTAAATTAATATCTTGGGATTCAATAGGAGGAAAGCCAAAATAAAATTCACTACTCTCAATAATATTCCAGGCCAGCTCTTCATTGGATACGGTTTTATTAGTATCTTCAAGAGATGGAAAAGAAGACTCTATACTATCCAGAAAGTTTTCTGGGTCATCCTTTTTATCATTTTCAATCAATTTTATTATTTTCTGATAATAAAGTGCTGCATATTTTTCCCTGGATAGATAACTACCACTTTCTGTTTCAACAAAATAGAATAAATACTCCCTCAGATCATCGATACAATCAAAGTACTGCTCAGGCTCTGGAACCCAAATATTGTCAATATTAAACATCACTTGAAAACCAGTGTAGAAATTCATTCACCAATGCCGAGAAGCAGCTAAACACTTACACTTATCGACATTGATTCCTTCAACTCACTATTCAACCACTCCACTCACAAGCCAAAGTCTCCGCCTGCTTCAAAACCAACTCAACTGCCGCTGCCGCCCCATCCGGTGGATATTTATACTTCTGCAACGTCCGCCGAACCAGAATCTTCAACCGAGCCCGTACACTGTCCCGAACCTGCCAGTCAATGGTGGTGGATTTGCGCAGCTTGTCGGTAATCTCAACGGCAATCTTTTTGAGAATCTCATCACCCAGTTCCCGAACAGCACTCTCGTTATTGGCCAGGGCATCATAAAACGCCACTTCATCCGGGTTCAGGCCAAGCTCTGCTTCCCGGCTCATTTCCGCCTGGAAGTCCTTAGCCATCTGGATCAGCTCTTCAATCACCTGCGCTGTTTCAATGGCGCGGTTATTGTATTTTCGCAACGTGGCCTGTAACCGTTCAGAGAATTTTTTCTCCTGCACTACGTTATTACGGGTCTTGGCTCGGATATCGTCTTTCAGCAGCTTTTCCAGTAACTCCACGGCCAGATTTCTGTGGGGAATCCGACGCACATCATCCAGAAACTCATCGGACAACAGCCCGATGTTGGGTTTCTCCAGCCCACAGAGCGCAAACACATCCGCCACGCCTTCCGCCACAATGGCATTATCCAGAATCTGCTTCAGGGCAGACTGCTGTTCCTCCCGGCTGCGCTTTTTATCCACCGTGGTGAATTTATTAATGGCTGCCTTCACTGCCGAGAAAAAGGCCAGCTCAAGCCGCAGTTCTTTGGCTTCATCCAGCGTACTGCACAGGGAATATGCCTTGTTTGCCGCCAGTACCAAATCCATCAGGCGCTTCTTGCCATCTTTCAAACTCAGCACATAGTTGGCCGCAGGCACCAGCAACTCTCGGGCTCTGTTTTCAAAACCGCTGATATCCAGCCCTTCACCCTGTGGCGTTTTGGCAAACAACCCACGCAGCGCATCCATTTTTTCCGCCAGCACGGCATAGGCTTCTTCGGATCGTAAGGTCGGCTCACCCTTGCCTCGGGCATCGGTGTAATCTTTCAGCGCCGCCTTGAGCTCATTGGCAATGCCGATGTAATCCACCACCAGCCCACCGGGCTTGTTTTTAAACACCCGGTTCACCCGGGCAATGGCCTGCATCAGGTTATGGCCCTTCATGGGCTTGTCCACATACATGGTGTGGCAGCAGGGGGCATCAAAACCGGTCAGCCACATATCCCGCACAATCACCAGCTTCATGGGATCGTTCACATCCTTAAAGCGTTTCTCCAGCCGTTTCTTGGTCTTCTTGCTGTAGATATGGGGCTGCAAAAGGGGCTTATCGGAGGCGGAACCAGTCATCACAATCTTGATCACGCCTTTTTCCGGATCAGGGTCGTGCCACTCCGGGCGCAGCTCCACAATCTCGTTATAGAGATGGGCACAGATATCCCGGCTCATGCCGACAATCATCCCCTTGCCATCCATGCTCTTATTGCGGGACTCAAAGTGCGCCACCAGATCAGCCGCCACCTGTTTCAGCCGGGGTGTGGCACCCACCAGCTTCTCTAACCGGCTCCACTCGCCCTTGGTCTTTTCCCGGAGATTGATATCTTCCTCATCCTCCACCACCTCATCCACCTGTTCAGAGAGCTGCTGGATTTCAGCATGATTCAAATCCAGTTTGGCCAGGCGGGATTCATAATAGATGGGCACCGTCGCACCATCCTCAACGGCATCCTGAATATCATAAATGGAGACATACTCCCCAAACACCGAGCGGGTATCCTTGTCCTCCCGGGAGATGGGCGTGCCGGTAAAACCAATAAACGACGCATTTTTCAGCGCATCCCGCATATGCTTGGCATAGCCAAACTTGTACTGACCTTCTTTGGTTAATACCGCCTTGAGACCGTACTGGCTGCGGTGGGCTTCATCGGAAATCACCACAATATTGTGACGACCATTGAGCAGCGGATGGTGGTTCTCACCTTCCAGCAACGCAAACTTCTGCACCGTGGTAAAGATAATGCCGCCGGACTCCCTTTCCGCCAGCAACTGACGCAGGGCATCCCGATCATTGGCCTGCACCGGCGTCTGCTTTAACAGCTCCTGAGCACCGCTGAAGGTGGTAAACAGCTGGCCATCCAGATCATTCCGATCCGTCACCACCACCAGCGTCGGGTTATTCATGACCGGTTGTTGCAGCAACATACCGGCATAGCAGCACATGGAGATACTCTTGCCCGAACCCTGGGTATGCCAGACGACACCGGCCTTTTTACTGCCGGGCAATATACGACCACCCCGGCAAGTCTCCGAGGCCGCTTCCCCCAGCTGTTCCTGCGCTGCCAGCACCGTTGCCCGCACCGCTTCCCGCACCGCATGGAACTGGTGATAACCGGCAATCTTCTTGATGGTGCGTTCGCCATCACTTTCAAACAGCACAAAGTAGCGAATGTAATCCAGAAACAGCGCCCGGTCGAAAAAGCCCCGCACCAGTGTTTCCAGCTGCCATTCCAGCACTGGCCGGTCTTCTTCATTCCGGATGGTGCGCCAAGGCATAAACCGTTCCTGGTCAGCGGTCAGGGAACCCAGCCGGGCGGTATAACCATCACTGATCACCAGCGTCTCATTAAAAATAAACAGGTCGCTGATTTCATCCTTATAGGTTTGCAGCTGGTTAAAGGCATCCCAGATATCCGCATTCTCATCACTGGGGCTTTTCAGCTCCAGCACCGCAAAGGGGATGCCATTAATAAAGCAGACAATATCCGGGCGGCGTGGGTTCTTGGTTCCCGTCAGTGTGAACTGGTTCACCGCCACAAACCGGTTATTGGCGACCGATTCAAAATCCACCAGAAAGGCATGGTCGTTGACCCACTGCTCATCATCGCCTTTGTAGTCCACCGGCACACCGCCCAGCAGCAGCTTGTGGAAGTGCCGGTTATTGGTGATCAGGTCCAGACTTTCCGGTTTAGTAAGCGCTGTCCAAACCTGCTCAAAGCAACCAGATGTTAGATGCGGGTTTAATTGGGTAAAGGCTTTTTCAAGGTCTGGCTTGAGCAATACGTCCTGAAAATTGCTGCGCATGGGGTTTGAGCCATCGGGGGCAATATCAGAGCCGTGGAGGACTTCCCAGCCAGACGTGCGGAACCACTCTAAACAGAGTTGTTCTAGTTGGTCTTCGGTAATCATATCCGTGACTTCATTAAAAGAATGAGTGAGGTTGTGGCAAGGAAGTCCACAACCAAGACTGGAACCAGAGCAGAAATCAGAGGCGCTTAAGCAACGGTTTACAAGGTATTGATGCGTTCCAGATAAGCACTGACGCCGGTGACAAACTGCTGAAAACTGACCGAACGATTGTTGGTAAGGTTAAGATGAGGCGCAATGGCTCGGGCACCAGAGACTTTCTGATAACCGGTAATCAGCTTTTTCAACTCTTCCTGAGCATTGGCCAAAGCATCAGGGTTACGAAATTTACGACCATTCTGCTTTTCGGCCAACCGGGGTTTGTTAAACGCTGCGCCAACCGCAGCAAGATCCCCAAGAAACCAGCTTTCCAGCTCATGAACCGCAATGCGAACCAGTGTTTCCGGCCGATGGTTTTCTTCGCATAACTGTTGTAATCGTGCTTTCAGGCGTTCACAGTCGTCCTGGTCTTTATCACGTACCACCACAAACCAGCTATTGGGGATATTCCAATGGCGCAGTTTGATGGGTATGGACTTTTCCAGATCCTGCTTGCCCTCATGGGGAATACATCGAAAAGAGACTTCCGGTGGTAACAGTCGGGGTAACAATGTATTCAGCAATACTTGAGCAGAGGGCTCTTCCAGCAAAAAGACCAACTCTGTCATCAGGGGTTTACTCCGTCAAACAGCCCTTGCTTCCAGAGAGCACCTGGTAAATCGCCGCCCTTAACAAGACTTTTTATTAACGTATTATCAGCAGCACGATCAATGGTGGTGACACCGTTGCTTTTCTTCAACCAGAAAATCTCTTCCAATTGAATGCTGTTCAACATATCCGGCGAATGGGTAGACACCATCACCTGGCCACCCTGTTCAGCATAACTGCGAAACTCCTCCGCCAGCTCCACCATCAGGCTTGGGTAGAGCTGGTTTTCCGGCTCCTCGACACAGAGCAGTGGATGGGGCGATGGATCGTTCAACAGCAGCAAATAAGCGAACATCTTGATGGTGCCATCGGAAACATAGCGAGCCACAAACGGGTCTTTAAAGCTGCCATCCTGAAATTTCAGGACAATGCGCCCATCGTCAGTTTCTACTGCCTTTACATCTTCTACTCCTGGCACCCGTTGTTTCATTTTATCCAGTACATGCTGGAAAATATCCGGATGTTGCTCATAGAGGTACTGTGCCACCAGCGCGGCATTTTCCCCCTGGGGCGATAAATGCTCTGCATAGCCTGCGTCCCGGGTCTGGCGGGCATCGCTGATATGAAAATCGGAGACATGCCAGTTTTCAATCAGCTGACGAAAAGCATTAGCTGCCCGAAACCGCTGAAATTGTCCGAGCCCTTTTACGGCCAGAATATCCGGACTATCCAGCGTCTGCTCTTCCCGTTCCAGCTCTGAATCGGCTTTATTAAAGTCTTCTTCATTGAGAATGGCGTAACCGCGGCCTCCCCGGAAATCCAGGAAATGAAACGGTGAACCCTGGCTGCCCCGTTTATAGCGGAGTATCTCCCTTGCAACGATGGGACGGCCTTTGTCCTGTCGAATTTCCAACAGGTAAGTCACCAGCCGGTCTACGCCACCAATGGGCAAGCGGAACTGCAGGGTAAACTCAATAGGTTGATCAACACAGCCACGAGTCGCCACCTCCCGAAATCCACCCCGTTTTTGTAATGCGGTACGGACATTGCCATGCAGGGCGTCCCTGAGAAAGCCAAACACATCAAACAGTGTGGTTTTCCCGCTGCCATTGGCACCGACAAAGACGCACATGCCGGGTAGGTTTTTCAACTCCACATGCTGAAAGACCTTGTAGTTTTTGATTGTCAGGGACTCAAGCTTCATCCGGCGGCTTCCATCAGTGGCTGTTGTTGTGGTTGTCCTTCCAGAGTATCACTTTCTGGCGGGTTTGCCTTGGTTGATGTCGTGTCAGACAAGGTGAGTTCGCCGGAGAGGAGTTTGGGGAGCAGGGTATCTCGAGTTGTAGCAAGAGAGCCGTTTTCCTTATCCAGATTTGAGCATTTGTTATAAAGTGCAGAACACTTGTCAGCAAAACATTTCAAAATATTTTTAGAAGGGTTTACAACAAGTAAACGCTTCATATCAGCTACAGTAATATGACCAAGTCCTGTTGTCTGCTTTTGCTTGGCTGTTGCAATAAGAGTGGGTTTCATATGTTTGAGTAAATAATATGCAAAATACTTTTGCTCATCTGATATGAAATTAAGTTTGAAAATATGTTGATTCAGCCAACCACTACCGCCAAACCACTTAAATACTTCTAATGATGTTTCAGGGCTACCAGACCATGAATAAAGTACATCACCATTTTTGAGAGCATATTTGTCTTTGAACGCCCCCTTTGTAAACTTGGTTGATGATGATATGCCTTGCTTTAATTCAGCAATTTTTATGATCGGGAGACCTCTACTATCATCTGTAAAATCCTTTGCTTTAAATGCTGCACCATTCACATATTCAGCAGTTTCATAGAGAGGGATAGTGCCCCACCCCTCCGGAATCTCACCCAACTCTGAATCCTGCATAGCAGAAGGAAACAGTGCCGCAGTTCGGGCAAGTTCGGCGTAGGCTTCGGGCTGTTCGGTTTGCAGGGTGTTCAGGCTTGCCTCGTCTCGGGCGGAGATGGCGCACATGGCTGCCCGTTCGGCTTCTTCGGCACTGCCGCCTGCTGCCAATACCGCTATTTTTGCTTTTACCGGATCGAAATCGACAAACCAGCTTTTGAAGAGGGTTTGGGCGATGGTTTCGAGGGTTTGGTTGGTTTGGCGGTTGAGATCAATCTTTTTTTCTAAAGCCTCTAGCTTGTCCGCAATTTCAATTTGTGTTTCTAGTGGAGGCTTTACGATTTCTAATGACTCAATCATGCTTTTAGTTAGAGCATTACGTGTAGCGCCAACAGCAGCAATACTCAATAAGAAGTTTTGGATTGAGGGGCTTGTTAATTGATAACGAACATACCTTTGGTCAAAATCTTGTGACTTAAGGCGAATTATTGCTACGTGTTGATTTACTCTCGCAGGCAAATATTTTTCTAAAGCTAAACAGACGCGAGCAACTGAGTCACCAGTAATATTTAGGAGGATATCGTTTTTTTCAATAGTTACATTTTTTAGCTTATTTGCTGCATCTTCAGTAATGTAAACCAAACCTTCAGCTTTAAAACCGTCATTGTAAATATTCTGACTTCTGATGAAAGTTGTTTCACCATTCTCTAGATATACGCTAGCACCACCTTTGGGGGTTGAACCACTTCCAATTTTTACGCTGTAATCGCCTAAACGAACTTTTGGCCAATCAGAAGTCATAACCCAACCCCGCAAAATTCTTCTTAATCTCCCCTTCTAACCGATCACTTTCCTCAAACTGCTCTTGAAGCAGCCCTGTTAATCGCATCATCTTTTCAGCAAACGGCTCACCATCATCATCCTGTTCAGCAGCGCCAACATAACGCCCCGGCGTCAGAACAAAGTCGTGTTTCTGAATATCTTCGAGAGAAGCAACAAAACAAAAGCCAGGTTTATCTTCGAAGTCCTTGCCTTGTTGCCAGGCATGGAACGTGTCAGCAATACCAGCAATATCATCACGAGTGAAATCCCGCAACACCCGATCTTTCATAAAACCCATATTGCGAGCATCAATAAACAGCGTTTCGCCCCGACGATCCACCTTGCCATTACCGTTCTGCTTGTTTTTGGTCAAAAACCAGATACAGGCGGGAATCTGCGTATTGGTAAACAGCTGCCCCGGCAGTGCCACCATGCACTCCACCAAATCAGACTCAATCAGCTTACGGCGAATCACCCCTTCATTATTGGTATTGGAACTCATGGAACCATTGGCCAGCAGCAGCGCCATAGAACCGTTGTCGTTCAAATGGTGGAGCATATGCTGCATCCAGCCAAAGTTGGCGTTGCCTTTGGGCGGTGTGCCGTATTGCCAGCGCACATCCTCTTCCAGCCGGGCATGCCACCAGTCCTTGATATTGAACGGCGGGTTGGCCATCACAAAATCGGCGCGCAGGTCCGGATGCTGGTCATCCAGAAAACTGTCGGCGTTCTTTTTGCCAAAGTTAAAGTCAATGCCCCGAATGGCCATGTTCATGGCCGCCAGCTTCCAGGTGGTGGGGTTGCTCTCCTGACCATACACGGAGATATGCTTTTTCTGCTCGCTGGCGTCGTAATGGCGCTCTTTGGCGTGCTCCTCAATAAACTTCTCACTGGAGACAAAGAAACCACCGGAGCCCATGGCCGGGTCATACACCCGCCCCTGAAAGGGTTGCAGCATTTCCACAATCAGGGTGACGATGCTTTTCGGCGTGTAGTACTGGCCACCCTGCTTGCCTTCCGCCAGGGCGAACTGGCCGAGGAAGTATTCATAAACGTGGCCAAGAATATCCTTGCTGTGCAGTTCCAGCTTTTCGCCCTGGTATTCCGGGTTGCGGAAGCTGGTGTCCGAGAAGCTGTTAATCAGGCCGATCAGTTTTTCGTTATCAAGCTGATAGTTGCTGATGCGGTTGAGAATGCCTTTCAGTTTGCTGTTGGCTTTTTCGATTTCATCCAGGGCATTGTCAATCAGCCAGGAGATGGAGCGCAGTTTAACGTCTTCCCCCTGTTCGTTCTGCCAGATCACGGAACCAATGGCCAGAGTGGCGGACGCTTTCAGTGTGCTCCAGCGGGCATGCTTCGGCACCCAGAAGATGTTTTTCTCCTGGTAGTAGTCGAGAATTTCCAGCTCATCGTCTATGGCCTGCTGGTAGTCTTCGTCAGAATCGAAATCGTCCCGTGGCAGGTAGTAGATATTGTCATCGTCGTTTTTCTGGAAGAGCGCCTTCAGTTCTTCCTGACGCTCTTCAAAAGCGTCCGACACATATTTCAGAAAGATCAAACCCAGCACAATGTGCTTGTAGTTGGCGGCATCAAGGTTACTGCGCAGTTTGTCCGCAGCTTTCCATAGCTTATCGTCCAGCGCCTTAAGGAACTGCTGTTCAGTGTTGTTCATAGATTGGCCGTTGGTAGGTTCAGAAAGGAAGCAGGTGAAAGATCAGGTGATGCTGAATGCCAGAGTTGCTGCTGAACTCTTGATTTAATTGAACAGCATTTTTCACTGAAATTTCAGATTCCCATAGCAATACAATCCGCCTGAAACATAAATAAAGGAGACTAACTGCCTCCCCCACGCTACCGCCCGTGGATTTTACCATTGCCTTTTATTGACGCCGGGGAGCATGGGACCAGATAGCTCAAAGGGGGGATTTTTGGGAAGGACGTCATTGTACGCTTGTGAGGTGATAGGTGATAGTCGTGTATTTGCGAAGTACCGCGGAGAAAAAAATTTCACTTTTTAGTTTTCATGCGACACAACTCGTCGCAGGGGTGTTTTATGATGGGTTTCTGAGCTGAGAAAGCGATGCGGGAGAGCACTGAGGTGAGATCTCTATCGTACATTCATTTTATGGAGCCTGACAATAACATGAATAAGCGGCAATCCTCCCTGGAGACCACCATTCTCATTATTGAGCTACTGAAGCGCATTCCCAAAAGCTGGTCGATTACTGCCCTCCAGTTGAAGCAACAGCTGGCTGAGATTGGGTTAGACCGGGATATCCATACCATTCAGCGGCATCTGAAATCTTTGGTGGAGAGCAGCCATTTCCCTATTGATTTGGATAATCGAAGCAAGCCTTACGGTTACCGGTGGAGCCAACAAGCGGTGGGCTTTACTGCGAACTCCATGAGCATTCAGGAGTCATTGATTCTTCAAATGGCGCACGAAACTTTGAAAAACCTGTTGCCCAGCAGTCTGATGGACTCCATGTCTGGTTTTTTTGAAGAGGCTAACCGGAATATCTGCCATGCTCAGGACCCTGCCAAGGAGATTCAGTGGTTATCCAAAGTGGTTGTGGCCCCTGAGACTCAGCCATTGTTACCACCCGAGTTGCAACCGGACGTGTTCAATGAAGTCAGTTGTGCTCTGTACAACAACTGCTGGCTGGATATTGCCTACAGGAATGCTGGGGGTGAGGTAAAAGAGAAAACCGTCATGCCCCTGGGACTGGCTCAACAAGGGCCACGGTTGTTCCTGGTCTGTCGTTTCCAGGGGTATGACAATGAGCGGAATCTGGCCATGCACAGGATGATATCCGCTCGTTCAACCTCGCTAACCTTTGAACGACCAGAAGCCTTTGACCTTAAGCAATACAACGATGAGGCGCGGTTCTCGTTCGGGGAAGGAAGAAAAGTGAAACTGTCTTTCCGCGTCAATAAGAAAGCTGGACTTCATATTCTGGAATCCCAATTATCGGAGGATCAAACCTGCATTGAGCATGAGGACTGCTATGAAATCAGTGCCACCGCTATGGACTCACTTCAGCTCAAGTTCTGGCTTAACGGCTTTGGCAAGGATGCCTGGAACATTGATTACCAACCAGTTAATGAGGAAATAGCTGAATAAAGCCGTTGCTGGTTCTCCGGCAATCACATTCAAAACATAACAATAGGGACAACGTTATGATGGCAGACTATATCAAGGAGTACTTTCAACACTTTGGGGTAAGCCCAGAGGTTCAGGAGGTAACCCTGCACTCTCTTCCTACTGCAATCCAAAGGCTGGATATTCCAGTCGACCGGCAGAACAGTTACAAAACAGCAGCGGACTACCTGCTAAACCTGCACGAACAGGACTTTGATGACCTGCACTATGTGCTTGGCATCATTTCCAACCATTGTTTCTTTGGCAAAGCGGTTATCCGTATAGGAGGTAAATACTATGACCCAACGGATACTGAGAGAAACTGTTGTCTACCGAAAGACCGATTCGTGAGCATTTATGAAATGCCTGTTGATGAACTGAAGGAGTTTATGGTGGAGAATGACAACGAGCTGCCTTCGCTTATTGATCTGAGGGTTGTGGATATGTTGAGCCAGTAGTTGCAGAGAAGCCCCGAAATGGGGCTATAGATCAAACCAGCTTAAATCCCTCCTCTGTGTCCTCTCCATTTTCAAAGCGGGCTTTCATCCGATCCAAGGCGGCCTGTAAGGCATCATGGATCTGCTTGACATCTTTCTCGCTGTATTCAAACTTAGTCTTGTCTGACAGGTTGCCGATCATAGCGATCTGCTTCAGGGCTTTGGGTACCCGAACCTCTGCCAGTTCGACAAATTTTTCCTTCTTGGTTTTTCCTTCAGGCTTCTCCGCCGTTTTACTCTCGTTTTTACCTTTAGCCATTATCGTTCTCCGATAGATTGTTGTGCCACTTCCTTATGCGTGATGTCCCTGTAGCACGTCCGTATAGGCTGATTAACTGCCAGCCGGGGACGCTGGCTAAAAATAAGGTGAGAGTACTGCGCTGTACACTGGCTTATATTGCCGTACGAAAGTGCGTAGTATAGAGGCGGTTTTAAGGCGGATTAACGAGCTATTATTAAAAGCTCTGGTTCTTATCGAAGCTCTGAATAATAGCTATATAAGCGGGTTAAATTACTTCTACAACGGCTATTACTCATTCAAGAACCGAGAGGGCTAGATAAGACAGCATCTCATCTAGCCTAAAGTAATAACAGCCTATATTCTATAGGGTTACCGGTAATTATACTGTTCTCGCATTTAAGCGAACCGACCTACATCGAGACCGCTTTCACCCTTTTGCGACAGCCTCGCTGGCGGGAATCCACTACGAACAGTGGATCTCCACCTTCGCGGAGATGACGGCTAAGAGTTTATTCCACACTGATGTACCTTTTGTGACACCCTCGCAAGTTAGCAGCATTAGCGATAAACCATGCATAAGTCGAAGAAAGTCCATCTTTCAAGCTAACCGAAGACTCCCAGCCCAATTTTTTAAGCCGACTAACATCCATTAGCTTTCGAGGGGTTCCATCAGGCCTGGTGGTGTCAAATACCAGCTCACCTTCAAAGCCAACCACCTGTTTCATGGTTTCAGCCAGCTCTCGGATCGTGCAGTCAACGCCGGTACCCACGTTAATATGGGACATCATCGGGTCGGTATGTTCACTGTAAATGGACTTATCCAGATTCATTACATGGATACAGGCCGCCGCCATATCATCTACATGAAGAAACTCACGCATCGGCTTGCCCGTTCCCCAGACAACCACGTTTTTATCACCGCGAAGTTTTGCTTCATGGAAACGGCGCATCATCGCCGGAATCACATGGCTGTTTTCAGGGTGGAAATTATCATTTTCACCATAGAGATTCGTAGGCATCACGGAACGGTAATCCACACCATACTGTCGGTTATAGGATTCACACAGCTTAATGCCTGCAATTTTGGCAATAGCATAAGGCTCATTAGTTTGTTCAAGGTAGCCATTCAATAACTCACTCTCCACCATCGGCTGCTGAGCCAGCTTCGGGTAAATACAGCTCACTGCGACTTCGGGTCACTATTCGAATATTTCCCTGCCTTTCAAGCAGGCGAGCAATCGAAGAGCCCACCATCCCACCGTGGCCGGCAATAAAAACAGTTTTCATAAATTAATGCGTATCTGGAGAATAAATTATCAAGTCAGAATGACTGGCTATGGAAGAAAAATCACGGTCACTGTGAAGAACTGGCAAGCTGAAATGAATCGCAATGGCGCTGATAAGAGAGTCAACACTTTTGCGTATCGTCACGCCGTTTTTACGAAGCCCCCGATATAAATCTGCCGCCTCAATATATCGTTCATCAGCAATAGGGTAATGGCTTAGCAAGCTTGTCTGACGATACACCTTATGACAATCCCTGTCGTGGCGAAGCCCCTGCAGAATTTCCATCACAATAACGGGGGTTGTGGCAACGCGACCTGATAGTAACAAGGATTTCAGACTGGCCACTTCTGGTGTGGCCCGGCCATTGAGAAAATCAATCCAGACACTGGTATCAACCAGGCAATCCATCAACAGAGCATCCATTAACGGAGCTTCCTGGAGTCCTCAAGATCACCTTCCCAGCTGGCCTTCCCGAACAGTTCCAGCCATTGCTGCTGTTTTTTTCGACGTACCAGCTCTTCAAGGGCATGCTGAACCAGTTCTCGCCTTGATGTAAGGCCAGACAATTCCAGAGCCTCTTTCATCAGATCTTGATCAATGACGATATTGGTCCGAATGGTCGATGACATTGGGATACACCGTTTTTAATAAAATTTGTGTATCTATCATAGACCAGTCAGTCCGCAGTATCCAAATTATCACTACTCCCTGGACACCTTCACTTCATACCCATGCTCTTTCAACAAGGCATGCTGCCTGGCCTTGGCCAAGTCATAGTCAACCATCTCAGCCACCATCTCTTCAAGCGTAGTGACCGGTTCCCAGCCGAGCTTATTTTTAGCATTGGATGGGTCACCCAGCAGGGTTTCCACTTCTGCAGGACGAAAATAACGTGAATCGACAGCCACAATTTTCTGGCCGACAGTCAGTGCAGGTGCGTTGTCGCTGTCAATACGCTCAACATAAGCACATTCATCCACACCAGATCCTTCCCAACGCAGAGTAATACCGATGGCTTTAGCGGAAAAATCCACAAACTGTCGTACGGAGTACTGAACCCCAGTAGCAATCACGAAATCTTCCGGCTGCTCCTGCTGCAACATCAGCCATTGCATCTCTACATAATCACGTGCATGCCCCCAGTCACGCAGCGCATCCATATTCCCCAGATAAAGGCAGCTGTCCAGCCCCTGGGCAATGTTCGCCAGCCCACGGGTAATCTTGCGCGTTACAAACGTTTCACCGCGACGGGGGGACTCGTGGTTAAACAGAATACCATTACAGGCGTACATCCCATAAGATTCGCGATAGTTCACGGTAATCCAGTAAGCGTACATTTTGGCCGCGGCATAAGGAGGCTGTCGCAAAAGGTGTTCAAACACGAAATATACTCAAAGCCGTCATCTCCGCGAAGGCGGAGATCCACAGCTCGTGGTGGGTTCCCGCCTTCGCGGGAACGACGATACTGCGATATTTTGGTGCTCATACCCTTTTGCGACAGCCTCATAAGGCGAGCGTGGGTAGAAAGGCGTGGTTTCTTTCTGAGGAATCTCCTGAACCAGACCATAAAGTTCAGAGGTAGATGCCTGGTAGAAACGGGTTTTCTTTTCCAACCCGAGAAAACGAATGGCCTCGAGTAAGCGAAGCGTACCCAGGGCATCCACATCGGCGGTGTATTCAGGAGACTCAAAAGAAACGGCGACATGGGACTGAGCCGCCAGGTTATACACCTCATCTGGCTGAACTTCGCTGATAATACGAGTAAGGTTGGAACTGTCGCTTAGATCACCGTAATGAAGTGTAAACTGAGCATTGGCTACGTGAGGATCTTCATAGATACGATCTACCCGCTCTGTATTAAAGGATGAAGCTCGACGCTTTATGTCGTGAACCTCATAGCCTTTTTTCAGAAGAAACTCGGCAAGGTAAGAGCCATCCTGACCGGTAACACCGGTAATTAGCGCAACTTTATGAGTCATTCAAATGCCTGGTTAAAATCAATAATTAACATTGAGAATTACAAAAAAATCAAGGTTATAGAAAATCATTCATAACATTGGGTATCCGATATAATTCTGATCCTACTTCCCCGGTGTGTGTATACTGGTATCCGGTGCTGTCTTCCGCACATAGGCGTTGTCCTGAAATGACTTACCAATTTCAAATTCCGGACTCCGTTCGGGCTGAGCTTGTCGAAGTCCGGTGGCACCACCCTTCGACGGCTCAGGGTGAACGGAAATGCGGAACGAGTATTTATTAAAGAACAACCCCGCAACAACATAATAGAAAGTCATTATGGAAAAAATCGATATCAGCGAACTGCGAGCCAATCTGCTTCGTCACCTGAAAAAAGCCCAAGCGGGACAACCTTTCACAGTGGCTTCCAACGGTGAGGCACAGGCCACCATCGCCTCTCCCGCTGCCCTGCAACAGTCGGCCCGGCAAGCACTGGACGAACTGGCGAAGGATGCCAAAGCGGATAACATTATTGCAGGACTTTATGAATCGTGGGATGCCAGCCGATGATCACGCTGGATACCAGCGCCTTTATCCAGGATGCCCTCAGTCACCCAAAACCATCCAATCCAACAAGGTAACCCCCATGCCCGAAAACTCACTCCAACAAGAATACGACCACGACTACTACCGCTGGTTATTAAAAAACACCCAGCTCCTGAGAGCAGGACGATTTAACGAAATTGACGCTGCCAACATCGCCGAGGAACTGGAAAGCATGGGCAAACGGGACAGACGACAACTGATTAATCGCCTGATCGTCCTGCTCACCCATCTGCTCAAATGGGCACACCAACCCGAAGCCATCAGCAGCGGCTGGAAAGGCACCATCAAAGAACAGCGCAGAAGACTGAACCAGCTACTGACGGATAGCCCAAGCCTCAATAATGTCCTTGAAGAACAGATACCCTCGGCCTGGCTGGAAGCCAGGGACGATGCCAGTGAAGAGACCGGATTAGCCATCAGCACCTTTCCGGAGCGTTGTCCATGGTATACCGAAAACATACTGGATGGGCGGTGGTTTCCTGGTGATGGGTAATGAGATATACGGAAATTGGGAAATGGCAGGGTGATAACAATAAAACAATTCCTTTTTCACAACACCCACCTGAGGGAGCCGGTGAGTTGATTCACACCTCCGTCCGCACTGAGCGGAGTCGAAGTACACAGCCACCATCCTTCGACTCCGCTCAGGATGAACAGAATGTAGTCATATTTTTTTACCGGCCACTTCCCTATTCCCGTCCAAAAAATAATTCCTGAATTACTTCCCGATTCCCGTTCACCCTGAGCCTGTCGAAGGGTGGTGCCACCGGACTTCGACAAGCTCAGCCCGAACCGAGTAAGATGCTGAAAACAGGGAAGTTATTCAGGAACCATGCCTAACTCACCCCAAAAAACTGCGGCACCTTACTGAAATTCTTCATCAACAAGGTATTCATGCCCCCCACCTTATGCTCTTTTATAACCCGGTAGTCTTCCTGACTTTTTAGCAACATATTACTGAATGAGCGGTTAGAGACACCGCCAACCCGCATGCGCACCAGTATCTCGGGAATATAATGAAGGTTGATATTACCCTGAACAAACTACCGCAACATGGCATCGTAATCGGCGGCAATGCGGTATTGCAGGTCAAACCCGCCGTACTGTTCATAGAGGCTTCGCTTCATATAAAAGGTAGGGTGTGGTGGCATCCAGCCTTTGGCCAGTTTTTCAGGGTAGTACTCACCACTTTTCCAATAACGGATTACTTGGTCTGTGTTTTCTTTATCAACATAAATCAGGTCGCCATAAACGGCATCGACATCATAATCATTAAAAGCTTTGGTTACCAAGCCTAAACTATCTTCATCATAAAACAAATCATCAGAGTGCATGAAGCCTATGATATCACCGGTGGCTAATGAAACTCCCTTATTGAGAGCATCATAGATACCATTATCCGATTCACTGACCAGAACGTCAATTTGCTCAGAAAATTCATTTAATATTCTGACCGATCTGACAGTGCTCCACCAAAAGACCAGGCAACAAAGATCGCTGCCAGCCAAGTCAACAAAGAGAGAATCTCTTTAAAAAAACCACGCTTTAAACTGATTAGCGCGGAGATGATAACGATACCGGCGATCAGCCAGTCTATCCAGGTAAAGGTCAATGTAATACCAAGTCAGCTTACTCTATTCGCGCAAGCCCCTTATATTTTGAACGGAGTGCTTACGTGGTTCATCACCATGATGAACCACGTATCAAAACAATAACATGGAAGTTACGGTTCAGCAGTCTCGAACCGATGAGATTTTTTGACATTCTGTTTTGCTTTGGACGATAAAAATAGCCAATCAACCAAAACACTGTCTGGGGTAAAACCAGAAACAAAATCAACCATAATGCTTCTTGCCTGGTCATAGTCATGACTCTCTATGGACGAGAGTATCTTCTCAATCCCCTGAGTTAAAACCGCCCAATCAGAGCTCTCTTCCATAGCTCGATATATCAATGGGTGATCGGTTTTACCAACATTGTCACCAATCAAAAGCTCTTCATAAAGCTTCTCACCAGGCCTCAAGCCAGTGTATTGAATTTCAATGTCCCCCTCAGGGTTGTCATCTTTCTTTTCTACAAAGCCAGACAAGCGGATCATATGTCTTGCAAGGTCGGCAATTTTGACAGGCTCCCCCATATCCAACAGAAAAACATCACCACCAGCCCCCATAGATCCAGCTTGAATCACCAACTGGGCAGCTTCAGGAATCGTCATAAAATAACGGGTTATTTCTGGGTGTGTAACAGTAACGGGGCCACCAGAGCGAATCTGTTCGCGAAACAGAGGAATAACAGAACCACTGGAGCCAAGCACGTTGCCAAAACGAACCATAGTAAAACGGGTATGATTTTCTACCAACTGCCGCTGCTGGCTACCAAACAATTCCGGGTGCATCAGGTTGACTTTCTGCTGCTTGCTGAAAGCCTGTAATATTTGTTCGGCAAAACGCTTGGTAGCCCCCATTACATTGGTTGGGCGCACCGCCTTATCCGTAGAAATAAGAACAAAATTAGCTACCTTACCCACCATCGCTGCCTGCGCTGCATACAGAGTACCCATAATATTATTTCTCACTCCCTGAGAAATATTGTGTTCAACAATAGGAACATGTTTATAGGCAGCGGCATGATAAATAGTGTCAACTTTATAGGCACTGATTACATCCAGCAGACGACGAGGATCATTAACCGAGCCCAGAACAGCAACGAGGTTCAAACTCAAACCAAAGTGTTCTTTTAGCTGCTTGATTTCCTGCTCAATGCGATACAGGTTGTATTCGGAGTGGTCAAAAACAACAAGGCTTTTGCACTGGAGCTTCGCAATCTGACGGCATAATTCAGAACCAATGGAGCCTCCTGCACCAGTGACCATTACGTTCAACCCATAAATACACTGGTTCAATAACGTACTGTCAGGCTGAACAGGTTCCCTTCCAAGAAGATCGCCAATTTCAACCTCTTTAATATCCTGAATTTTGAGACGTCCACTAACCAGATCATCCATACCAGGCATCGTCATCACAGGAATTTTTAAAGCTTCCAGATCGCGCAAAATAGACTTGCGTTTAGATTCTGACAGCGATGGCATTGCCAGCAATACTTGATCAACGAAGGCTTTCTCAACCAACTCTGGCAGTTTACTGCTGTGGTACACTTTTCTCCCGTATACCGTTCTACCAACCATTGCACTGTCATCATCCAGAAAAACAACAGGCCTGAACTCCCAGCCACGGTCCAAGGCAGAAACTAACTGGCAACCTGCTTCCCCTGCCCCATAGATAGCTACAGGCTTACCCCTTTGAACCTGACCTGATTTTCCAGCAATGGAAAAAGGAGTCAAAAGAATATCTTTGAGCTTATGCCCCGCCAGCCAGTATCGGGCACCATATCTGGAGATACCCAACATAAACAGCAGAATCAGCCCAAAAAGGAAAGGGATACTTCTGGGTACAGACCACCCCAGTACATAAGTCGATAGAATGATACCAGTAACGGAGAGTACGGTTGTACGCAAAATGGTAAGGGTAACCTGCGGCCCGACAAACCTGAGTACTGCCCGATACAGTCCCAAGCGTATATTGACAGGTAAGCAGATAACTGGACAAAGAAGACATAGTTTAAAAAACAACGCCTTATGATTTTCAAAGTCCTGCACACCCAAGCGAATTACAAAGGCAAGCAATAGTGAAAGCCAAATGATTCCAACATCTATCATCACGCTGACAAGACGCTTTTTTGTCCTGGGCAAGGAAACTAATCTGTTTCTGAGCATATAGCTAATAACACGATCTTATAAATGCTGGAGAGTTTGCAGCCTAAAAGGCTGCAAAACAACAAAAACACATAGAAAAGATAACTTTTAGGAAGAGAGTACGATGGGTATATCAGACGTTTAAAACAATGTTAATGAAAGTGAGTAGTTCTATATCATCCCTATTGATAGGCAACTATCTTGAAAAACACCGACATCATCTTGCAAATTTAAGCCTGGGCTTCAGACAGCACCTGATGAATAACAGTACATGTTTTGTCAATCTCAACTCTCGTCAATGTAGGGTGAACTAAAAACATCAGACTTGTTTCACCTAACTCTTTGGCCACAGGGAGACGTTCAATGGGCCTGAAGCCAGTATTATCAAATGCTTTCTCCAGATATACCTCAGAGCATGAACCTTGATAGCAGGGAACCCCCCTGGCCTCAATTTCACTGATAATTCTATCTCTGTTCCAACCATCATTCAGGTATTCAGGTCGAACAAAGACATAATGCTTATAGCAGGCATGCTCTATATCAGCTGGAACATCTACGACTCTCAGAGCCTTAAATTGACGGCACACTTCATCAATTGCTTCAGCATGTGCCTGTCTTAAATGAGTCCAGTCAGGCATCCGCAGTAACTGAATACGGCCAATAGCCGACTGCATTTCAGTAATACGCCAGTTCGTACCAAAAGACTCATGAACCCACCGAAAACCCGGTGGGTGTTGTCGGTTATAAACGGCATCAAAAGACTTGCCATGATCTTTAAAAGACCACATTTTCTGCCATAAGCCCGGATCATTTGTGGTGACCATTACGCCTTCACCCACCAGTGGTCATAATCTTATCTTGACAAAAAGACCAGGCAGCAATATGACCAATAGAGCCTACTGAGCGGCCTTTATAACGAGCACCATGAGCCTGAGCACAGTCCTCAATAACCGATACCCATACTCAGAAGCTAACTCCATAATAGGATCCATATCGCACGGCATTCCAGCCAAATGAACACAGATGATGGCTCGGGTACGATCAGAAAGAACTGAGCGAATGGTTTCTGCTGTAATATTCTGACTATTACGATCTACACCAGCAAAAATGGGTGTCGCGCCTGAATTGACAATGCTACTGCTAACAGAAGCAAGAAAAGTTCTTGATGTAACCACAACCTCATCACCGCGACCAATATCCAGTGCATGTAAGGCCAAATCAAGCGCAAGAGTACCATTCGCAAGAGCTATAGGCATGTTCTGTACCACAGAACTGGGCAAATTCACCGCTCAAAATCACGACCTTCAGTACCAGTCCAGTAGTTCACATCTGTTTGATAGCAAGTACACAACTGACAGCATCTGCTTCTTCTTGAGAAAAAGAAGGCCATGGGGTGAAAAAGTGGTATTAAGCATTTTCAGTAATCTTAAATTCAAGTAAATTCAACGAAAACACAGAACTGAGCTTATTGACAATTTTCCGAAAAGAGGCCGGGAAAACTTTCATATGCCGTACATCAGGCAACGTACCAAGAACCATTCTTCTATGACAAGTATAGATCCAGCGACTCATATGGTAGAAAGCTTGACCTATGGTTATACCCTGAGATAACTTGAGCCCCCATTCCAACCCATGCATATTAGTCTCCGAACCGTAACATTACCTGCCAGGCAGGCCGCTGGAGATATATGCAACATGCCATCCCCAACACGGCAATCATGATCAATGGTTGCATTAGTATTAATAATGCAGCCCTCGATCCTCACACCCTGAAGCATGTTTTTAAAACATTCAGATACAGTTTCCAGCAAAAACAACGGAACCCTACACCAATTCGGGCATATCTCGGGCTAACTCATGTTACGCACCTGATTGAAATCGTGCCATTTTCTGTAGCGCATGAAAAAAGAGCTGTTTGAACTGTAAGTAGCGATTACCTGCTGTCCTCATTTGGAAGAATACGATCAGCTTAATACACGTTGTCGTCATTGGTGGATGGCGCATACAGTCATGATCAGGTAACCCGGCTGAAAAATCCCGTAAGCCACTTCGACAGCAGAACTGCTCTGGCAATATGTAAAACCTGTCGCTCAGACAGGTGGAGCAGGACGATGGCTGTACTCATTGCTGATGACACCATACGAGGAGAAACTCTATAGCGACGAAAACGATTTGATATCTTGGCATTTTGACCGATAGCTTTTGGGCGCTCAGTAAAGGGTATTACCATCCCGCTTAATTTTGTCTACCTTATGTTGGTGATGATTTCATTGCCAGTTGCCTATAAGCTGATAGAAAAGCCTATTCAATACACTGAATTAAAGAGCAAAAAGGTTAAGCGAAAGGCTGAGAAAACCAAGAATGGAACCATTTTCGGGATATGCTGCAAGGTTTGCTGTAATAATCAGCTCAAATTCACGTTACTGAAACTGGGCCGACAACTGGTTCAGTTCGAATAAAAACATGATGTATATACGACATGATTGTAATAAGCATTTTGTCATTGGCATGTAAATCGAAGCCTGCACGGGTTTCATTAAGCGAAGAGATAAAAAGCAAGGGTGTTCACAGCGCATTCAGATACCGATAGACTTTTTTCAGAGGAAAAGCCGATTAAGGTCTCCCAAATGGCAGGAGCTGGATTTTCCAGTACTGCTTATTCAGCAGGAACCGTCTTTTATAAAACAAAGGAACCGGCAGTAACAGGTATTCTCTATCTGTTTTGCGAGCGATCTGGAGTGTGACTGGCCGAAGACTAATTAAAGGCAATCTATAAGAAACGATGGAAAGTCAAGAAGTCTTCCATAAAACATTGACAATCAAACGCAATCGATGGCCGGGATCGCCAAGTCATAGCCGTACTCTGACGCAGAGCAATCATCTATTCATGTCGACTATACTCAGCATTCCAGCTTGAACTTCAATGGCGAGTAATGCTCAAATTGAACCTATTTTTACAACTTAGGGCGATAACTCTATCTATCTGCACTAAGATCTTCGTTCCAAGAGCTTCAGCTTATGAAAGAGTCCAGGGCGATAGACATTGGGTGCCACGTTCAGGCCGCTGAAGATAAAAGAGTTTAGTTATACTAAATAAAAGGTTTAGTTATACTAAATGCAGAATATTGTTGGATGTAGTCATTAAGAAAGCTAAAGCCTCGTTTTACACGTGCATCTACCGTTCGTTTACAGCACCATCTTAATTAGAACGAACGTAAGATCTATTTTACCACACTGATGAAAGAGTGCGTAACATGAGTGACTAACGACCTGCCGCAGGGTGAATAACAGGAGGAAATACGACTCCGGCTTGTGACATTATGTCGATCCACTCCAAACGCAGAGAATCATAGCTGACACCAACACCAAGAGCCATATCAGGAAACGAGTTTATAAAATTAGACCACTCACTCACTTTTCCTATAATTTTTCCAACTGTTCACGGAGTCCATGCCTGGATAACGATCATCCAGAAAAGCAACATCACTCCACTTACCAGCAGCCAATGCACAGTCAGCAACAACTTTACCATGCCCCCCTGCACCAAGAATTAACAAGACGTTAGTCTATTCAGTAATCTCTTGAATACTCTTATTATTCGATCCACGAAAAGGAGGCATTGTCACATGCTCATTTGCACTGATGCCTTCCCGGGCAAAAACAGTTTTAACCGTTTGGATGATGATCTTACAATCAAGCCAGAAAGAACGATTTTCTACATACCACACGTCAAGGTTGAACTTTTCCTCCCATGAAATGGCATTCCGCCCATTAACCTGGGCCCACCCTGTAATACCAGGCTTAACATCATGACGGCGATTCTGTTCAGGAGTATAAAGAGGTAGATATTCCATAAGTAATGGTCGAGGCCCAACCAAACTCATATCGCCTTTGAGCACATTCCACAGCTCTGGCAATTCATCCAAGCTACTATTTCTTAAGAAATGTCCAAAAGGAGTGATGCGTTCTTCATCAGGCAGTGGTTTGCCATGTTCATCCACAGCATTCTTCATACTCCGAAACTTGATCATCTCAAATGCTTGACCATCCAATCCTGAACGTAACTGTCTAAAGATTACAGGTCTACCCATAGTCCTAGCCACCCTCAAAGCAACAAAGGCTACAATAGGACTAAAAATAATCAACGCAAAAAGAGAACCAATAATATCAATCACGCGCTTTAACATAGAGCTAACTCTGATCAATTAAAAATTCCTGATAATTTAGCTGCTAATTTTGAATAATCGTGATTTCTATGTGCATAATCATAACCATTCTGACCAATCTTTTCACGCTCTTCTTTAGGGATTGATTTCAATGCCAAAATAGCATCCGCAATTGATCCGGAGTCCTCAGGATCTATAGTTAACCCAGCATCTGCAGCTAGAACTGGTTTATAATTACCAGAATCGATTGCATAAATAACAGGTTTTTTCGCATAAAAATAATCAAAAATTTTATTGGGTGACACACCATATTTAAAAAGTGGATCATTAGTTAAGCCGATGAAGCAAACATCAAATAAGGAAATAACACCTTGAACAGCACTTTTATCAACAGCATCAAAAAAAACAATATTTTCATTATTAACCCCCATTTCCTTGAGGTGTGTTTTGTTTTTCCCATCACCAACTAAAACAATCAAAATATCAGAATCCTTATTATCTAATATTTGTGCAGCTTCAATCAAATATTCTAGAGCATTGGCTTGACCAATTGTACCAGCATAACCAACTACAAATTTACCATCCAACCTTGACTTCATACTTTCATCTGGATCTAGAGAAGCAATGTTTTTAAAATCATAACCATTAGGAATCCAATAAAATTTAGAAGAACCACAACCCCTAGACTCCATATGTTTAAATAGGTTTGGGAGATTTGACAGGACAACATCTACTTTTTTATAAGCTCTATCTTCAATCCATTGCAGAAACCATATAAAAGGGTGATAAGGCGACTTTCCACCAACATCAACAAATGTTAAAGGCCAAATATCTCTAACTTCAAATGCAAGTTTAGATCCATATTTTTTTGATAACCGCTCTGCAGCAAGATATCCAATAAGAGATGGTGATGAATAGATAATCACATCAGGAAAATCATGTATAACCTTTCCTAATGACAACAACCTCCAAGCAAATAAAAACCAGTTTCTCACTCGCAAATTATCATGGGCATTTTTGTAAGATGGCACCTTGACCCAAACAAAACTGAAACCTTCATGCTTTTCTATCGAAAAGAGATCGCGAACTAAAGGTTTTTTTCTAAGAAGGTGTGTGTCACTTGCAGCAATTAAGTACACTGTATGACCTTGACTAGCAAGCTCTTTAGCTAAATAGTAGTGCCTTCCCCCTATTCCCGTCTCTGGAGTAGACGAATACTGGTTAATTAACCAATATGTTTTTTTTGTAGATGACATGGGTACAACTCAACAACCTAACATATTTGCCAGAGTTTCAATAATGCGTCTAGCGGCGACTCCATCACCATACGGATGAACCTCATAGCCTTTCACATTAAAAGAATTCACTATACTATCTTTGATGTTTTTTGCAGAATCAGGCGTTACCAAGTAATTCCACCCTGTATCAACGAGCTCAGTCCATTCCGTTTCATCACGTAAAGTAACGCAAGGTACCTGATAAAAAAACGCTTCTTTTTGCACACCGCCAGAATCCGTTGCAATCACAGCTGCGTATTTTTCCAGTTGCACCATATCTAAATAGCCAACCGGTTCAATCAAATACATATTACTCGATACAGAAGGTAATAAGCCTTTCTCTGTCATCACTTTTAAAGTTCGAGGATGGACAGGCCAAACAACCGGCAGCTCATCTGAAACTTCGGACAGACCGGCGATTATCGCTGCTAACCGATCCATATTATCAGTATTTTCTGCTCGATGTATGGTTGCCAGAATATATTGAGAAGGTTTAAGGTTCAAATCACCAAGTTTTCTCCCGGTCCCAGTGACTCGTGAACCATGATAGAGTGCAACATCGTACATGACATCACCCACATTATAAATCTGCTCAGGCTTGAAGCCTTCCTGTAACAGATGATTCACAGCAATATCAGTAGGAGTAAACAACCAGCGTGCAATTCGATCCGTCAGGGTACGGTTAATTTCTTCTGGCATATTCATATTGAAAGAGCGCAAACCTGCTTCTACGTGAGCGACGGGTATATGCAACTTTGCAGCTGCCAGAGCACCTGCTAATGTTGAGTTGGTATCTCCATAAACTAGTACTACATCGGGCTGTTCTTCAACTAAAACCGATTCAATCGCTGAAAGCATCCGCCCTGTCATATCACCATGCCGCCCACCACCAACACCAGATGATATTTAGGCTCGCTGATCCCCAGCTCGGTAAAAAAAACAGTCGACATATTACTGTCGTAGTGTTGACCTGTATGCACAATGATTTCACTTAAACCATCATGCTGTGCGATAGCATTTGAAACTACGCTGGCTTTAATAAACTGGGGCCGTGCTCCAAGAATGGTAACAATTTTTTTCTTCATTACTATTGGCTCAATTTTATCGTGTGTTCATAAGCGTTCAGCATCATATCCAGTGACATACCCCAAGAATAGTGTTTCAGGACATGCTCTCTACCAGCACTACCCATTGTTTTTCTGAGGTAGTCATCTCTAATCAGTTTAATCATGGCGTTACCCGCTGCTTCGAAATCGTTTTTAGGGACGATGAACCCATTTACCCCCTGAGCAGTGACCTCCGCCAATCCTTCAGCATCAGAGACAACAACAGGTTTAGCGCAACTGGCAGCCTCTAAAACAGCAACACCAAAACTTTCCATACGACTCAGCGCAACATAGATATCAAGGCGGTTGAGCATCTCGGGCACTTGTTCATAGGCTACGCAACCATGAAAAATAACTTTATCTTTCAAGCCCAATTCAGCTACCAGCTCCCTCAAAGACATCTCATCAACTCCAGCACCTGTGATTTCAAGTTAGAGGTTTTCAGGTTTTGACAAAGCATTCCAAGCATAAGAAAATGCTCGAATCAAAAGATCAATACCATAAAGATGTGATAAAGTTTTCACAGTTCCTATAACTACGTTTTTCGCCGCCTCTTCTGTTTTTTTGCAAGGCTTAAATTTATTAACATCTATACCAAAAGGAGTGACAACAGCATATTGATGTGGATATATAGAAAGAGCTCTTTCTTTCATGCAGAGGCTTGTTGAGGCCAGTGCCGTAGCGCTCTCTAAATTCTTTTTTAGAAACCATCTATGCAAAAAGGATTTTTCTGGAAAATCATAAACATCACTACCCCATACAGAAAGTAGCGTTGGCTGAAACTTAGCTAACTTTCCTAATAAACCATATCCCGTCGCATAATGCACATTATACTAAATCAGGATTCACTTCTTCAAGAATTTCTTTAAACTGTTTGCAAGCTGTAAATATACCCTAATGGAGCAGATGAGCGTAGCCCTATAAACTTTAGCATCAACACTTAAAGAGGGAAGGCAGTCATGGAGTGTTACCAAGCATACTTCAACCCCACGATCAAGCAAACCATTTACCCAGCGAACTGTATGAATGCTTGCCCCTGACGCTAGCATTAATATTTTCATAATCACATTTAAACATAATAAGAGAAATGCACTAATCAATTTTAAACAATGAGTTTACAACATCTATCTCTTTTTTAAGCCTTTCATCCCAGGTCCATAGTCGTTCTTTCTCTGTTTTTCTCAGGTTGGTAAGAAGTGTATGATGTAAAGCATCATCATTAAAAACCTTATCTAAGTCACAAGCAGCATCATTGACAAAGTCACTTTCCGGCTCGTACATTAATCCATTTTGCAAATGATTGATCCAAGAACCGGTATCACCATTATTGAGAGTAACAATTAACTTATTTGCTCTTATGGCTTCCAATAATGGATTTCCAACATTTGAAGAATCATATGTAGAAATAAAAACATCAGAATTAAAAAGCTCTACTAACACATCAGAATGGGAGGTCGGCCCAACAAAAAGACAAATATCCTCAACACCAAGGTCCGTAACCAATTTCCGTAAAGCTTTCTCATTCTCGCCTCCTCCAATGATACGCATCTCAATTTCTCTAGAAGATATCTTGGAAAACGCAGCCACTATACGAATAGCCCTATCAACTTTTTTCCATGAAACAAGACGAGAGATTGTAATAAATAAAATTTTACCCCTTTCTTTTTCAATATTGCAATCTGAGTTAACACCTATTAGATCAACACCATTAACCCAAAATCTTTCATTTCTATTTTTAGAACCACCTCTAATGATATTAACAGCTTTATCGCCTTGCGTCCCATCATTTGTCATTATCAATAGGTCTGAAGATAATCTGATAGCTAGAGCCAAATCCAAATTAAATGCTAATCTAGCAAACTGCTTCTTTGAGATCATCTCATATAGAAAAGTCCCTTGAAACCTAGAAACTACTTTCAAGGCCCTACCAAAAGAAAATAGTCGCATTAGATTTACAGCAAGGGTGCCATGCATTTCATAGCCATAAAGAATATCACAGGGTCTATTTTTAACGTGTTTCAAACCCAATAACGCTAGCCTTATAACAACAAATAACCCTGAAAATTTTGTAAGAATCAATGATAGTATTCTCGGCAACTTGCTCCTTAGGTTAGGAAATGGCCAATAAATACGTTTGATATTCACATCATCTAGTACAATCTCATCCTCATAAGAGTAATTCCCACCTAGAACATTATCTCTGGCAACAAAATAATCAACCTGGTAACCTGCTTTCGCATACGCTTCAGGCGTCTTACGTATAACCTGAATTGATTTTTCTTTAAAATCGAGAGCAGAAAGAAATAATATTCTCTTATTCATTTGAATCAACAAACCCTATTACTTTAGCGGGGTTACCAGCAACGATACTACCAGGAGTTCCTATTGATTTCGTGACTACTGCTCCAGCACCAATAATACAGTTATCAGCAATATTTACTTTTGGAAGTATTATAGCATTTGCACCAATCCATACATCATCCCCAATAACAATTCGCTCTGATGCAATGGATTTTCTATTTTCACCTTTATCATGATTAGCACTAATAATTTTAACACCAGGAGCGATTAATATACGAGCTCCAAAAGTAACACCATTAATTGCCTGAATGTAAACACCACCACTTACAGATAAACTAACCAGAGTCGTTCGATCTCTCAAGAAAACTATATCATTACCAACAACTTTTGATGAAAAGTTAACCAACACTGGTATATTTGAGTTAATCCTCATCAACTTCTGGAAGAAAAAATTTAACAAATAAAGGCCAATGCCTGATGCACGAGCCACACTACAAAACATAAAAAATCTTGGAAACAAGACTTTAATCATTTTTTTTGTTTTCTGATAAAAAATAGCCGACACAAAGGTACCCTAAATATACAAAACATTGAGACACAGAAATTTTCAAAACAGCAGCCTCCGGAGTCGTTGAACTTTCAATTGACAGAAAAATCAGCAACACCGAGAGCAATGCCCCAATCAAATTCAAGCTTTGTTTTCCTGCAATATAAAAAATATAACTTAATGGATTCACAATTAACCGTAAACCTAAAGCAGGAATCAACATCTCCGCATACTCTCCAGCCCTAACCCAATCTTGACCAAAGACAAATATAAAAATATCTTTTATTGAATAAAACAAAATCAAAGACAACGGAAAACTTATACTCAAAAGAAGAAAGAAAGTTTTTATAAATATTGGCCTTGCACTTCCAAGCCTTGAGTAATCATTAGCTGCTCGCTGGCGAAAAACCTCCATAAATGAGCTTGCAACCAATGTGACTGGCGCCTGCATCGCACGCTGGGTTAGATAAAAAAAACCAGCTACAGCAGGAGAAAAATATGAGGCCAAAAGAATATTTGGTAACTGACTAGCTGAAACACTAAGAAATACTGAAACACCATCAAAAAGAGGAAAGTTTTTATATCTAACTGCTATTTTTTTAAAACTCAACAACTCATATTTATCCACTGTGAATTTAATCTTTTCACCAGCAGACTTGTAAAAAAATGCAATAGAAAAAACTTGTCCCAACAACGTACCTGCGATAATACCTATGGATCCTAAAGCGACAATACCTAAAGTCAACTGGGATAACGCAGTTATTATTGACTGCAAAACCCTGTTCTTAGCCATAGTTTGAAACTTATTATCTCGATTAACGCACAATATAAGTATCTGATATACACCAGACAATAATACACTTATAGTAAGCAATGGCAAAAAGGAACTTAACTCTGAATAATTAAAGATAAGTATCAATTCACTGCCAATAAAATAAGTAACAACAAACACTAACGCTGAGGTAATTAGACATAACAAAAAAGCTAACTGTGCAATTTTTTTTGCATCACTATCTTTATCAGGAAGGAGAATTGCAAGCTCATAACGCCCTGTCGAAACAGAAGAAATAACTCCTGACAATGCTAAAAACATCGCAGCAACACCAAACTGCTCAGGTGTAAAAAAGCGTGTCAGTATTGGACTAACAGCAATCGTGATCAATTGAGCTATGGACGTTGCTGACCCAATTACTGCCACATTTTTAAGAAAGTGACTTCGCCTTATGCGTTGATATATCGCTTTCATTCAAGTTCTAAACCACAGCATCCAATAATATTTCAACAACTTTCTCTCTTTCTTCTTGCTGTAAATCTGGGCTCATTGGTAAGCTCATCACCATTGTCGATAGCTTCTCGCTAATCGGCAATATTGCTACACTATCAGCCACAGCAGGTTGCTTATTTAACGACAAAGGGTAGTGTATAGCCGTTGGGATGTTTGATTTTTGTAATATTTTTTGAATTGCCTCCCTACTGTCAATCTGAATCGTATACTGAGCGAAAACACTGTCATTATGTGGTTCTATGTAAGGGGTTATTATTCCCTCTTTCACAGCTAGTAATTCGGTATAGCCATTCGCAGCTTCAGCCCTAGCTTCCAATTCCTGATCAAATACTTCCAGCTTGGCCAACAAGATCGCTGCCTGGATCGTATCTAACCGACTGTTCACCCCCACACGAATATGGTGATAGCGACGATCCTGACCATGGCGTGCAATTTGTCTTAAGACAATTGCCAGCTCGTCATCATTGGTAAACATAGCACCACCATCACCATAACAACCCAAAGGCTTTGATGGAAAAAAGCTGGTACAGCCAATAGTACTCAAGCTACAGGATCTTCTTCCTTTATAGGTAGCACCAAAACTTTGTGCACCATCTTCAATTACAGGAATATTGTGTCTATTGGCAATTTCGTTGATGGCATCAAAATCAGCACACTGCCCATAAAGGGATACAGGAATAATTGCTTTTGTACGATCTGTAATCGCTGCTTCGAGCAAGGATGGGTCAAGGTTATAGGTTTTAGAATCAACATCCACATACACCAGCTTTGCCCCTAGCAGCGCTGAAGTTTCAGCGGTAGCAATATAAGAAAAAGCCGGAGTAATCACTTCATCACCAGGTTTAATACCCAGTGCCATTAAAGCAATTTGCAGAGCATCAGTGCCATTGGCTACTGTGATGCAGTGTTTAACACCCACATAATCAGCTAGTTTTTCTTCCAGCTCATCCACTTCCGGACCGAGAATGTATTTACTATGTTCAAGAACCGCCTTGATACGGCGGTTAACATCATCTTCAATACGACGATACTGGGCTTTTAAATCAATAAATTCCATAAGGCTCACAATAAGACTTTTAACCACAAAGGTCGGTAAATGTTCCTTTCAATCCCGACACTTCCACCACTCCTAGTGGTCGCACAAGAGCACAAAGCTTTAATAAGCTTTTCTTCGCGCTCTTTGTGCGCTTTGTGGTTTAAAAAAATCAGGCTTTAGTAACTTGGCCGTTTATTAACCGATAAGCACTTTGGTCATGAGGGCAAATACACTCGCCTTCACCTTCCAGAGGCAGGTTAAGGCGTTCACCGTATTCGCTCATCCAACCAATCTGTTTTGCAGGAACACCCGCCACCAATGCATAATCGGGAACATCTTTATTAACAACGGCACCCGCACCAATAAAGGCATAGCGGCCAATGGTAATACCGCAGACAATAGTGCAGTTGGCACCCAGTGTTGCCCCCTGCCTTACCAGTGTTTCCCGATATTCGTCTTTGCGGCTGATGGCTGAACGGGGGTTATAGACATTGGTAAATACCATACTTGGACCACAGAAGACATCATCTTCAAGCATGACGTTGTCATACACTGAAACATTGTTCTGAATTTTAACGTTATTACCAATTCTAACTTTATTGCCCACAAAAACACTCTGGCCGAGAGAACAGTGCTCACCAACTTGTGCCTGTGGGCAGATATGAACCCAATGCCAGATGCGTGTACCTGCCCCTATTTGGGCTCCTTCATCAATAATGGCGCTTTCATGTGCATTGTAGGATTTATCCGCCATCCCTCAGTACTCCAGAGGCAGGGAGACGGTTTTACCATCCCTTGCCGAGAGGTAGGCTGCGATCAACAGCTCAAGAGATTTTAATCCTTCCCGGCCATCGGTTTCCGGTTCTGCTTCACCGCGCAGTGTATCAATTACATTTTTGTAATAGAGCGGGTGTCCAAAACCATAGACAGAGGTAGTCTCATAGTTGGCAGCAGCAATCTCTGCATCATAGGGGGCAGGTTCAGCAAAGGTCCACTCCTGGATTTCATTAACGGCAACTCCGCCAATTTTCACCGTTCCATTTTCACCCAGAATAGTGATGGAACCTTCCAGATTTTTTGGATAAGTGCACATGGTGACAGCCATAGAGCCCAGCGCACCATTCCGCCAGCGAACATTCATGACTCCAGTATCTTCCACCTCAATATTACGATGGGTAGATGTCATGCACTGAACGTCCGCTACCGGACCGATCAACCACTCCATCAGGTCTACATAGTGGCTGGCCTGGTTCATAAAAGCACCACCATCCAGTTCCCAGGTACCACACCACTTTGCCCTGTCATAGTATTCTTGCGGCCGGGTCCAGAATACATTGAGATGCACCATATGGATTTTACCAAAGCGGTTCTCAGTTACTGCTCGCTTTAATAATTGTAGTGTCGTATTTCTACGATTTTGTTTAACTACAAATAATTGAACACCTGCTTCATCACAGGCCTTAACCATTCTCAGACCATCGGCCCACCGCGTGGCCATCGGCTTTTCACTGATAACATGAACACCCGCTTTAGCTACCATAGCCGCCTGTTCAGGATGTAAGCCACTTGGGGTGCATAATGTAACTGCGTCCAGCTGCTCTTTAGCCAGCAGTTCTTCCAACTTTCTATAGGCTGGCACTTGATATTCATTTTGTGCCTTTTCCAGTGCCAGTGAATCAATATCGCAAACAGCGACCAACTCAATATCGTCCTGATGTTTGCGTAAAGCCTCACCATGCTTGGCAGAAATACGGCCACACCCCACAATGGCCATGCGGATTTTACGGCTGGTAATTTTTTCAAACATCCTCAGTTCCTTATGCTTTAACAATATTTTTTGCTGGCTCAAGATACTTGCCTCGGGTATCCACCAACAATTGAGCATATTTCTGAATCATCGGGTAATCAAAAGCCGCATGATCGGTAGCCAATAAAACGCAGTCAAAGCTGGCGATACTATCTGGTGTTAATTCCGTACTGGTCAAATCAAAGCAATGTTCGCGCATTTTTGGAAATACAGGAACGTGAGGGTCAGAATACCCAATAATGACGCCTTTTTTCGCTAATCTCTCCATCAGTTCAACCGAAGGCGACTCTCGCATATCATCCACATTCTTCTTATAGGCAATCCCCAAAACCAGCACCCGACTCCCATTAAGTGCTTTCCCCCTTTGGTTTAAGGCATCAGTCAACTTATCTACGACAAAGCGAGGCATATAAGCATTTATTTCACCTGCCAACTCAATAAAGCGAGTATGAAGACCATACTCTCGAGCTTTCCAAGTTAAATAGAATGGGTCGATGGGGATACAATGCCCGCCTAAACCAGGCCCAGGATAGTAAGCAGTAAAGCCAAAAGGTTTCGTTGCGGCCGCATTGATAACTTCATGAATATCAATATCCATACGGTCTGCCACAACTTTCATCTCATTAACCAGCCCTATATTGACTGCTCGATGAATATTCTCCAGCAACTTGGTCATTTCTGCAGCTTTGGTGGATGATACCGGTACGATTTTATCAATAGCTGCTTCATACAATGCGACCCCTGCAGCTAAGCAGGATGGAGTATGGCCACCACAGACTTTTGGAATGGTCCGTGTTTCAAAATCAGGGTTCGCAGGATCTTCCCGCTCGGGGGAATACACAAGAAAAGTATCTTCTCCTACGATAAACCCAGCGCTTTCCAGTCTGGGCAACAGTTCTTCTTCGGTTGTTCCAGGGTAAGTTGTACTCTCCAGAGACATCAATTGCCCTTTCCTCATATGAGGAATGAGTGCCTCAGTGGTATTCAGGACAAAGCTCAGGTCTGGCTCGCGATATTTATTCAGTGGGGTTGGAACACACAGAATCAGTGCATCAGCCTTACCAGCCTGTGAGAAGTCAGTGGTAGAGTGAAACAGGCCTTTGGTAACTGCATTATGGATAGCTTCAGAAGGGATATGCTCAATATAACTTGAACCATCATTAAGTCTGTCCACTTTAGACTGGTCAATATCAATCCCCAGTACCTTATAGCCTTCATCGACATAACGAAGCATTAATGGCAGGCCGACATACCCCAAACCAACAATACCAATTACGGCTTCTTTACTTTTGATTTTTGCAACTAAGTTTTCTTGGTAATTCATATCTTCGCATCAATTAACAGGTAAGTGGTTTTAAACCCTGGAGCCATCAACACTACCTGGAGGATGGGCATAAAGTTTTACTGAAGTTTTTAGAGATGATCTTGATGAACACATAATCTCTACTAAGACCCTATAGCCCCAGGGAAAAATCATGAAACCCCGCACCCAGCAAGCACTTCAGACAGATATTGAGTGCTCATGGCTGCCTTTTTCTGCTTGCGCTTAAGGCCTGCTTTAAAGGTTTTGGTATTGTTCAACATATTAACTGCCATATGTCTAAAACCAGTGAGCATTTCAGCAGCATTGCCTCTTCTGATTCTGCAGTCATCTTCTCTCATTGCCAGGTGAGTAGACCGTGGGAACTTCCCCCACAGCCCCTCCAAGAACGGAACGTGAGCCTCTCGACTCATTCCGCTCCCATTAAACCATCGCTCCAATCATCCCTGCTCGTCAATGAGCAAATAAATGGCTACAAGATTTAGCAATGTTTTCCATAAACTTACCAGCTCTCGTTTTTCGCCGTTGCAGCTTTTTGTACTTGTGCCTTGCCCACCAAATCAACGCCTTATTGACCTGCTGGAAGACTCTGTACAACTCTGAACGATAGAAACAGCCATAGTAATTGATCCAACCGGAAAGGACTGAAAAAACCGGGGTCATATATGGTCTTTCATTGTGCACAATAGCAGTCGTCTATAAATAAATGGGTAAACTTACCCAACTCCAAACTCCAGCATTAATCGGTTAGCCGCTATTGAAGAACCGCATACTGTGCTTTGATCGATTCCCTGAAGGAATCAGGTATCTGTTCCCAGATAAACAGGTCGACTCGAAATGGCAGGTTGCTTTCTTCGAGTGCCTCCCGGAGTTCTGATATCTCGGCCATTTGTGAGGGTTCAGCAAATGCGACGATATCAAGATCCGAGGACGGGCGGGCTTTCCCTGCGACTCTGGAACCATAAGCCCATACAGCAGTGCCCGGTAAATAGCGTTGCAGCATTGCCTTCAGTATTGTTTTCTGAGCATCGGTGATATCAATGGTTTTGGTCTCATTGCTCATGCCATTCATTTTTCAGATTTACTGTCATTTTATAAAAAAAAGCCAGTAGCGGCAGATCTTTCAACATGCAGAAGGGGGAGCTTCCTATCACTACTCAACCGGTTTGTATTGTGAGGCTAACGCGTTAACAGAGCCGCACCCCTTCTGCTTTGGCTATTTCATGTATGGCAAGGTCTTCTGTGAGCGCATCATGTACGAGCACATCAAGCTTCTGTTCTCCCCAACGATCTTCAAACGCAAGGCGGAAGTTGATTTTTCTTTCCAGTAGCCTTTCAATGCCTTCGGCTTCTATCAGTAAGTCAATGTCGCCTCCTCTGGCGTCATCTTTTGCACGAGAGCCAAACAGCCAGACTCGCACTGTTGGCGATATGTGCGTACGACTCAGTTCAACAATGCTTTGTGCCATTTCTTCACTGATCCGCACGTTCCAGCTCCGGAAGGTCTATTTTCTGCTGTTTGCAATAGTTGTATACATTATCTGCCACTTGCAATAAATCGCCAGCACTTTGCCAGGCAAGATTAATGGCCTGCACCCGCGCAGCTTCTGCCTCCGGGTAATCATGAGCAAAAGCGTTACGTATCTCTCTTAATGTCCGCCAGTGATCGGCACTTATCAATATGCCTCTTTTTTCCATTCTGTTTAACGTATCAGCCATGTTGATGGGTTCTTCGTCTTCTGTCAGCAGTAAGCTACGGAATACTTTGGCACCCAGGCTATCTTGCAGATCACCGTAGCGAACTCTGAAGGCATCCAATTTTTCAAACAGGTCTTCATCGGCTGCCTGAAGTGCTTTAAGGTCTAGCGGGAGCTGGCCTTGCAGCCGGTGTATGGATACGGATAACCGCCTGGCGGTTCGCCTGGCTTGAGACCAGTTCTGCAAGAATAATTTCAGATAGCTTGAGTTCAGTGTCATACCGCTTTCCAGAAAAGTTCAGATACCATCAGGGTGGATATCGAGGGCAATACTCGCGAACCCGTTCAGCAAAACAACCGGGGTCAACTCTTTCATTGTGCATAACGGATTAATTGGTCGGCTTTGCCACATAACAGACTCCCCTCTTGCCCCACAGCCCCTAACACCTCAGGCCAATATACTAAGGTACCGATTCAGCATCGCTTCCTGAGCTGATACAGAAAGATCAATAAAATCGTCATAGTTCTTTTGCGTATGCGCCTTATCCAGAGCTTCATAGTAGGTCAGGCGGTTTTCTTTTCGAATAAAAACCAGTGGATAACCGCTGGCCATTAAATCGAAATTCATCAGCAATCTTGCGTCTCTGCCTTTTGTTCATCAATATTCAAAAGAACCAAGATGGTGATTGTTATCATCTGGCAACTTTTTAAAGAGAATGCATTACGGATTTCACGAAAGCGGCGCCATTCATCGGCTGACATAATAAGCCCTCGTTTTTCCATACGATTCAGCGTATCTGCCATATTAATGGGCTCTTCATCTTCCATTAACAAGATCCCCCTGAACATTTTGCCACCTAAGTAGTCCTGCAAGTCGGTGAAACGTACTCTGAACGCGTCTAATTTCTCAAAAAGTGTGTCATCTGCCTGCTGGAATGCGGCTACGGTCATCGGCATTTCAGGTTTAAGGCGTTCTATAGAAACCGTAAGACGATCAGCGGTTCTGTGCACTTGATACCAATTTTGCACAAGTAACTGTTGATACTGTTTGTTAAGCGTCATCCTCCCCTCTGAAATTTTCTATGATCTTTTCGTTAAGGCATGATCTCAGAAATTGATTCATTTCAGACATGTCTGCAGTGGTGTAAAACGCCAGCATCAACTGATTGAATTCCTGCTGCCTTTTTGCAGGCACATTAATGATGGGAAACCCTTTAGATAACAGAATTCCATTCATCATGAATCGGCCCATTCGCTTATTGACATCCCAGAAGAACTGGGCTCTTGCCATTCTCAGGAAAGCCGTAATCGCTCGATCATAAATATCACTGACCGAGGTGATGGTTAACTCAATGTTCAACCACTCCTTGTCCAGCGCTTTTGGAGAGGGCGGCTGGTATTCTGACCCACTGATCGTTACGTTACCGGTACGGAAAGCGCCCCAATCCAGCGCTTCCTCTTTACCGGCAAGGGCGTGGAGTTCCAAAGCTACGTTTTTTGAGAATGTGAATTGATCATTCTTTACCATGGTAAAAAGGTGTTTCCAGGTTTCAGCCTGGTTCAACGCCATATTTTGATCGCTTATTTTATGCCCCCCGACAGTAATCCCATCTAGAATGGTTTGAACTTCAGGTAAGGTCATAACAACCCCTTCCAGGTTCACAGCATCATAAACCAGGGAAGGAATATCTCGTCTGGCGAGCTGTTCAGCCATCGGCTTGTTTGGAACCATGTCCCAGACTGTATCGTTTACAGGCGGCATGCGGTTTATCTCTTGATCCGTATATTACGTTTTAGAAAACCGTGACTCACGGTTTTTCATTGTGCATAACGGATTAATTGGTCTGCTTTTTCACATAACGGACTTCGTTCGCTCTTGCCCTACACATCCTCACACCTCAGGCCAGTATACTAAGATACCGGTTCAGCATCGCTTCCTGAGCGGATACAGAAAGATCAATAAAGTCGTCATAGTTTTTTTGTGTAAGCGCCTTATCCAGGGCTTCATAATAGGTCAGGCGGTATATGGTCTGCCCCCGAGATGATCACGTTTTCCTGGCGGTACCGTCCGGCGTTTTGTTCATCAATGTTCTTCAATACCAACTGGTGAATGTCTTTAATCAGTCGTTCACTGAATGGCTCTTCTCTTGCCAAAACAGACTCCACCCATGTAATGGCTTCTTTGTGATTTATTGCCTCAACGTGCTCCCGCAGGGTCTTACCGCCAACGGTAATACCTTCCAGTACCACTTTTGTCTCTTTTAATGTGAGGGTATTCCCCTCAATGGCGTTGGAATGGTATGTCCACTCCAGTACCAGGGATTCATGGAGTGATCGTACACTCTCTTTCGGAAGCGGCCTTAATGCATCCAGTTGTTGTTTTAGCGTGTCTAGATTGTCAAATCGATTGGTTATGTTCATGGCGTTTTATTTTCTTGATATTCGACCCGATAGACCCGATAGACCCGATAGAACCGTGTAAACGAGCCCCTTGCGACAGCTTTCTTCGCAGGGATGACGATCAGTTTACACGGATAATGCAAACAGGGAGCATATCGAAGGCAATACTTGCGAACTCGTTCAGCAATATCCAGCAGAGTGGGGGTAGCCTTTAACGTTTCAGGAAAAATAACACTGAGCGCTTCAGGCTGGTATTCATGGGCGTGACTCAAATTTTTCCAGATCTTCCTGTCCCGGCATCTGATCAGCAGCCAGTGATACTGCCTGACAACGATCAAGTGACCATTTTAGCAGGGCTTCCATCTGTGCCATGGCCAACAACTGCTGTTCCAATAACAGTAGCCTGTCGGTATTCTTTCTTGCTTCATGCTGTTTTTTACCGGACTCATGACTCATAGCCGAACTCCCTCCGCCAGTGCGATACGGGTAAATGGGTCAGTATCGTCTGCGGCAATCACCAGGTCAATTTTCTGCTCCCCGATAAGGTCATACAGTGCCAACCGTATACCTGCCCTGTCTTTCAAACCCAGTTTTTTTTGAAAGGATAAGCAGGTCAATCCCCCCCCCCTTGCCTGGTCATCGGCTCTTGAGCCAAATAACCATATTTGCGCCTCAGGATCTGCCTGATAAATCACCTTTCTGATGGCGTTTTGCTCTTCAGTCGTGAGTCTCAATATTTTCAACCTTTTTTTACAAGGGCTTTATGTCTGAAAGCCCCCCCTCTCCCGGCAAGTACATTAGCAATCCGGCATCTGCGAATGTCTTTATTTTTGGGATTAATCAGCCTTTTGCTTCCTTTTGACAGTCAAAGCTTCAGATTTTAACACTTTCAGATGAAAACCCAAAATCCAACAGCAGGTGGTGCACATGAGTTCTGTCGGGTTTAAATGGATTTCTACCTTTAATAGCCCTGCGAGCCGTAGTCGCCACCATATCCATCAAGGGTAAACCAAGTACAAACAAAGCCGTAGCAGGCTCAGTAAATGCAGGCCGAAGTGGCGGATAATCCTGTGAGGAACGAATCAGCAGCCATACCAAGGTGAAACCAAGCAGCATGGATCCAGCATCCCCAAGAAATATCTTTTTAAAGCCCGAATATAGCTGTAAGTTAAAAGCCAGGAAGGCTCCAAGCCCGGCAATAATGGAAATGATGGGGACAAGTGAAGACCCTGTATCACCTAGCAAGATAACAAAAGTGCACATGGACAGAAGGCAAAGCCCTGCAGCAAGCCCATCAATGCCATCTATCATGTTCAGACAGTTTATGGTTCCGAAAACAGCAACGATGGTAAATGGAACGGCTATAAACATCGGCATATGAATATTGCCAAAACCGAGCAGGTTACCAAGGTCTGTCAGCACAACTCCAGCACCAAATATCATCAAACACGCTGCAATCACCTCAGCCAATAGCCGAACTCTGACCCCAAGTCCAAACCGGTCATCATAAGCACCGGTAAACACCATCAGAGCAGCAGCTGATAGAAAATAATACAGCTCCGCACCTACTTTCCCCCATATAAGACTGGTAACGGTTACTGTGAAAAAAAGCGCCACCCCACCAACCAATGGTGTTGCCTTGTCGTATTGCTTCCTGCCCCCTGGCTCATCAATAAGGCCAAATCTATAGGCTAAAGGTTTCAGAAATTTAATGAGAAGGGCGGTGAAAATGAAGGTAAGCAGCAACTTTATAAGTTGTTCAATCATATAAATCAGCCGAAAAGCACGCTACCGCCCGTCGACTTAAGCATATGCCGAAACAACTGTGCGGAAAACAACAAGACCAGTCTTTAATCCTGCCACATCAGCGTAATGAATTATTTATGGACCCTAACGTGAAAAGGCCCATCAGGGCCCTGATTCGTTAGAAGCTCTTTCAAGTGCAGGCATTCTACACGACAGTCAAAAAGTAATCACGGACTGAATGGCGTTTGTTCGTCATACTTATGATGACTGTCACAATGAAATCCGGTAATAGCCGCAAGGTATATTCGGCAAATTTTTTCCCATAGTCATGAGCCGTGTTATTACGATTATCACGATAGGTCAACCAACACCCTGCCTGCTCCAGAGACAGCAAATCATGCTGGGCAGCTTGCCGAAAGACTTCCCTGAACACCATTCGATCCACGGCATTTGGACTGTGCACAAAATCCTTCAGACATTTGCGCAGTAACTTGCCAGCTTGCTCCAGAATAATCTCAAACTCTTTCACGCAAGCAAAACGGTACATCTCGTAATCAATGCAGTCTTCTTTGACCTGGACAACTTTGTTATAGGCCATGTCAAGCGTCCGAATGCAGCGACTGAAAAACGTTGTATCAATCGTCATGAATTTTGCCTTCAATTCTTTTTTCCGCAGGGAGCCTGTAGTGAGAGCTTATTATGGGACAAAACGAACAAGAATACCCTCAAGCCCCATCTCTTTTTTAATGGTAACTTTTAGCTGCTGAAGCTCATCCGTCCGCACTTCAGGACCTATGTAGACCCGATAAAGTACCTTACCCTTTTCGGTAGAGATTTTTTTCTGGTAGGCGCTGTAACCCTTGCCTTTAAGTTGCTTTTCCAGGTTACGGGCATTGGTTTTATCTGCAAAGGTTGCCAGCTGCAAAGACCAGGCTTTCAGATGCCCTTTATCATCAACACCTGTTGGCTTTTCGGCTCCATCACCTTCCGGTTCAAGAACCACCTCGGCAGATGATGAGACTACCTCCACAACATCTGGAGTAACACCAAGCTGTTCAACAAAGGCTGGGACTGGAGGAGCTTCAAGCTGTGGCCGCTCAGAAGATGAGCTGGATGAAACCAGATGGTGCGTCTCCCCTCCTGTAAAAAGCGCAGGTGCGAGAATAATCAATAAGGCCAGCAACACTACGGCACCGATCAGTCTCTGCTTAAGTCCCTCGCCCAAGATACGCTCCATTCTTCCATAGTGACAGGTACACAAGTAGATAATACTTATTCCTACGCTGAGCGCGGGAATTGAATTTTAAAGGAAAACTCATTGCATCTTAAGCGAATTCCATCTAAACCTACAAGAATAAAGAGCGCAACACTCAAGGGACTCCTCAGGACTTATCAATATGGCAGAACCATTGTACGAAGCTGATTTTTACAGCTGGACACAGCAGCAGGCAGAGCTTATTCGTCAGGGCAGACTGGGAGAACTTGATTTGGACAACATTCTTGAGGAAATCGAAAGCATGGGCAGAAGTGAATACCGGCAATTGAGTCACCGGTTGGATATTCTGCTGATGCATCTGTTGAAGTGGGCCTACCAACCTGGGCAGCGAAGCAGCAGTTGGCAGGGCTCTATCGAAGAACAACGATTTCGCATCCGGAAAGTAATCAAAGAAAACCCGGGCTTGAAGCCACGAATTCATGGCGCCATGGAGGATGCTTATCCTGCAGCAAGGATTTCCGCCTTTAAAGAAACCGGCATGAATAAAGAGCATTTTCCAACCTTATGCCCATGGTCTTATGAACAGGCAATGGATGATGCGTTCTGGCCGGATATTTGAGCGATGCCTGAGAGACAGGTGGGAGCACATATACCCGGCCGTGGAACCAAGGCATGCATTCCCACGCGGGACCCACAACAGGGCCTGAAAGCGTGGGAATGAGGATAAACCCAACCACTGCCGTTCAGTGCAAAGCGGCAGAAACCGTCATAAATGAACCCGTCACTAAAACACGATCTCCTGAATTTGAGCTCCCCAATGCGTGTTTCAAAGCCTCTGCAATACTCCGATATTTTTCTACTGAGAATTCTCGGGCACTCAGCATTTCTGAAAGCTCATCAACCGGCAATGCTCTTGGGGAATCAAACTGGGCAACATACCACTTATCAATGTTGTCACTTAAACGGCTGACCACTGCCATGTAATCTTTATCCTTACACATGGCAACCACCGCCCTGGTTTCACCCTCTACTGGAGACTCATCCAGTCTTTGCTTTAACATCTCTGCTGCCTGTGGGTTATGGGCAACATCAAGAATCACCTCTACCGGCTCACCCAGGTCATTCTTCATAACCAGTTTCTGGAATCGCCCAGTGACAGCCACCTTTGGCAACCCTTGTTTCACCGCTTCAGCCGAAATCGGATCAGGCAAGAACTGAAGCGCCTGTATTGCTGTCGCTGCATTATCAATCACGACACTGGGAACTGGCAGATTTTCAAGCTTCAAACCACCAGCACTTGACCAATTCCAATGGCTATCCAATCTTTCTAATGAAAATGCCTCCCCCCTGCAATAAAGCGGGCTACCCAGGCGCTCAGCCATCTCGGTTACCGCATGAGGTACGGGGTGATCACCAAATACCGCCGGCTTGTCTGCTCGAAATATTCCAGACTTCTCTTTAGCAATGGCTTCAATGCTATAGCCCAGGTACTCCTGATGATCGAGCGCTACCGTAGTGATCACCGATACATCCGGGTCAACTACGTTCGTTGCATCCAGCCGCCCACCCAGCCCAACTTCCAAGAGCGCTATATCAACCTCCGCCCTCTTGAAACAGTCAGCTGCTGCCAACGTGGCGAATTCAAAATAGCTTAGCCATGTCGTTTTTCGGCCATCATTAACCTTCTCGAGAGCATCACAGAGCCAGTCATCATCGACCAGCTCTCCATTGATACGAATTCGCTCGTTAAACCTGAGAAAATGAGGGGATGTGAACAATCCTACCTTATAACCTGCAGCCAATAAGATGGCCTCAAGAACTGCCAATGTAGAACCTTTTCCATTCGTTCCTCCAACCGTTATGATAAACGGTGCCGGCTTGAGTAAATCCAGCTTCTCACCCACCTGCCGAATTCTGTCCAAACCAAAATCGTACTCGTGTTCCGGCCGGGTTTCTTCCATCCAGGCTAACCACTGAGAAAGGCTCTTTGCTGTCTTGTCAAAAGAGCGTTCAAAAGCGTTTTCAATAGAGGACAACGTTACATCTCCAGGTGCATGCATTCCAGCCTGAAAGCGCAGGAACGGGATAAAATACCCAGGTCAGGTGGCTGCTTGCCATTCTCTGCTATAGTGTATTTCCTGACCCGCTTGACTGAGAAGTACAAGATGAGCCTGAAAACAAAACAGACACCAACGGAACTGGATCATATTCGGGATACCCTGACCAATGTTGTCGGCGTTGTCGGCCAGACCAGGCAGGACGTAAAGAAGCTTGATAAAAAAGTTGATGCAAACCATAGGGAGATTTGCCAACGCCTTGATCGGCAGGACTATAACATTGCCGAGGTAAAAACAGACATTGTCAATATGAAGACCGACATTACCAATATGAAGACCGACATTACCAATATAAAAACTGATATTACCAATATGAAAGCCGACATTGCCGAAGTAAAAGTTGAAATCAAAGCAATTAACAACCGCTTTGACCAACTTGAGCTTCTTATCCGTCAATCACTACCCACCAACTAAGAGGCTGTCGCAAAACCCTTCGAACTCTCCCCCACGGGTCCTCCGTGGGAATGCACACCCTACTTGCCACAAACGAATAACCAGCCTGAAATCCCCTCCGGTTCAAGTCTGGTGAGGTTTACCCACATGCGGCCAGCTCCGTATGCGTTCCCACGCAGAGCGTGGGAACGAGGGTTTTGCGATAGCCTCGAAGGCCGGAATCATCACGCAGCCGTATCAGAAAATTCTACATCCGAGTCAGGCTTACCCTGCATCTTGCGACAGAGGCGTGCAATGGTGGATCGTATTTCAGACCGCGCAACAATCATATCGATGGCACCGTGATCCAAAAGGAATTCACTTCGCTGAAAGCCTTCAGGGAGCTTTTCCCGTACGGTCTGTTCAATAACCCTGGGGCCCGCAAAGCCAATCAAGGCTCCAGGCTCAGCCATATTAACATCACCCAACATGGCAAGACTGGCAGAGACACCACCATAAACAGGATCGGTCATCACAGAAATATAAGGAATACCCGCCTGCTTCATTCTTTCCAGGGCTGCACTGGTTTTCGCCATCTGCATCAGAGAAAACAGCGCTTCCTGCATTCGAGCACCACCGCTGGCAGAAAAACAAATCAATGGCATTCTCTCTTCCAGGCAAAGCTCTGCTGTTCGGGCAAACTTTTCACCCACCACAGAGCCCATGGAGCCGCCCATGAAAGCAAACTCAAACGCAACAACCCCTACCGGGATCTCCACTACCGTACCACGCATGGCCACCAGGGCATCTTTTTCACCGGTTTGCTTTTGCGCCGCCGCAAGACGATCACGATATTTTTTCGTATCACGGAACTTCAAGCGATCATTGGGCTCAAGGTCAGAAAACAGCTCTTCTTTCCCTTCACGATCAAGAAAGTAATCCAGCCGTGTACGAGCATTGATTCTCATATGGTGCTGACACTTAGGACACACACCCAGATTTCTGTCCAGCTCAGGCCGATAAAGAACGGCTTCACATTTCACGCACTTGCGCCATAAACCTTCCGGCACACTGCTGCTTTTCTGCTCGCTGGCAGAACGCGATAACGATGGAATCAGTTTATTGACTAACCAGTTGCTCATTCATTCATCCTGTCATCTGTCCCCTGTCGTATTAAGAGCGGAGCGCATTTCGGCAATTCTGCTGGAAACACGGTCAATTGAGGCCTGCCCCTCACTGCCATATTGAGCCAGCTCAGAGACCAGTACGCTGCCCGCAATGACGCCATCGGCTGTCCGACCAATGGCCGCTGCAGACTCACCATCCCGAATACCAAAACCCACACAAACAGGCACACTGGCAAACCGCCGGATATGATTAACCCTTTCCTCAACCTCTGCAGTATTCAGGATTGCGGCTCCTGTCACCCCTTTCAGGGAAACATAATAGAGATAACCACTGGCTACACCACAGATCTTTGCAATACGCTCATCGGATGTCGTTGGCGTAATCAGGTTGATCATGTCCATCCCGCGGTCATGCAGCATGCCCAGCAAATCACCCGCCGCTTCCGGAGGCATATCCACCATCAGCACACCATCAACACCCACCTGACTCGCCAGCTCAACAAAGCGATCATAACCCATAATCTCAACCGGATTGAGATAGCCCATCAGGACAATCGGTGTAACATTATCCCTTTCCCGGAACTCAGAAACCATTGCAAAAACGTCATACAATGTAACACCTTGTGATACAGCCCGCTCATGAGCCTGGGCAATCACCGGACCATCCGCGACTGGATCCGAAAACGGAAAACCCAACTCAATAATATCTGAACCACTGGCCACCAGCTGATGCATGACATCAACGGTTTGACCTGGCGGATCCCCGGCAAGAATATAGGGAATCAATGCCTTGCGATCACGTCCCCGCAATGCTTCAAAACACGCTTTAATTCTGTTCGTTTCAAGACTCATGCTGTGCCCACCTTATACTTCGAGGCCGTCAATGGCGGCAACGGTATGAATATCCTTATCACCACGGCCAGACAGGTTACAGATAATAATCTGATCTTTATCCATCGTGGGCGCCAGTTTATCAACCCATGCCAGAGCATGAGCACTTTCCAGCGCGGGCATAATGCCCTCAAGACGAGTCAACTTTCTAAAGGCAGCCAGCGCTTCTTCATCCGTAGCGGCTGGATATTCAGCACGACCAATATCTTTTAAATAGCTATGCTCTGGCCCAACCCCGGGATAATCCAGGCCCGCTGAAACGGAGTGACTTTCAATGATCTGTCCGTGCTCATCGGTCATCAGGTAGGTTCTGGCACCCTGCAATACGCCAGGTCGTCCAGAGGTCATACGGGCAGCGTGCTTATCAGTATCCACGCCATGACCAGCAGCTTCCACACCAAACAGTTTGACGTCTTTATCCTTGATGAATTCGTGGAACAATCCCATGGCATTCGAACCACCACCGACGCAGGCAACCAGTGCATCAGGAAGGCGCCCTTCCTTTTCCAGAATCTGTCGACGAGCTTCCCGACCAATGATGCTCTGCAGGTTACGCACCATTTCAGGGTAAGGGGATGGACCACAAACCGTACCCAGCAGGTAAAAGGTATCTTCTGGTCGAGCTACCCAGTCCCTGAGTGCTTCGTTAATGGCATCTTTAAGGGTCTGAGAGCCGGTTTCTACAGGAACAACTGTCGCTCCCAACAACTTCATGCGGTAAACATTCAGCGCCTGACGCTTGACGTCTTTAGCCCCCATATAGACCACGCACTCAAGCCCAAGGCGGGCAGCCACGGTAGCGGAAGCAACACCGTGCTGGCCGGCACCGGTTTCCGCAATAATCCGGGTTTTGCCCATATGCTTGGCCAGCAGCGCCTGGCCAACCGCATGATTGATTTTATGCGCGCCCGTATGATTCAGGTCTTCACGCTTCAGGTAGATTTTTGCGCCACCACACTCACGCGTCCAGCGTTCTGCCAGATAAAGTGGCGAAGGCCGTCCAACAAAGTCGGCCAGGTCCCGATCAAACTCTTCCTGAAAAGTCTTGTCATGCCAGAGCTCACGCCAGGTGCTGTCCAGCGCTTCCAGAGCACCCATCAGGGTTTCAGCCACGAAACGGCCACCGTAACGGCCAAAGTGCCCCATTAAATCCGGCTGGTCATACCCTTCTGCACGAGAAGCATCAAACAAAGACTCAGAATTTTCTTGATCGACCATCATTTTCCCGCCGCCTTGATAAAGGCTTTGATTTTGTCGTGATCCTTAATGCCAGGCTGGCTCTCTACACCACTACTGACATCAACTCCATAGGGTCGAACCCTGTTAATTGCCTGAGCGATATTGTCAGGACTTAAGCCTCCAGCGAGAACTACAGGCTCATTCAGCTCATGGGGAATCAAATCCCAGTCAAACGACTCTCCCGTACCGCCGACTTCGCCGGGCTTGTAGCTATCCAGGAGATAACCGCAGGCTGTGCCATAGGGTGCCACCATTTCTGACACCGGCACCTCTGGCCTGACCCGGAACGCTTTCATGTATCGCATCCCCCAGCGGGAACACTCCATTTCCGGCTCATTACCGTGGAACTGCAACAGTGACAGCGGAACCGAACCCAGTACCGATTGAACCAGATCATCAGAGGGATCCACAAAGAGACCAACCACTGAAATAAAAGGAGGCAGAGCCCGGACAATTTCCACAGCCTGTTCAACGGTCACGTAGCGGCGACTCTTGCGGTAGAACACAAGACCAATGGCATCTGCACCGTTTTCTGCAGCGATTAGACCATCTTCAACACTGGTAATTCCGCAGATTTTTATACGAGGAGATACATCCATTTTTTAACTTACATTCTACAATCTGGAACGGACAGCCGCCTGAAGGCGCCATAAAGCATGACTGCCAACAGACTGATGGAAGATGCCTATGTGAAAAATCCATAGGAAATCCCCAGAGCGACCGTTGATCTTAGCAGAACACTTCGGTGATTACTGCACTTGATTCCGCAAAAAGCGCCAACTCAAAGAGACATCAACGGCGCAACAAAGTGGGGATTTGACTCACTGGGGGGCAGATCAAACACATCGTCGTACCCCACGTCGACAAAATAGAGTCCGCAGGGAGATGCGGTTACTCCACCCTGGGCACGATCCTGTGCATCCAGCACTTCTTTCGCCCAAATAGGGTCACGCTTGCCACAGCCGATCGTCATCAGCACACCGGCAAAATTACGAATCATATGATGTAAAAAAGCATTCGCCTGAACATCAATCACGATCAAAGGCCCATGACGGGAAATATCCAACCGAGTAACCTTTCGAACCGGGTTTTTAGCCTGACACTGCATGGCTCGATAGGACGTGAAGTCATGCTCACCGACGAGGTATTCAGCGGCGGCTTTCATCCGATCAACATCCAGTGGCCGATAGTTCCAGGTCACTCCTTTGGACAGGTGCGCTGGTCGAATGGGATGGTTATAAATCACATAGCGATAACGCCGCCAAAGGGCTGAAAACCGGGCATGGAAATCATCAGAAACCGGTTTTACCCAGTTGATGGCGATTGCATCAGGCAGATTAGCATTAGCGCCATAAGCCCAACCGCGCTCGGTACGGATAGAGTCTGATTCAAAATGGATAATCTGGTTACAGCCATGCACTCTGGCATCCGTCCTGCCGGCACAGATAACGGAAACAGGATGGTTAGCCACTTTTGACAGCGCAGCCTCTACAGCAGCCTGCACAGTGGGTAAACCGGTCTTGAGAATCTGCCAACCAAAAAACTGGGAGCCATCGTATTGAACACTGGCGGCATAACGGGGCATGAAAGGAAAACACCTAAAATTAATAACTAGAGATAAGTCTGGGGGCTAGATAATCTAGCAACTGATCGAGCCCCCCTGAGCCTCTGTGCGACCACCACAACGACGAAATACATCTGGCAGTTGAGTGCAAAAGAACGATTTTACTTTATCCGAATTCTTAAATAAAAGCCCTGTACCAAATAAACCTGCTCCCAGAATAACGAATGCCCCTCCAGTGATTGACCGACGTGTACAGGCTTGAACAGACTCACCAGGTTGCGCACTCGCATAACATTGAGCCCCAAGATACATGTAGTACCCTCCCCACCCAAGAGCTGCTCCACCAACACTGACACTACCAATACGCATTACCATCCGTAATGACAACAAACTGATCTTCATCATCAAACCCCATCAGAGAAGGTGTTGAGCCTGACCCTTTTGTTTCATTCGGGTATTTTGCAACCCGGGCTCCGTCTCTCTTACCGGACCGGAATCGCTTGCCATCCCAGATCACTTTAACCATATAATTCTCGGCAGCCACATAAATACCACCGTCTTCATCAATTTTAATCTCTTTGGTTTCCGGATTAAACTCGAATCCATGTATCGCACCATTTTCAGCAGACTTACTGGGCAGGCTCTAACAGCCGGGGTTCAAAATCACCCGGCATGTTTACAGGGCCAGCCACAATTCTGCCATCTTTACGGTCGAAGATGAGAATATCCCCATAGATCGTGATACCACCAACGTATGCGGTGAGCTCATCATCATCAATGGGCATGGTCAGGAAAGCGCTGGTAATTGAATTGGGTTTGACCGGCAGGTTCAGCTCATCAAATATGGTGCTGTATCCATTGATGGGGTCAGGCAGTCCTGTAACCCATTTCACCTTACCATCCGGGTAGAAAGCCCACATCTGGTTAGCATCACTGTGATAAATAATGCCATCTTCGTCTACTACAGGCGCAGAGATAACACCACCCGGATCGAAATCTGCGCCAGTCTGCCAGGGCGCACTCTGCCAGATGATATTGCCATCGGCATCAAAAGCCGTCAGATTTGAATTGCCTTCAGCCAGAGCAGTGGCCGCATAAAAGTGACCATTGGGCCCACGGGTTGGGCCAAGTGGAACTCCAGCCCCCTCCAGAACGGATCCAGCCTGATCATAGTACCGTGGAAACTCCTGAATTGAACTGATGTAGTCATCATTACGAGGACCACCATGAGCTGCTGCCCATTCAGTATCCGCATACACCCACTCTCTAACAACAGTAATTTGCCCTTAATGAGCTGTTATTCATATGAGCAGAACGATTATATGTTTTTTGCATACGGATACCTATTGCATTTTCTAATGCTCATATCACATTTATTCCAAAAACACATTTATATTTACAAATTCGGCCACTTATACCAGTCAATCATTAGTAAAAATGGCTAAAAAAAAGCGAGCTCTGTAAAGAGCTCGCTTTTAATCTTAAGTGTTATTCAATTAGACAGGTTATTTCTAACCAGCGCCAGCACTCTCCAATAGTGACACGGCTTCCTGCTTCTGCTCATCACTGCCTTGCTCAATGACTTCTTGCAGAATAGCTGCAGCTCCTTCCATATCACCCATGTCCATATAGGCCCTGGCAAGGTCAAGCTTGGTTGCAACTTCATCGCCCTCTGACAGGAAATCAAGATCATCATCCAGAGAAGCTTCAAGACTGGATACACCCTCATCGGAAAATGCAGCCTCACTATCCTGGGCAAGATCATCTTCGGACTCTGAACTAAATTCAAGATCCAGATCATCCAAATCGTCGAGGTCAAAGTCCAGAGCCCCTTCATCCTGATTTGTCTCTGGTTGAGCAGCTGCCACAGATTGCTCGCTCGTCAGATCGGGCTCACTACCCACATCAAAGTCATCCAGATCGAAATCCAGATCATCCAGGGAGTCTACATTCTGTTCATCAGCGTCCAGTTCGAGATCGTCCAGATCCAGGTCTGGCATACCATCTTCTTCTACAGGTGCAGACACACCTTCAAACGCATCCGGGAACCTGGCCTTAAACACATCCGCTTCTCGAATCGCGTCAGCATCACCGGTTGCCTCGAGACCTGCCAATACCTGGTTAAACTTATCGAGCTCACCACTTTCAGAGTGAACCTCAAGCAGCTTCAATTTAAGGTCAGCTCGTCCTGGTTCGTTGAAAATAGCCTGACTCAATAATTCCTCAGCCTGATTCAAACGACCATAGGCAATATAAATATCAGCCTCACTCAATGGATCTTCTGTCTGCTGAGTCGTTTCTCCATCATCCGCCTCAACTTCTTCAATAATTGAGTCATCAATGGCCAGCGCTTCATCAAACTTGAGCTCATCCTCAGCGCTGGGAGAGGCTGCCGGCTTTGGGGAAGCATCAATCTGTGCCTCCTCATTCAAGTCAAGTGGCTGAAAGCCCATCTCATCTTCTTCATCTACCAGCTCTTCCTGCTGTTTTCGACGACGCTGGTAGAATAACCAGCCAGCACCGACCAGCGGGATCAGCGCCAGAAGAAGCAGTAACAAAGGGTTGCCAAATAGTACATCCATCTTGCCTGGCTTTTTCACAGGCTCAGGTTGGCGCTGAACAGATACCGGCGGCTTGGTAACTGGCTTCGCCTGACTCTGGCTTTGCCCACCCTGACTCTGAAGTGCTGCCATCTGGTCATCTTTCATGGCAACCAGACGTTTCAGGGTAGCAATCTGGTCATCAAGATCTTTTAATCGACTCTTGAGTTCTGCATTCTCACGACTCAATTTATCGAGCTGCTCACGAGTCATGGCCAGTTCAGTTTGCAGAACAGCATTGCCTTCCACCGAGTCTCCGCCCAGGTCCTGACCACGCCCTGAAGCTGACTCACCAGAGACGATAGCCAGTTTGCCATCCACAGATTTTCGAGCATCCCGGGAGACAGCAGAAGTTCTGCGAGTAGCATCCAGCTGGGCCACCTGGCTACGCCCCCGCCATTCACGATTCTGTCTGGAAACATCGGCAATGGCTTCACGTACCGTCAAACGGGTAATATCACTACGACTCGGTACTCTGAGAACCTGACCACTTTTGAGGCGGTTGATGTTGTTATCAATGAAGGCTTGAGGATTGCCGCGCTGGATCGCCAGCATGGTTTGTTGCACTGTTACACTGGAGTCAGGGCGTACTCTTTCAGCAATCTCCCAGAGACTGTCATTGCGGTTAACCCGGTAAGTCTGGGCTGAACTTCCGTTCCTTCCTGCAGCAGAATAATTTTGGTCAGAAGACACTCTTCGCACTTGCTGACGCTGATTATAATCTTTGTAATCAACCGGCTCAGGAGATGGGAGATAATCGCGATTCGTCGTAGGCGGTTCATCCCAGACAGGGTTGGTACCATAATGTGCCGGTACTGAACTTGGCTTTACAACGGGCACTGAAGCTTGCCCATTAAAGGCTGGAGGATCCAGAAGCAGGGTATACTCTTTCAATAGACGGCCACTGGGCCAGTGCACTTCAACCAGAAAATTGAGATAGGGCTCGTGAATAGGACCTGAACTGGTTACCTTGATGAGACCTTTACCATCCGGACCGACTTCCGTTTTGAACTGAAGATTATTTAACATGAAAGGGCGTTCAACACCTGCCCGCTCAAAATCTGACTTACTGGCCAGATTGGACAGTATTTCCCTGCGAGTGAGATCATTGACCTGCATCAACTCAATTTCAGCCACCAGCGGTTGATTCAAAGCAGAATAAAGCTTCACATCCCCCAGACCCAGCGCATGGGAATTAACTGAAGCAATACCCCCTGCCAGCGCTGACATCACTACTACAAGTTTTTGCAGTCTCATCGTGAATCCTTGTTATATACATAGACTGTTTGAGCTCCTCCTGCCTCCAGCTGCCGAGAGCAGCCCCCCTTTCCCGGCACAGCAAGGAACACCAAGCAGTTAGCCTAAGTTATCACTTAGCAAAGTCTTTTATCAATAACCCAATCAATTCAACGGCATGAACAGCACCTCTCTTGAGGCTATCGGCCACAAGCCAGAAACTCAAGTCTGCTCCATAATCCGATTTCTGCTGGATTTTACCAATACGCAGTTGATCACTTCCTGCTGCATCTTCAACAGTGGGCAAATCCGAGCCATCAGCCACTGACACGTAAAGGAGTTCTGATAGTAAAGACTGTATTTCCTGAATATCAACCGGTTGGACAGTATCCAGATCAATGACATAGCTGTCACCAAAAAATACGGGGGCGGTGATACAGGTCACACGAATGTCCAGCTCCTCTCCCAGCACCACCAGCAACTCATTTCGTATACTGGCTTCATTACTGATCTCTTCACCCTCTCCAGCTTCCTTCTCCGGTATCAGGTTATAAGCCAGACGACTGGAAAAATCACCATGTTCTACCGGCTTACCATTGAGTAGCTCTATCGTTTGCTGGCGCAGAGCATCAACACCCTTCTTCCCCAGTGAGGCGACCGGCTGCATGATAACCAGGTTTATGCGGCTAAGAGAGAATTGCTGATGAAGCTTTTGCAACACAGGCAACAGGCTGGCAACGGCAGATCCGGGCACGGCAAAATAACGATTATCCGCCGCCTCGTCGATAAAATACTCATTCAAGCCAGCCATGACCGGCAAGGTATACCCTTGTGATGCAGCCCCCCTGGACGCATCAATAATGGTACAACCACTTTCAATCGCCCGGGTCATCAATTCCGCATTCCGATGGCACCCGGCAGGCATGACCAGAAAGTCCGTAGAGGAAAAGTCGGCATCATCGACAGAAATAAACTCCAGCGTTTCACCATGAAATTCAACAGAGCCTGAAGACTGGGAGGATTCACAGAGTGGATGAAGACTCATGACTGGCAACGGCTTACCGTCAAACAGTTGCTCTTCTAATTGCCGAACCAGAGTTTCACCTGCCAGCGTATCGGCAGCATAAATCGCAATATTGTATGTTCGGTTCATGAAAAGAAGGTCTCAGTCATAAAAATCCACAAAACATAAATGCAATTCTGATCCAACCCTCAATCAAAACTGCATAAATGATAGAAAACCGTTGACTGTATACAGAGCCTTTACATCAGGCAAGCAGTTTCTCTCACGCCCGTTTCAGGCACTCCCTCTGGAAAGTTTGAAATGACCTCGGGCAATAGCAATAGGCAGTTCTCTTTTACTTTGCCACGCAGTCACTGCCACATTAGCCACCCTGGCTCCCTGACGACAAACCTCACAATGGACATAGGTATCTTTTGGTTGCCCTGTGCGCAGGTAATCAATGGAGAAGTCAATAATTTTGGGCAACCGCGGTTCATCCATAAACAGCATTAGATGCAGTGCCGCTGACATTTCCATAAAGCCACCAATAACCCCGCCATGGATAGCAGGCAGAATGGGGTTGCCGATATTGCTCATCTGGTGTGGCAAGGTAAAAAGAGCATCATCTCCCATTGGCATACATTGCATACCAATCAGATTCGCATAGGGAATACCATTGGTCAGAATGCTGTAATCTCTAGAGTCACGGGCTTCCTTTATGATTCTGGCAAACCCTTGTTTTTCTGATTCTTTTGAGAGCTTCATTGAAAATGCTCCTGCATCGACTTCATGGAGTTTCGTCCCACCCGCATAAAGGTTCCTACTGCATGAGCAACGGGCTTATCGCGGCTCTCCTGATAGACAACACCCCGGGTAAACACCATGGAGCGGGTAATATGGTATGCCTCGGCAAACGCTCTGACCGGTTTTCCTGGCTCGGCTGTTTTCATATGGTCGATGCGTAAATCCAGAGTCGGGCAGGCTTCCAGCTGCTCCATACGGGTAAACACGGCAAGTCCGCAACAAGAGTCCATCAGCGTTGTGATCGCCCCCGAATGAATAACACCGGTTTCCGGGTTACCAACCAGACGATCATCGTAGGGCATCTCCAACTCAATGCCGTCACGACTGGCTTTAATCAGCGACATATTCAAGTGAAGACAATGAGGAATCACTTTGACAAAGTTGCTGGCAAATTCTATCAGCTGTTCTTCCGTAAGCATCATGAGTCAACTTCTAATTGTTATATAGTAAAAGCCGGAAGGCGTTACCTTTCCGGCCATCTGATTTCACGACAAGAAGCATTGATTACAGCAGAACCGTCAACATACGACGCAGAGGCTCCGCTGCCCCCCATAACAACTGATCACCCACAGTGAACGCTGTCAGATATTCAGGCCCCATATTCAATTTACGTAAACGTCCGACAGGAACATCCAGACGACCAGTCACTGCTGCAGGAGTCAACCGGTGAATGGTCTCTTCCCGATGATTCGGAACCACAGATACCCAGTCATTGGCACCGGCAATCATCGCTTCAATATCCGCCATGGGAATGTCTTTACGCAGCTTGATGGTCAATGCCTGACTATGACAGCGCATAGCCCCGATACGAACACACACACCATCAACCGGAACCGGTGAAGCCTGACGACCAAGAATTTTGTTGGTCTCTGCCTGAGCCTTCCATTCTTCACGGCTCTGACCATTCTCCAGCTCTTTATCAATATAGGGAATCAGGCTACCCGCCAACGCAACACCAAACTCACTCTGCGGCAGATCCGCGCTTCTTAACAGAGACGCCGTTTTGCGATCAATATCCAGAATGGCACTGGCCGGATCCGCCAGTTCTGCGGCAACATTGCTTTGAATGCAGCCCATCTGGCTGATCAGCTCACGCATATTTCGTGCACCGGCACCACTGGCCGCTTGGTAGGTCATGGCACTGACCCACTCCACCGCATCCTGCTGGAACAACCCGCCAATGGCCATCAGCATCAGGGAAACCGTGCAGTTACCACCGATAAAATTCTTAACGCCATCATTCAGTGCCCGGTCAATGACATCACGGTTAACCGGATCAAGAATAACCACGGCATCATCTTTCATGCGCAGTGAAGAAGCAGCATCAATCCAGTACCCTTCCCAGCCACTGTCACGAAGCGGTTGAAAGACTTTGCCTGTATAGTCGCCCCCCTGGCAGGAAATAATAACGTCCATTTCACGGAGAGCATCAACATCATGGGCATCCTGTAATGCACCCACAGGAACGCCAACATCAGGCCCTGACTGCCCCAGTTGAGAGGTGGTAAAGAATACAGGTTCTACGCCTTTGCCCTGTAGCCGGGCAAAATCATTTTCTTCCTGCATGCGCTCCATCAATACGGAGCCAACCATGCCTCTCCAGCCAACAAAACCGACTTTTTTCATACTGCTCTCCCCCAAAAAGCCATCTTCACTGCGAGCAGGCAGCAGAAATGGCTGTCACGCAATAGATGCCTATAGCTCAAAAAAATTATGAATTCAGCAAACAACCAACAACCGCATCACCCATTTCTACGGTTCCCATCAACTGGCAGCCTTCAGAGGCGATATCGCCAGTCCGATAGCCTTTATCAAGCACGTCACTGACTGCTTTTTCAATCGCATCCGCAGTGTCACCTTCTCCAAGGGAATAGCGAAGCAGCATGGCCAATGACAATATCTGAGCCAGCGGATTCGCTTTGTTTTCCCTGGCAATATCAGGTGCCGAACCATGCACCGGCTCATACATTCCCTGGTTCTTTTCATTCAGGGATGCAGAAGGCAGCATACCAATGGAACCTGTCAGCATGGCTGCGCAGTCGCTGAGGATATCACCAAACATATTACCGGTGACCATTACATCAAACTGCTTTGGCGCACGAACCAGCTGCATGGCCGCATTATCAACATACATGTGGCTCAGCTCAACATCGCTGTAACTGCCGGACTCTTCAATCACGACATCACGCCATAGCGCGGTCACTTCCAACACATTGGATTTATCAACTGAGCACAGACGCCCACCACGCTTCTGAGCAGCCTCAAAGGCAACTTTGGCAATGCGCCGAACTTCAGACTCCCTATATATGTAAGTGTTGAAACCTTCACGCTCACCATTTTCCAACGTTCGCACACCACGGGGCTCACCAAAATAGATCCCACCGGTCAGCTCTCGTACGATGAGAATATCCAGGCCAGCCACCAACTCTGATTTCAGGCTGGAAGCTTCAGCCAACTGCGGAAAAAGAATGGCAGGACGCAGATTGGCAAAAAGATCCAGCTCCGAACGGAGCTTCAACAGTCCTCGTTCAGGGCGGTTAGCCATGGGTTGGCTGTCCCACTTAGGACCACCCACTGCCCCAAACAGAATCGCGTCTGAACTTTTTGCCACAGCCAGGGTTTCATCATTGAGAGGCACACCGTATTTATCAATGGCTGCACCACCAACCAGACCATGACTGACTTCAATATCGAGTCCAAAGCGCTGTTTAGCGGCTTCCAGCACCTTCAAGGCTTCGGTCATAATTTCCGGACCAATACCATCACCAGGAAGACATAAAATCTGCTTACTCATGAAAAGCTCCGCTTTTAATTATTGTTGGCGAACAACCAGGGGCTTTTGGCCTGATAACGCTGTTCAAAATCACGAATCTGGCCAGCATCCTGCAGCGTCAGGCCAATCTCATCCAAGCCATTCAGGAGACAATGGCGACGAAATGCATCAATGGAAAATGGCAATTCTTCACCATTGGCCTTAACTACCACCTCTCGCTCAAGATCAATCGTCAGCTGATACCCCTCACTGGCGTCAACTTCTTTGAACAACTGACCCACCTGCTCTTCAGAAAGCGTGATAGGGAGAATGGCGTTTTTAAAACAATTGTTATAGAAAATGTCTGCAAAACTCGGCGCAATAACACAGCGAAAGCCAAAGTCATCCAAAGCCCAGGGGGCATGTTCCCGGCTGGAACCACAGCCAAAATTCTGCCGCCCCAACAGGATAGAAACCCCCTGATAACGCGGTTGATTCAACACAAAACCCGGATTAAGCGGACGCCTGGAACAATCCTGCCCCGGGTAACCTTCATCCTGATAACGAAGCTCATCAAACAGGTTGACGCCAAAGCCTGTGCGCTTGATGGACTTCAGAAACTGTTTGGGAACGATCATGTCCGTATCCACATTGGCACGATCCAGAGGCGCCACTAACCCTTTATGTACAGTGAAAGCCTGCATGATAATCCTGCCTCCCTTAGGCTACTGACTCTTGAACATCAAAAGTACGAACATCCACAAAATGACCCGCAATGGCTGCTGCTGCCGCCATCGCCGGGCTCACCAGATGGGTCCGTCCGCCAAAGCCCTGACGTCCCTCAAAATTACGATTGGAGGTGGATGCACAATGCTCACCCTGACCCAGTTTGTCCGCATTCATCGCCAGACACATGGAGCATCCCGGCTCTCGCCACTGAAGGCCTGCCGCCACAAAAATCTGATCCAGCCCCTCGGCTTCTGCCTGGGCTTTTACCAGACCGGAACCAGGCACCACCAACGCTTCTTTCACTGAGTCGGCAACTCGCCGCCCCTGCACAACCGCTGCTGCTTCACGCAGATCTTCAATGCGTGAATTGGTGCAGGAACCAATAAAGACACGATCCACCGGGATATCCGTTACTTTCTGACCTGCGGTCAGCCCCATGTATTCCAATGCCCGGGCATAGCCCTCTTTACGGGTTTCATCGGGAGCATCTTCAGGAGAGGGAACATTGGCATCAACCGGCAATACCATCTCCGGTGAAGTGCCCCAGCTGACCTGCGGCTTGATATTCTCACCGTTAAGAACCACGACTTGATCGAACTCAGCATTATCATCAGAGTGAAGCGTTTCCCAGACCTTGACTGCCTGTTCCCATTGATCACCCTGGGGGGCGAATGGTCTGCCATGAACATAGTCAATCGTGTTCTGATCAACGGCGACCATACCGGCCCTGGCTCCCGCCTCGATGGCCATATTACACAGTGTCATCCGGCCTTCCATGGTCATATTGCGGATCACATCACCGCCAAACTCAATAGCGAAACCGGTGCCCCCGGCAGTGCCAATTCGACCGATAATGGCAAGAATAACGTCTTTAGGCGTAACCCCAACACCCAGTGCTCCATCAACCCGCACCAGCATATTCTTCATCTTTTTGGCTACGAGGCACTGGGTTGCCAGAACATGTTCTACTTCCGAAGTCCCGATACCATGAGCTAATGCTCCAAATGCACCGTGTGTAGACGTATGAGAATCGCCACAGACAACGGTCATACCAGGCAGCGTAGCACCTTGCTCAGGGCCAACCACATGAACAATACCCTGTCGCTGATCCTGCATATCAAACTGGGTAATACTGAAATAATCACAGTTCTCATCCAGCGTCTTTACCTGGATTTTTGAAACCGGGTCTTCAATACCCTCAATTCCGTATTGCCGCTCATTGAATGTGGTGGGTACGTTATGATCAGGCGTTGCCAGGTTGGCATCCAGACGCCAGGGCTTACGGCCAGCCATCCTCAGACCTTCAAACGCCTGGGGTGATGTTACTTCATGGAGCAGGTGTCGATCGATATAAATCAACGCAGAACCATCATCACGCTGACGAACAAGGTGGGCATCCCACAACTTGTCATAAAGCGTCTTGCCTCTGGAAGCCTGGCCAGCCATCGAACCATCCTCATTGATGTCAATAAAACAGCAAAAGGCTGTTTTTGTTTGATTTATAAGCAGTTTTACTACAGCGTTTTTATAAAAAATTCAGCTTGTCCCTAACAAGGCATATCCTAGTCGCTCATAAAAAATTACTCAAATTCATCTTTTTTATGCTATTGATAACTTTCTGGAATCAATCAACTCAAAAAGCGTGCTATGGATACCACCAACCTCACTGCCTTTCTCGCTATTGTCGACACTGGATCCTTTTCAGAAGCTGGTGAAAAACTGTTTCTGACGCAACCAGCAGTCAGTAAAAGAATCGCTGCTCTGGAAGAACAGCTGGGCACGCAGGTGTTTGATCGAATTGGCCGTCAGGTCACCCTGAATGAGGCAGGCAAAGCCCTGCTTCCCAGGGCAAGACAGATGCTTGAGCTGGCTCATGATACCAAACTGGAAATTATCAACCTCAGTGGTGAAGTCAAAGGCCCACTTTCCATCGCCACCAGCCATCACATTGGCTTACGGCGACTGCCTGATATATTAAAAGCCTTCACCCGAAAGTTTCCGGAAGTGAAGCTCGATATCCGGTTTGTTGATTCTGAAGCCTCTTATGAAATGCTGAACCGTGGAGAAATAGAGCTGGGTATTATCACGCTTTCTCCGGACAGCCAGCCTAATATTTATTCTGAAAAGCTCTGGCATGACCCTCTGGGGTTTATGGCAGCCAAAGATCACCCCCTGACAAAGCTGAAAACCGTTTCAACAGAACAACTGAGTCAGTATCAAGCCGTACTGCCCGGCAGAAATACCTTTACCTATCAGGTAGTACAGAGCCTGTTTATCCAGGAAGGGTTGAAACTGCAGACCGCCATGTCCACCAACTATCTCGAAACCCTGCGTATGCTGGCAGCGATCGGCCTGGCCTGGTGCATACTCCCACTGACCATGCAGGATGATGACCTGCGAGTCCTTAATGTTGAACTCAGAGGAACAGAACCCCCACCCTGTCGTGAGCTGGGATACATTCTTCACCCAAAAAGAACACTATCCAATGCAGCAAGCGCTTTTATTAAACTGCTTCAGCAGCATAAAGACCCGTAATACAAGCAGATTCTATACAGTAAATAGAAGCAAACATACACTAAAAACAGAATATGAGAAACCACTGACATTGAGCATTATATATCTTTGAATACTAACAAATAATATCATTTGTTGTTAAGCCAGACTCTATAAAGGTTCGATTTAACAGCAGGTTTCTGGTCCACTTATCAACTTCACCAACAATATTTCTTACATTACCCTGAAGGACATCACTGAGATGATAGTAACACTTACCGAGTATTCGTCTGCTTTTTTCTTCTGCTGACACCTCACACAACCTTTGCTTTAATTTTTCAACTTCAGGCAAATAGAAATCTGCCTTAAAGTGTTCAAGCGCTTTTTGAGCTTTTACGGCCTTACCTCCCGTCTTATTGTTATCTTTATCCAAGTGTTCCGCGTACAACTCAAATCGCCTCTTTTCCAGTTTCTTTCTTTTCTCGATGCCTTTAATAAAGCTCGGTTCCAATAGTTCCAACTCGACACGTTCACCCCAAATAAGATGGCTTTGAGCTTCTTTACAAAGCAAATTCCACCAAAAAACAAGCTGACCTGCATGAATAGAGACGTCAGAAAACCTCACAAATCTTTTTTGTATTTTCAGGGTTAGTTCAGCTACATGTTCAACCAGATAATCGCCAGTATGAAAAAAATCACCCTTGAGGCCATCAAAGCATTTTACAAAATAGTCAACATCCTCCCTCATTACCCTGCATTTAAGCACTTCAATTTCATTTAAATTTAATACAACAGCAAATCTCAAAGCATTTTTACGGCTAATCCCAGAAGTCATCGCCGGATGATCACTCTCACCACCACTTTCAGAGTTACCCTCATCACCTTCAGTGCTATCACTTTCTCCCAAGTCACTATCACAAAAGCTATCTGATTCACTAGAATTTCTGCCACTTGATGGCAGAAATTCTAGTGAATCATTTAAATCATTATCAGATATATCACTTTCAAATCCTGAATCAGGCCGCTTTACATCATTACAACCAAAAGAATCATTTACTGTACTTAATAACTCTCTATTACTCATTAACTCACTACGATCAATGTCGGCTTTTGTGTGGCTCAGCTCTGGACTCCCTACACGGTCATCGGACACTACGGTACGGCCTGAATATTTACCTGTCGTTTTCTGGGGTGCACTATCAGGGTCATTTCTACTTTCCAACCGATCACTGGCTCCATGATTATTATTTTGATTTATAGGTTGAGTAGGCATAAAAATCGACCAGATAGTATTGAACTCTCTATCTGATCGACTCAGTGTATAATTTTTATAGCTCAATCAGGTCGAATCTCATTTAATCCCTTGTAAAAAGTGCCCCCACCTGACTGCAGCAGCTTTTGCTTATAAATTGATCTACCCAAATGTCAGCTCTTTAACTACTTCAACAGCCACTCCCGACGATTACACGACAACATCTTTATCAGATGCGTAGGCGTACTCAAAATGCTCAGGAAAAAAGAAAAACAATAGCGACTTTGCGCTGGAAAAATTCATCTTCTCTAACCCTGAATACCTGGCTATCTACCGCATTAGGAAGTATCAAATGCCAGCTTCTGGGATTTGCAACCGTGTGCAATTGCCTTGAACAAAGCATCCCAACTATCAATCATCAAGGTAAGAAAAAAACTGGTTATTTTTTTCCATAATCGTTTTCGTGTTGGCTTCGCTGGTTTATTTAAAGCTTTTTGAAATCGTGGACAAGCCAACTCCTGAATCTGATCGAAAAGAAAAGCCAGGAATGTAAGGTAGGCGAAATTCGTAGCCAGGTGATATTCGCCATGACCATAGCTGTGCTCAAGTTGATAGCCTTGGTTCTTCAGGGTGTTAAACGTTTGATTCTCAATATGCCATCTACAACGACCTCCTCTCATGACGGATTCAACTGTCTTTTTAGTCAATTCAATATCGGTTATCCAACACCAGACATGCGAATTACCCGCTTTATCAATTTCAATATAATCCAGGACATTGACCTGCTCTGCATCATCCTGCAGATTCAGGGTTACATTATTTGCATAGCGGAATCTGTGAGTTGTATTGTTCTCTTTATCAACGATGGTGTGGTGCTTAACTTCACCCTGATCATAAAGCTCATTCATGGCCTCAATAAGCGACACATGATTGCCATCTTTTGCGACGATAATATAGTGCCAGCCATACTTCTTGATCAGAGCAATGGTGGGATTGTCAGCGTATAAGCCATCGAGAAGAATGACCAGTTTTAGTTGCGGGTGGTCGTGTTTTACCTGTGCCAGAAAACGTCGGATAGCCGCTTTTTCACAATCATTTTTTGTCGTACCATCTTGTTTGCAAATGGCTTCCGGTGCTAAAGGAATCACGGTTTTCTGATTTTGATGGACAATACACCCACCCATAATATTGTGATAATAGGCTTCATTCTTTTTGCCTTCATTCATGATGCAACAGTCATCACAACGACAGGTTCCTGAATAAAAAAGACCAGTGCCATCAATAGGAAGGAGGTAATGGTCTTTTAGCTTTCCGCATTTGAATTCGAATCCTTTCAGGGCTCCATTACGCTGAACAATGTTGAATAGTTCTTTGAAGGGTTTCTTAAGTTCGGCGGGATCTACAGGGTCAATAACTTCTCTCATTCTTGTGTCAGAAGGAACACTACCATCCTTAATATGGTAAAGTTTTTCGAGATTATGGCAGCATACTTCGTCGAGCCTTTCCTCATCGAATGCTAACAGCGAATCACACTTTTGATGCATCATGGCAAAAGCAGATTTAGGAAAATTGGCAAATGGAATGATGCACTGATTGGGACGGTGATCAGTTATTTTTTCAAAGCATTCAGAAACTGTTTTTATGAGATAAGTAGCACTGAATTGCCTGACTTTTTTCTGTATGGCAGTACCCATAATTGATCCGACGACGATGATTTAGTAAAGATCAATTTTAGTCGATAAATTGTGCGGGTGAGTTTTTATTGCTTCCTCTGCGTGTTGCGTGGTAGTAAGGCTCCGGAATTCATCGGGAATTGCTGCTACTTCAATTCAGTAACAACAATTTCAATCACTCCGGGCCCATCGTTAACACAAGCATGAAGTTTATTGGGAGGGTCTGCATCCAGCCAGTAGGATTCACCCGCTCTCCAATGGCGAACCGCTAAAAGGTCTCCTGACTCTGCAACTGATTTCAATGTTCCTCCCCTCAGAACGGTAACCACCCTTGGGTATTCATGGCGATGAAGCTTCAAGGGCTGATTGGGTGCTATGATGGTTCGCCAGGTTCGAACCTGATCATTATTGATTTGGGGGAATCGCTCAGACTGAACCCCTGATTTTAGAGATTGTTCGCAGGCTAGAGACAGGGAGGATTGCAGCACCCCAGTCATTAATAGGTAAAGGAATGCAAAAAAATAACGATTCATAACTGATTCTTATTCGAAGTAGGGGTATCCAGAAAACACACGCTCTGCCACACTAAACCATCCTTTAAACAAACATTTTAATGAACAATGCAATGGACAGATGGCAAGACAGGAAAAGCACCCAAAAAAAACCATAGTTTATCCACGGTTTTACACAAGTGTTGTGCATATGCCCGCCACTACTCTCGCCTTCAGCCAGTTCAACCCTGTAAACAGACACCAGCGGAGTTCCCTCCTTCGGATAGTCAATTACCTGTTTAAGCTCATTAGCCTGACTCTCTTTCAATAACGTAATATCCATCACTCATGCCTGCATGTAGTCAAACAATATAGAAACAAGCCTCGCCGCCTGTTCGTTGCAGGAGTATAGTTCACGCTCTCAACCTTTTAAGAGATTGTTGTTTATGTTCAAGGCGTTAGTACTGAACCAGCAGGACAAAAACACTGTCGCTTCCATAGAGCAGCTCGATGAATCCACCCTGCCAGCCGGGGATGTAATTGTCGGTGTTGAATACTCATCACTGAATTACAAAGATGGTCTGGCCATCACCGGCAAGGGAAAAATTATCCGCGAATTTCCGATGGTTCCGGGTATCGACTATGCAGGCAAGGTTCTTTCTTCAAAAGACGACCGGTACCAGCCCGGCGACGCCGTTATTCTGACCGGCTGGGGCGTTGGTGAAAACCACTGGGGCGGCATGGCAGAAAAAGCCAGTGTACCTGCAGACTATCTGGTATCCATGCCCGCAGGGCTGGACAGTCGCAAGGCGATGATTATCGGTACTGCAGGCCTGACCGCCATGCTCTGCGTCATGGCACTTGAAGACGCCGGTATTACGCCAGAAAAAGGTGAAATCCTGGTGACAGGCGCCAGCGGTGGTGTCGGTAGTCTTGCCGTAACACTGCTGGATCAGCTGGGTTACCAGGTAGTTGCCGCCTCTGGCCGTCCACAGAACAGCGACTGGTTAAAGTCCATCGGTGCTGACCGCGTGATTGACCGGGCAGAGTTGCTGGAACCTGCTCGCCCGCTGGAAAAACAGCTCTGGGCTGGCTGCGTAGATACTGTTGGTAGCAAAATATTGGCCAAAGTACTGACCCAGGTCGACTATGAAGGCGCTGTTGCAGCCTGTGGTCTGGCTGGAGGCTTTGATCTGCCGACTACCGTGATGCCTTTCATTCTGCGAGGCGTAAAATTGCTGGGTGTTGATTCGGTGATGTGCCTATTTGAACGACGCACACAGGCCTGGAATCGAGTGACCGAACTTCTGCCGGAGTCTTTCTATACTGAAGCAGCCACAGAAGTCGAGTTGAAAGCCGTACCAGAACTGGCAGAGGCTATTACTGTCGGTCAGGTTACTGGCAGAACCCTGATCAAGTTGTAATACCACCCGCAGCTTCTAAACTTCCCCATGACTTATCAGATGTCATTACCCAATGCCATCTGATGTTTCCCTCAGCGCCTTGAGTCTTTGTTCAAGGCGTTTTTCTCACATAATGTCCTTAAAAAATAATGAACCACCGTCCGGTACTCTATGTAATTGGTCTGTTTCTGACAGCTATGGCCAAGTTTATGCTGATACCTGTCATCTATGACCTGTTGACCGGGGATTCTGATATCTGGGAATTTGTGGCCGCCGCTGCCGTTACTCTGATCACCGGGGGCGCACTGACCATCAACTTCAAGCCTGAGCACTTTAATATGAAGCCCCGACAGGTCTTTGTATTAACTACCCTCTGCTGGATAGCAGTCAGCACCTTTGCTGCCCTGCCACTCTGGTTCAAACTGCCCATCAGTTATACCGATGCCTTTTTTGAAACCATGTCGGGTATTACCACCACAGGCTCAACCATCCTGACAGGTTTGGATCATATGGATCCCAGTGTATTAATCTGGCGTTCACTGCTTCAGTGGTTTGGCGGCATCGGTTTTATTGTCATGGCCGTTGCTGTACTGCCATTTCTAAAAGTGGGTGGCATGAGACTGTTTCAGAGTGAGTCGTCCGACTGGTCCGAAAAAGCCATGCCCCGCTCCGGCAGCATCGCCAAACGTATCGTGACAGTTTATCTGATCATGACGGCCATCTGTGCATACCTGTACTTTCTTGGGGGAATGACAGGGTTTGAAGCGATAAACCACTCGATGACCACCGTATCTACCGGGGGCTATTCCACCTCTGATGCTTCCATGGGCCTCTTTAAAAACCCTTTCATCATCTGGACAAGCACCCTCTTTATGATTCTTGCCAGCCTGCCGTTTGTACTCTTTGTTCGCAGTATGCGCGGCGAAGTCAACTGTTTTCATAGAGACACACAGGTACAGGCTTTCATTGGATTCTTATTGATCGTCTGGATTGTTCTGAGCATTTGGCTCTGTGTACACTCAGAATATACCTTTCTTCAATCCCTTACCCTGGTCTCTTTTAATACCACCTCCACCGTTACAACCACTGGCTTTGCCTATGGTGATTACACGCTGTGGGGAGGCTTTTCCAACCTGGCGTTTTTCTTTCTACTGTTTGTTGGAGGCTGCTCAGGTTCAACCGCAGGAGGCATTAAGATTTTCCGGTTTCAGATTGGCGGTAAACTGCTGAATATCCAGTTGAAGCAACTGGTGCATCCAAGGGCCTGTTTTGTGCAAACCTACAATGGTCAACAGATCAGCAGCGAAATTCTCCGGTCACTGATTGGCTTCAGCTTTTTCTTTATTTTGCTGATTGCCTTAATGAGCCTCTTACTGGCCCTGTGCGATCTTGACCCGATCACCAGTATTACCGGAGCCACAACAGCCGTTGCCAATGTTGGTCCGGGTTTGGGTACAATCATCGGCCCTGCAGGCAACTTCAGCTCTCTTCCCGATGCCGCGAAATGGGTATTAAGTGCAGGAATGCTACTGGGTCGACTGGAGGTAATTACCGTCCTTGTGCTTTTTACCCCTGCGTTCTGGAAGGGTTGAACAAATGATTAAACTACAGCCCAGAAGCCATTCCCCTTCTAATTGCTTTATTTTCTTCTGGTGATACTACGCTTATCTTTGGAGCAAAAGATAACTTTTGTTTTGCGTTTTTTCGGTCATCTCTGGCCGGATTTAACCAGTTCGCAATCGAGCGCATCTGTTCATCATATTTTTTATTACGATTCCGATATACATACGCCAGTGAGCTTAAGTAGGCTGCTACATTAAGGCCTGCCAGTGAATTTGGTGAAATACCAGGATGCTTCTTAAGTCTATCTAAACCGGATTCAAAGCTACCATGAATTGTAGTGGGAATATAACATTTCATTTCCGGGTCACAATCCAGACATTGACGCAAACCTCTCAATAACAGGGTTCCAGCCTTTTCTTCATCACCGATCAGATGAAATCCCCAACCTGCAGAGTGGAGAATCCATATATCATGGGGGAAATACTCACTGGCTTCCCGGGAAAGATTCTGGATAGCGTCTCGATACTTGTGAGGAACATGATAATACTGATCAAACAGCGCATTCAGTTCCCTCCAATAAGACCACTGACTTTTTTTCCTGAGCGCCTGCTGGTCCATTGTAACCACATCAGAATGTCTCTCCGGTGGGGACTTTTTTCTGACTGTTTTTACCGGATAAGATTGAGTAGTTCGAGCAACCTGCTCAGGCTGTATTATTTTTGTTTCTTCAATAGAAGAAGCATGAACCGATAAGGGAGTTTTATTTTTGTTTTTCTTTTTGGCCTTTTGTTTTTTGTTACGGGTAGCTTTAACCTCTGATTCAACATCAGGCTGCGGGGTAGTTAAATCAACAGCACCTTGAACAACAAAGCCACCAAAACCTTGCAGTTCATCATTCCTGCTTGCTAATAACAATGTATATTTGGCTGCCCTATGATCATAGTATTCTTCCTTCCATTTAATATTTTTCTCTCTATAATAAGCAGCAGCATCTAAACATGTCTGATTAACAAGCTCTACCTCATCCGCCTTTTCCAAACAAGCAATCAACTCCTCAAATAATGGAACCTCATACTCCCCACTAGTCAATGAATGATAAATACGTATCGCTGAATCAATATCTCCAGATTGTTCTTCACATCTGGCTTGCATATATTGCTTAAGTACTCCGGCAGAAGGCTGTATACCGGTAAAAAGGTCATAACATGCCATCAACGTTCGAGCATCCTTTACCGATGTTTTAAACGCGCAAATGGTTGCCGTATGTAAAAACTGTAATAGCCCAATATACTCGCGATGGATCTCTGGATTACTCATATCTAGATGCTGGAATTTCCGGCAGCCTTTCGTAACGAGAGAAATTACAGTTTCTACATCAACGTCTCCTCCTACCAGCATTCTAAAATGCAAAGGCTGAACTTGTAATGTATCAGGATTTCCACCTTTTTTTTTCATTTCCAGAAAAAACTTTTCATGTTCTGCAGAATTGGCAGCTGATCTAAAACTCTTTCGAGCCAAGTTCACAGGTAGCTCGGGACTGAAGTATGGAGCACAAAACTCACCATTGTTTTCATTAACGCAACAACAGACAATACTCATCGTATAATACATATCCCACATACTACACCATTTCTGAAACCCCGAAGTAAGCATTAAATCATCTCTACTAAGGAAAATTTTATAGATTAATTCAATAATTTCTCCACACTCATAGCGAATAGTATCCGCTTTCACTGCATCACCAAGGAGGCTATGATCACGAATCACTTTGATTAAAATAAAAAACATACATTTTATGAAATGATCAGAACTGTGAAAACCTGATAACTTTTTAAGGAGACTATCGATATTTTCCTGTTTTATCTCTTTCCCATAATCTTCTGCGTCAGAAGCAATTTTACTTGAACACCTTTCAATCTCGTTCCGTCTTCTCTCATCATCTGATTTTAAAGCCTCCTTCATAGCCCTTAATTGAGAAATTCTCATTGTTTTCCTACTAATTGGACCAAGCCTACTCTCAATAGATTCAGGCCCTCTTTCCATAACACTCAAGGCATTTACAAGATAAAAATATGATTGAGAGCCCGGATCTAAGTACACTGAACTGGAACCAATAGCATGAACATAATTTACCGCACCTACAACTTCTGAAGAACGTTCTGAGAGGCAAACACTCCCACCTTCCAAAGTATCTTGAGCAGGTGTCCGGCCCACTTGCTGATGACCTTTATGATCATTAGTTGGTGCATTCTGAGAACCAGAATCCACAGGTTGCAAATGGAACAAATTATATTTTGAGGAAATCATAACAAATCACAGTCGACCCATTTAATTTATTGAAACTCATCTGCCAAACCGTGTGGAGTAATCAGCACTACCAACAGAATCAATATGCGGTAAGGCTGCCTATTTATCTAATATCTTCTTATTTGGATATAGTCTATATTGACAAGGGCATCACTCACTCATCATCAAGAGTCAGTGAATCTCTTCTCAAAGAGTTTCAGGTTCTGTTGACAGAGTTCACCAGAGCAGAAAATATGGACATTCTAATTGGTACAAAGTTCCCAAATTAAGTATTTCAACTAACTCAGGAGTATCAGTCCATGAAGTGCCAGTACTACCTACTCTCATTATCAGCGAAGTGAGAGCACTCAAACAGCTGCGCCAAGCGTATTGATGATCCTCACAACTCTTGCCACCCTACGTGTCAACCTCCCTCACCTGCAGCTTATGACGCCCCCAGCTCGGGCAGTAATGCGAAAGCTGGTTCAGATTTGCTTTGGTGTTGTGAAACATCAAAGCGAATATCAGCCTCAAAGTGCTTGAGGCTGGTTCTGAGAGATAGTATCTGCATTCTGGAAGGAATAAAGAGTAATTTACTCTCATCGGATCAACCAATTATCAGCAATTCCCGATAAGTTGATTACCATCAATAATACCAAGGGTTAGAGGGGAAGTAGCTATTCCTGTAATCGCAGACTTTTAGTAAGTTATTCAGCATATATACACCTTTGTCGTATTACTGTGCCTCCTTCAAATAAAAAAGCGCTTGCGAAAAATTGATCACGCTGGTCTCAAAAGAGGCCGCAAAGATTCCGGATTTTCGACCAAAAAACAACCATGAGAAAATCTCTCTATTTGAGTATTTTGAGGAAGGCTATCTCGCCCCTATTGATAGAACAGGGCATTTTGCTTCTGGAACCGTACATTGTCCTGACTGCTGTGTGAAAAAGCCGGATAGCAATAATCCCCAGTACTACCATCAGTTGCTGGCTTGCTGTCTGGTGAAACCGGGTAAGAAGGAAGTACTTCCTTTTATGCCGGAATCCATAATTCAACAGGTTCGTCAATGGTGTCCCCATCAATAAATCTCATACTGAACTGTTAACAGCAATAATCGCAGGAAAGAGTATCCGCCTGAAAACGCTTATGCTGGATACAACATAGACTCTCAGTATTCTTATGTTTTCAGTGTTCAGTGTGTCTGCAAAGTAATCTGGAACTCTGTCTTAATACGGAGCGGGTTGGTTCATCCATAAATAGTATGCTTGGTTAATATAAATCTATACGACTTAAGGCGTATAGCTATCGGGAATTGCTGAGCATTTGCCAAGATACCTTGCTGAATATTGTTATCGATTCAACCGGCGCTTTGATTTGAAAGCAATGGTATCAAGGTTGGGTTACATGGCTGCACGAACTTGTCCCATGCCAGCAAGGCTCCTCAAGCTGGCTGAGGTACAGTGGTAATCAGGTAAATGATAACCCTTGCAGGATAAATAACCAGCTTGTTATTGTTAATTTATTATACAAACACCATCCTTAACAGCAACCGCCGAACTTAATTGTGCATTTTCTGCTCTAATTTCGGAGTCGCTCCCCCTAATGAAGAGCGACTTTCATAAATCAGACGTATTTTATGACCAATAGAATACAAAGGAGAGTTTAACTAATGGAAATATCACACACTAATAAATTTAATACAGCCAATAATCTACAAAACCCTAATACCAAAGATATATCTGACGCTTGTTTCTATGGTTATAAAACCTCTGCAATTAATTATTCATCCTCAGATATAACCGTGGTTGGAAATGTATATGGTCATGGTTCTTCTCAAATAACTTCTGGTTTTGGTGATGTAGCCCATGCCGCCAGAGCCGTAAAAGTTCTGCGCGCAGAATTCCCAGACAGGTCATTAAAACTTATAGTTGAAGGCAGTTATGATGAATCATGCAAAGAAAATAATAATTATCAAATATTCAAGAAAATAACTTCAATTCCTAGTGTTGAGACAATTTTGATCAATAACCATAAAGACAATATGAATAAAAGCCAAACTAATCAGGAAGTTAAAGAACATTTACGTAATACTAAAGTTATTGTCCATGGCCCAGCTGATACTATTAGTCTCATCTATGACAACCCAAGTGATTTCAGCGGAAAAACAATATACTTCGATGAGTATAATTGTACGTCTTTATATAATATAGAAAGATACCCGGGGATTGATTATTTAGGAACAGGATTCCCTTGTTCTAGAAATCCTAGTGGTATGTTTTTAAAAGAGATGGATATTAATCAATCAGAGTTTGAAAATAAGTTCTTTCAAAATCACATAAAACCAACAGATAAAACCTCCTTCTATTTCTGCTATCACAACAAACCAAGATCCCTAAAATCATCAATCATACTCTTTAGCATATTAGAATCTTCCTATGATCAAGATATTACTATAGTATCAAGTTGCTCAGAAAAAAAGGTTAAAAAACAACTTCAACAAAAAGAAATTGATGATATTTGGAAGGAAATTTCTGATGATTCAGATAACCCGGTTAAAAAAATTCGCTTGATCTCTAGTATGGGTATGGAGCGAGAATGGGTTAATGGTTGTTTACCAGAAAATAGCATGGGAAAAACCGTTACAATACTTATTCCTAATGGTTTTTCTCCAAATGATGCTTTTCTATTGGGCAAGCATGCAAAATGTACAGTGTCCAGCGGCGATCTTAGTATGAGCGATATTTTTGCAGCAGGGCGGATTCCAATTACTGCTATAGACGGTAAAGGCGATAATGCTAGAGCAATGTATAGCCATCTTAAGGGTTTCAGTAGAGAACACCCTCAATATAAAGAGCAAGTAGGATGTATGGAGACCTTAATGTGTGCTATGGAAAATCTTGCTGGTAAAGAAAAGTCAGCTAGGGATATAGCTTGTGAATCCAAATTATTCGGCACTCACGAATGGTCGGAATTCGAGCAATCCTATTTAGATTATTTGCGTTCGCAACCTGGAGTTTTTTTAGAAGAAAATCTGTGTAGCGCAGTAAAGAGAAAGCTGGAAACTAATCAAATTCATCACAACTGCCGGTAACGAACTTTACCGGCAGTCAAAAAAGCCGTGATTCTGGACGGCCTCCGGCCTGCCAAATAACACAAAAATCACCGCTGTTTCTTGCCGCGCGGAAAACCGGGGTCGGAAAACCGGGGTCGGGTCTTGAATCTTGAATTCATTCAAAAAGAAAGACCTGACACCAATTTTCCCAATTTTCGGAAAAGATCAGACATCGGCCCAACTCCCTGAAGAGGCTGTCGCGAAACCCCGAAAGCTATTAAAATACCGCTATTCCAGCGCCACCATAACCAGCCATGACGACAAAGCAAAAATTGGATATCTGTCGTACTCCCCAATACGACATTTTCTCCGAACTGGCTGACATGCCAGAAAAAGCACCATCAGACATCACGATTGGACATACCTATCTGCAACAGCACCTGGAACAGGCTGGTCAGAAAACCCCCATCATTGTTGCTGATTTCCTTAACGAACCGGACTGGTCGGATTTTGAAATACGCTATGGCAAATCAGGTCGCCCACCCTACGCGCCTCGCAACATGGTCGGGCTTATTCTTTACGGCATTATGCAGGGCGTTACTTCATTGCGAGGTCTGGAGGCACTTGCCCGGCTCAATCTGGGCTGCATGTGGGTCAGTTGCGTATTCTGGCGAGCGTGAACACCTATTCTGGTTAGCGTGAACACCTCCAGACCCTCAAGCATTGCCCAAGCCTATTTCTAGTCCAGGTGTTCACGCTCGTCCAATTTACCTTTGGTTTTCCTCATGGACTCGCCCTTCAAATTAATCCGGTGGGCGTTGTGTGTCAGACGGTCCAGAATGGCATCGGCCAGCGTTGCATCACCGATGCTGTCGTGCCAGCTGGAAACCGGTAATTGGCTCGCTACAATGGTGGAACTCTGGTTGTGCCGGTCATCCATAATTTCCAGAAGATCGTTGCGCTGTCGCTGGGTGATCGCTTCCAGTCCCCAGTCATCCAGAATCAACAGGTCAACCTTGGCTAACTGACGTAATTGCTTGCTGTAGCTGCCATCACCGTGACCAATGGTTAACGAGTGCAA
>CBDHDM010000033.1:0-9597 GCA_965261315.1 Endozoicomonas sp. | reverse complement strand
TTCCTCTTCCGGTCTGAGGGCTTTGTCGGGATCAATATCCAGTGCTTTCAAATATTCATTGAGTAAATAGCGATGGTCGGTCATAGGACCCAACACCGGGTTCATGGTGATATTCAGGGCATTCATCATCCGTTCTGATTGCAGCTCTTTGGCCACCAAAGCAGCACTGCCCATGGGAACTACATCCAGATCACCGCGCTTGGCATCCTCGCTGTCACTCCAGCGCATGGCGAAATTGAACAGGCTGTCGATCAGTGGCACCGTGGCGTAGTCGTCTATGTTTTTGACGACACTTTTCATGGCCACATTGGCCGCCGTCATCAGCATGCTCATGCCGCTGGCGGTTTTGTTTATGCTTTGGGTTTGTTCTCCGTGAGTGTAGCTGGGCAGGCTTGTTTCTTCATCTGCAAAGCGGCGGAACAGTTCAAAGATTCCGGACAGGTCAGCCTGATTGCTGTTGATATTAATGGCATCAATCATTGGGCCTTCACCGGCCTCACCGTCGTAGAACCAGAGGCGGTAGGGGTAGATTTTCTTGGCGTCTTCCAGGCTGACACCCTCTGGCAATTTACTCACATCCATCTGAAACATCGGCCCTGCAGTCAGGGCGGCATTATCCAGCAGGGCTCTGCCTGTGGAGTTCATTACATCCTGACTGTCGTTCATCATGTACGGGACACCGATTCCCCAGAACCGATGCAGGACACTTTCATAGGGTACGAATTTGTAGGGAATGCTTTCCGGCTTCAGGGGGTTAAGCCGTGCCATAATGACCCGACCATCACAGATCCAGATATTGGCCTGGTACTCCATCTGTTCTTCAATATCTTCGACTCCATATTCCATTAACTGGTGACCATCCACCGGACCCCAGTATTCGAGAACATCATAGCGACGAGGCTTTACATGCTGCTCATCGTTGTCGTTTATATTGCGCAGCTCGCGCTCGTAATCCTCCGGAATATGGTTGCCGTCGGGTGACTCCACCAGAATATCCATCACCGTTTCTGCTTCAAAACCGGGGCTTTCTCCCAGTTCTCTGAATTCATGACGGGTCAGCACATGACGACGAAACAGGTCATTGGGTTTACTGGGATCGTGGGAATATGGATCGGGGAACATATCAAAGACACTGGCCCACTCGATGTCTGGCTCAATACTCTGTTGCTCGGTCAGCTTCCATTCATCGCCTTCGCTTTCCCACTTTTCATGGTTGCGGATATTGAGAGTGGCGACTTTGATGCAGCCGGTACCCAGGGTCACTTGCTCACGAACCATTTTCTTTATTTCATTGAGAGCCTGGGCACTGATCAGATAATCCTTGATCAACCGCTTCATTTTCATGGCGGCTTCATTAGCTCGTTCCAACGCTTCGGCCATCAGCGCCCGCTGCATTTCATCGAACCGTTCCTGGATCAGTTGGTTGCGGGTTCTTGGGTCTAATGGATAAGGCAACAACTCCTCAATGGCCATCATGCGCAGTCGTTGCTTGATGGAGGCGGGTAGGTCTGCCATGGGGCTGGGGACAATATCCCAAAAGGAGTCGACGTTCTGAAACAACAGATCAATCAATCGGGAGTAGGCCGCATTCGCTTTGGTGGCAGTGATTTTGATAAATACACGACTCAATGCCTGTTGTTCTTCCATCACTTTTTCTTGCTCTGGGCCGTACTCCCCCTTCACCGCACGCAGGGCATCCAGCCACTCGTCTTCCACTTCACGGCGAGATTCACGGTAACCCTGCCAGCGGCTGAATAAATCTGAGGCGAACGCATCTTTTACGGCCTGTTCTTTACCCTGGGCTTCTGCTATTTCTGCCTGAGTTACCTCGTCCGGCGTGGCGATCTGAACCAGTCCGTGTTCCATGCTTAAACTATTTCCTTTTGCCACTGCGTCGACGCCACTCAAGCTGGTGACCGGCCATAATGGCTGGCCAGTTTCCCACCATCTGCTGAGTAAAAATGATGATTTTCCTTTCCATCAGTACGCTGATTTCCCCGGGGAGCGATACTGCAGCTCGTTGATATTGATCTTGCGCCTTGGCAATTTCAGAACCATCTGCTGGGCGATGGCGTAGCTGATTACCCGATCATCAAAGCAGCCTTCCTGAGCATTGGTGGCTCCGTTGTCTTCTATTACGTAGGTCTGGCATTCCTTCACTGTATCCAGATTGCAGATCCCAGCATCGGCATCCCGGAGCAGTGCAGCAAGATGGTCAATCATTAGCGGTTTTGATTTAGTGGTGGTGAGCCAGCCCAGACGTTTGGTTCGCTTTTGGGTTCGCTGGTCCACCGTGGTTTCCATGTAGAGATTGGGATACTTCAGGTCTTTCAGTTTGGTGATGGTAGTCAGGCCGTGGTTGTTTCGTTCAACACCCATCAGGGCATTGTTGTAGTAACGCCCGAGATGATTGAGCATCTTGCCCAGGTCATCCGGTGCCACATGGCCAGACCAGTGGGCGACCTGATACCCGGAACGATCCAATACGTCGATGGATGAATAATCGCCGTGCTTGTGTTTGTCGTTGACCGGTGCCAACCCTTCCGCCACATCGCACCCGATCACGTACTGCTGGGCTCCATCCGGTGGGTACCAGATTTTCAGCAGACCTTTTTTCTGGCGGTTCAGCCCGTTGGGTGTCAGCTCACATTGCCACTTGGATGAGTAGCATTCTTGCTTGGCAGCTTCGGTATGCCTGGGATCGAAGACAGGCCGTCCGGAGAACAGGAACGCTTCCTGAATATTGCAGGGATATTCCTGCTTGAACTTATCTTCTGACTTCAGCTCATAGATTTTCTGACGACGCCACTGGAGCTGAGAGTCATCCAGATCGTACTGCTGCTTCAGGTATCGCTCGTCGGCGTCTGTCGTGAAGTCTTCGGGGACTTCGGCACGGTACTCGTCCTGCCAGAACCAAGGTATAAACACCAGTTCAAAATCACCACGCCCAGCATCAGCGTCCATAACATAATCATAAAACACACCACCAACGCCGTTAGCAGTGCTCTCCAGAATGACTTCAGTATTATTTTCATTAGGTACTGCCTGTAATACACCGGCCAGGTGCTCATCTGCATTTGGCCAAAAGGCGACTTCCGAACCGTGGAATAGCTGTGCCGTAGAAGAGCGTCCTGCCCCGCGATTGCCAGCGGTGCCGACCCGATAGCCGGAGTCATGGGTAAACTCCAGCATTTTGGAGCTTTTATTCTTCAAATCCCGTTGAGTGAATGGCGGCTGGTTTTCGTGATATCGCTGCACCATATCAAACAGGTTGGCGGTGGCATCGGCTTCGTGAGTCAGGATGTACGCCCTGAGTCCTCTGCGATTGCTTACCAGCCAGTAGTAGCGGCCTTCAGTATAGGTGGAGCAGCCTTGTTGCCTCCCTTTCAGCACAACAATTCTCACCTTTCCGGTTCGCTGTCGCTGATCTTCAATCCGGCTATCCAGGTAAAGCTGCGCTTTGTTGAGGGAAAACGGGATAACTTTGGCACTCTTGGTACGGATCTTCAGGCAGCGGCGAGCATAAAACTGAAACTCGGTAAGCAGCCGTTCCCTTGGCTGCGTTAGTCGTTCTTTTCTTCGAGCCATTCGTCCAGCGTCTGTATTTTCTCGGATACCACGGTCTGCTCCTGACGATCCCGCCAGTGGTAGCGGTTTTTCATGTACATGATCAGCATGGAGGGCTGTACGTCTTTGTTGATGCCCAGCGCACCGTTCATGTATTGCTCTTCCCAGAACACTTCCGCCAGCACATCAGCCTGAGCCACAGCTTCTGAAAATTCTTCATGCTTATCGATGTACGACAGGAACGTGTTATAGCTGATACCCATTTCCGTAGCGGTGGCCTTTCGGCTTAACCCTGTGCTCATCAGCGCTTTCACCTGATCGCACATGGCAGTTTTGTATTTGCTTTTGGCTGGCATAATCAAAGCAACTGTTTGATGGCAAAGGCAATGATGCCAGCGGTAGTGGTTGCAGCAATCCATTGAGCCACGCCGCTGATGGTGGAGTTTTTCAGCACAGCTTTCTCGATGTTGTCCAGCCGTTCTTCACTGCGCTTTTCTCTGTGAGCCAGATTAACCATGCGCTCATCATGTTTAGCCAGGGTTTGCAGGACCTGGGTAATGCCATCCAGCTTTTGCTCAATGCGATTGAAGCGGTCTTCATCTGACATTACTCACCTCCGGGCAACGCCTTTCAGTTTTTCCAGCGTTCTGGCTCCACCCAAACCAAGAAGGCAAAGCAACAGGGTGATTACGGTACTGGTGTCTGCGGTGGGTAATTGCTGAACCACTTCCTGTTTGTCAGCCAACATCAGACCAATGATCACCAGATCACGGGCAATCCACGACCATGCGAGTATAAAAACACAGAGCCAACCAAGTGCAGGTCGCCAACCAGAAACAAATACTGATGGGTGTTTGGCTTCCTCAATGTTGGCCAATGCCTGGAGGATATGCGGCTGTTGAAGTTGTTGATTCAATGACAGCTCAGCTTTGGACCGTTCTTCATCAGAGGTGAACAAACCATCAAGGCCACCCATCAACTCCCTGGCAATCCCCGCCATTGGATTGAGGTTAATCATCAATCAACTCGAAATGCGGGTAATCAATGAATTTGTGGTCTTTCATGTGACCATCGCCGTCCCAGTCACCACCCCAGCGCAATTTGATGCCCATGCTCTGGGCAACCCCCAGCACAAAACCAGCAAAGTGCGCTGATCGTTGGTAATCAAACCAGTCCAGCGGAAAAGCCATCACATCCACCGCCTTACTGGGCAGTTCGTTGTGATTACTGTTGGGCCATTGCAATTCAGACTTACCATTTTCAAACGCCAGCATCTGGGCAACTTTACCCCGATGACCACAAATGATGGTGCAATCGTAATGCTCAATTACTTTATTGAAGACACGCTGAAGCCGCTCATCACAACTGGCTAACCGCCGTTTGGATGACTCGGAATAGTGGAACATGATTCCCTTTTTATAGTGGTTCAGCTTCAGGAGAAAAAGGCATAAAAAAACCCCGCATCTGGGCGAGGTTTCTTTGAAGGATTTAGCCAATGGAAACGAGTGATCAATACTTATTCCATCATGGGAAAATATCCTAACTTTTGTTCAATTTAAGTGCAAATCATTTTCTCTTATCCATCATTTCAGTCTCCATACTGTATCGCTCCTGCTTGCTCCAATAACTCACTGGCCTGATCTTCTGCCAGCCTGATCCATTCATTGCACACTGCAGAACAGGCTTTTCGCCAGTAGTACACGGTTGTACGGCATTTGCCCTCAATCTCAATGTTACCCTTGTCGACTTGCAGCTTAGGGTGTTGCAATGTGGCCATAATGAACAGCCTCAACATTACCGGATTGGTGCGGATCGCTTTGGGAATGCGCTTGTCCTCCCGGAAACCGTAGCTAACACCTTCCCAGCAGGTGATCCGGTTGGCGTGATTATCATCATAGCGAATGGTCAAAATGGCAAAGAGTTCTGGCTGCATTCTCTCCCGCAGTTCCCCTTTGCGAATACCATCATCCCCAAGTCGTTCATCCCGTGTACTTCGATGTTCTGGGTCAATGGCACTCTTACGATAACCACTGTTAATTTCCCTCTGCCAGCTGGCGGTTTTTATCATCAGTTCCGGTGTCCCGAAGATCCGCATCAGGGCAGGTTCCAAAGCAAAGTACACGGCAGTCTCCTAGCTCAGGGCAGTCTGGATACGTATTCCGATCCAGCGCATAACAGGGACAGCCATTGAGTTACCCAGGGCTTTGTACCTTGGACCATCGGGACATTTTTCAGCCGAATGGTTCTTCCAGGGGATCGCACTGTAACCGTCAGGAAATCCCTGCAGTCGTTCACATTCAACAGGCGTCAGTCGTCGAATGGCTAATTCAGCTTCACTGCTGGAGGTACTGGCAACCGCATGTTTATCCCCGGCAGTTAATGTGTTCATCGGGTCGCCGGGTTGTCCGATACCCAAACCATTCCCTTTTCCATCCTGGTGTTCTCCTCGCTTTCCCGAATGTCGGGTAGCCTGATCATGAATGGGTATAGCTATGGCGGCACTCATGCCATTGGCCTGGGCCTGCAATGTCATGACGACAGTTTCGGAATGAATTGGATCATCTTTCGGATTGAAGGCAATGGCTGGATGGTTATCTCCCATATGAGCCCGAAGGCACGGTGATAACTCTGACGACCAGTGGCCACCCAACCTCGACATGGCGCCGGGCTCAAACACCACCAGATCCGTAGCGTCTTTATAATCCCGTTGCTTCAGAGTGGATGATGTTTTACCCGGACCGTACTGGCCGAAGGCGGTCATATCATAAGCACTCAATTTTCCTTCAAGGCCACTTGCTTCAATGCCTGTTCCAGTTTGGGCGGCAGTGTCTTCCCCCGTTTCTTTGCGCGGTTCAGAATCCCGGAGCAGGCTCTCGGACTCAAATAGAACCGGTTCTCTACCGGTCCAGTCTCCAAAATCTGCCAGAGCAAAGACCCTTCGACGACGTTGGGGTACTCCATAAAATTGAGCATCACACACCCGCCATTCAACAAGCCCTTCCTTACCGAATGAAACTCCAGCGTACCGCCATTTTTCGGGGCATGACTGGTCAGTGCCAGTAAGTAATCGCAATACTTCAGCAAAGTCCTGGCCCTGGTTACTGCTGAAGGCTCCGGGGACATTTTCCCAGAGGGCGAACCGGCAGCCTCAGTGCTTTCTGGCCCACCGAATAATCTGTATTGCTGCGAAGAACAGTCCTGATCGCTCACCATCAAATCCTTTTCGTTTTCCGGCTACCGACAAGTCCTGGCAGGGACTGCCAAACACCACCAGATCAATGGGGCCGAGTTTGCGGATCATGGCTTCCGTGATCTCAGTCACGCTGCCAAGGTTGGGTACATCGGGGTAGTGGTGTTTCAGCACCGCGCAGGGAAACGGCTCGATCTCGGCAAAACCCACCGGCTCCCACCCCAACGGATGCCAGGCGACAGTCGCCGCTTCAATCCCCGAAAATAACGACAGGTATCTCATGGATTCCCTCCCATGTTGCCAACGAATGTGTTGCGATACCGTCTTACGTCCTCGCGGGTCTTTCTTACCAGTTCGCTTTCCAGCCCGTACAGTTCCTCAAACAGTTTCGGACTTCGGTGAATTGCATCATCGTCGTGCCGATGATGACCGGGACACAATGGCATGGTGTCAAAATGACTGGCCCGTCTTCCGGCTCCCGTTCCATTACGCTGATGGTGAACCTCTGCCGGAGTCCCTGAACAGCCATTCATCCGACAGGCAATACAACCAAGCTGAGCGACATCCGACAGATATTGTTGTTCTTCCCGGGTCACAGCGTTTCCTTACGCAAAATGAATCACCCGCTCCACCAGATCATCCACCTTCTCACGACTCCAACCCCGGCCAGGGTGCAGTACGAAATGGAGCAACACATCAACCGCTGCGGAGTACAACTGCTCAAACACTTCCTGACTCATGCTGGCAAACTTCAGGCTTCTGGCCCTGACTCTGACCCCACCATCCGGGTACCCGATCACGTCATAAAATCCGGCCTTCACTGTCACCCAGCGGCGAAACTCATCAAAGTTTTTTTCCGGTGTGAACCACTGGTCAGTTCCCACCATCCGGCAAGGCTCAGGCTCGAAGTAATCAAAGCCCAGCTTCAACAGGGCAAAGAAATTGCGGTGAAAGTGCGGGTTCCGTGTCTTGCGAAACTCTGCCCGGACGACCTGACCGGTCTTCAGCTGGCGCACAAACATCTGGTCATCGTCCGATACCGGTATCAATATCAGATCCGTACCCTTGACCAGCGTCAGTTCGGCCATCAGATGGCCCTCACCAAAAACCAGCACATGATGATCACGTAGGCCATCCAGAACAGCGCCCCGCCGATCACTTTCAGCACAGCCATCATCCCAGCATCCCCTTCATGCGCTTCAGGAACTCAGCCCGGCCACCTGCTGGATTGATGCCCTGATCCGCCATTTCCTCCCGCAGCAACTGATCGGAATGAATACTGGGATCTCGCTGATGCTCAATGGCCAACTGATCCTCCAGCGACTCCCCCTGACAGACCCGGTTGGTCAGGGACTGGTACGCAGCCCCAAACTTCCGCTTCACATCCCGGCATTCCTCAGCAGTACCAGCCGTTCTCAACTCGTGCCATCCAGCCTCACGTCCGGCAAGGTACACCGCCCGATGGCTCCAGCCACGGTGATTGGGTTGACCAGAAAACTCATTGGCTTCCTGCCAGGCTTTGGCCAACGTGGGCAAACCCATTTCCTCCGGCAGCGGCTGACACAACTTGCGAAACTCCGGCGCTGAGGGTGGCCAGTCCTTACCCGTCAGCCGTACCCGATTGATCCCCATAGCAAACTTCTGCGGATGCAAGTCCTTCAGGGTTTCCAGCCACTGCCCCGTCCGATCCGCCAGTCCGTGTTCCCTCGTCCACTTCGCCCCGTACAGACCGATCATGGTCCCAAACAGGTCCGCGATCTGCTTCGGGGTGATACCGTTCGCGCTCCTGCGCTCTGCGGCACTTCCCCCCTCCCTGGGGGTCGTACCCTGCGGCTGGCTCTGGTGCGTAGTGTTCTGCGTTGGCTTCGAGGAATTGATCAAGTACGCTGAGGCCGCCAGAAGATTTTTGCCTTGCTGCATGATTTACCGTCCATGAATTAATCAGGTTGTCCGGGTTGTTCAAGTAGGGTTCCGTGGTCATCACGTACTGGGTGCCGGTGGTGTCGGTTTCGTCACAGTAACGACGGTAGGCCAGCAGATTGGCCAGCAGTTGTTCAGGGGCAAAGCCCTCTTGCCCGATAAGCTTGCGGTACTTGCTGAACGTTTTGTGCTTGTACCCCTTCTTGCCCTCCCGCTTTGGGCAGCAATTCCCGATGAATTCCGGAGCCTTACTACCACGCAACACGCAGAGGAAGCAATAAAAACTCACCCGCACAATTTATCGACTAAAATTGATCTTTACTAAATCATCGTCGTCGGATCAATTATGGGTACTGCCATACAGAAAAAAGTCAGGCAATTCAGTGCTACTTATCTCATAAAAACAGTTTCTGAATGCTTTGAAAAAATAACTGATCACCGTCCCAATCAGTGCATCATTCCATTTGCCAATTTTCCTAAATCTGCTTTTGCCATGATGCATCAAAAGTGTGATTCGCTGTTAGCATTCGATGAGGAAAGGCTCGACGAAGTATGCTGCCATAATCTCGAAAAACTTTACCATATTAAGGATGGTAGTGTTCCTTCTGACACAAGAATGAGAGAAGTTATTGACCCTGTAGATCCCGCCGAACTTAAGAAACCCTTCAAAGAACTATTCAACATTGTTCAGCGTAATGGAGCCCTGAAAGGATTCGAATTCAAATGCGGAAAGCTAAAAGACCATTACCTCCTTCCTATTGATGGCACTGGTCTTTTTTATTCAGGAACCTGTCGTTGTGATGACTGTTGCATCATGAATGAAGGCAAAAAGAATGAAGCCTATTATCACAATATTATGGGTGGGTGTATTGTCCATCAAAATCAGAAAACCGTGATTCCTTTAGCACCGGAAGCCATTT
>CBDHDM010000032.1:0-13978 GCA_965261315.1 Endozoicomonas sp. | reverse complement strand
AATTTACTCCTTGTTTACCTTGTAGTGATCTGAAAGTCCTTACTTATCATGTGACAAATAACTGTTTATTTATACAGTAGTCTGACCAGTAGTTCAAACGACTGTTTTCATTCAGTCAATGCAACAACTTTCTGCCGGATCTCTTTAAGATCATCCACCAGTTCACTAAGTATCTGATCGTAGTCGCCTAGCTTCTGATCTTTTCCGGTTGTCTTGGCTGTTACTGACAGTTTCTCTAAGTCACTACTCAGGTCGTCCACAGCATCCAGTATATCCTCAGTGGATTCTGAGTTATCCACAGCGGTTTTCTGTAGGTCATCCATAAGACTGTATAAGTCAGCCTGTGGTTTCCCTTCTAGACAATACTTGATGGTTTCTTCTGGTGTGAGATTGTTCGTCATTGCTTCAGTGAGCATGGTCATAGTCCTCTGGTTGCTCGTTTATGATGACTTCCTGTAACTCACATGCCAGTTCATACAGACCACTGTCAGTCAGTTCTGTGAGTAGTGAGTAATGGTTGTCGTTATGGTTGTTGTACTGGTTCATCTTCTGGTTCCCTCTTTTAGTTATACTTCCGGTTGTTTTACTTATGGTCACTCCTGAAAATGACCATTGATAAAACCACCAGTACCAGTGAATAAATCAATACTCCCGGTTGTCCCTCCATTCTTCCGGGATTGAGTAACACTGATAGTCACCATCTAGTTCATCCAGTACTCCCATATTTGGTACACAGGGAGATCCACGATTAGCCTTATCTGTAATTACTGGTGACTCAAAGATCACAAAATTCAATGCACCACCTAACCATGAAGTCTGATAAATGACTCCCTCGTATTCACCAGAGATTAATGGTTCATCAATATCACCAGAGTTTAAAAAGAATGATTCCTCAAAAGATCCATAGATAAACTCATCGGAAAATTCTTCTATTTTCTTGTCGTAGTCCTCTGGTGATAACTCGTCGAAATCTTCCGGGGATAACCTCTCCATTAGAAACTGGTGTTTAGCTTCCTGTAATGCTTCAATTTCACTGTGGTTAGTTCCATAGGAAAACATCAGGCTATCTACTAAATCACTATCCAAGCAATTAGCCGAGATAATACCGAAAGCTATCCCTGTTTTGTCGTTAATATTGGTCATTGTGTTTCTCTCCCTTTTCGTGAATTTCCCATGCTTCAGTTATTGATTCCACTCCCGGATGATGGTCGCAAAATTCCATCCAATCCGAGTACTCCAATAGATTAAATCGTTTCAATAGTTCCTCTCTGGTAAATTGATTTAGGTATTCCTTTGTATATTCTTCCAGCATTTAAAAACTCTCCCTTTATCATGTGGCTTATTCGTAGTCACTCGTTATTGAATGACTACTGATAAACCTTTTAGTTACTGTCGTTTTGACTCTCTCTCCATTCCTTTGTAGCTCTTTGTGATATGTAATATTCTGCGTACGGATCTGATAAGCGATATTCATTAAGTAGACATCTTGCTTCTTTTAGTGTCTCGCATTGATCTACTGTTTCTACTCCGTTGGAATCCTTACGTTGTATATATTTCATCTTTTAGTTCCCTCTGGCAGTTACTCTTCCGTGGTTAACTCTTCGATAGCTTCCTCTACTCTTTCATGCAAAATAGAGTTATCCGGGCGATAGATAAGGATTTCATCAGTAACGCAATAAGCTAAATCACCGTTTACGTGGTATTCCTCACTTTCAAATTCCATTAATTCTTCTGGTATCTGGCATTCAATTTCTTGAATAGAGAAAACTAGATCTAGCTCCGTGGTTTTGCTGAATGTATGACCTATTTCAACATCGCTATAATCTTCTGGAAGTAGGTTTTCAAATACCAGATCTACCAGTTTTTCTAATGGACAAACTTTAGGCTCAGGTAATACAGGAAAGTTTTCTAATATAAATTCCTCTATCCCTTGCTTAATGTTTTGCGAGTAGTAACAAATAGAATCAGCTACACAGCATCCATAGCAATCGTTATCTACCGCCGATTGTACATAGCTCTCAAAGTACTCCGTTAAGTGTTTATCCAATTTGTTCATTCTATGGTTCTCCCTCTGGTTTATCTTGCTGGTTTACTCGTAGTCACTCCCTGAAGAATGACTACTGATAAATCAGCTATCCATTAGTGGATTGCTAGGAATCTAAAAAATCACTTATAGCTTCCTGAATGATATCTATCAGTTCTTCTAGTTCCTGATAACAGATTTCACGATGGTATATGTATTGTCCTATCTGAATTAATTTATGATAATCTTCCACTCCCTCTGTTAGACCTTCATCCATTGCATCATCAACATAATTCCAGTTATCAACCGCCCATTTTCTCAGGTCGTAATAATAGATATCTATTGCACCGTCTATTACTTCGTGCAAACGACCATCATAATCTAGCTTTTCTATAACATCGTGATTAGTCATTTCCTGAATTTCTGTTAGGTCATAATCGCCTAACTTGTTTTCAAGAATTTCTACCAGATCATAAGAGTTTTCTTTTTGATCGGCGGTAAGTGTAGCGATAACATCATTTAGAGTTTTCATCGTGTAGTTCCCTCTGTGGTTATTCTTAATCTTAAATTAATTATGCACTAGTGGATTGTATCGGTCAAGAAAAAACTTCCTTTATCTGATACCCGTCACCAGACTGACCTTTATCAAATAATGATTTAGCTTTTTGTGTAGCTTCTTGTTTAGTCTTATAGTTGCCATAAGTGAACCATAAGCCGTTATGTCTTGTTTGCAGTCTGTAAACTGTTTTAGAGTTTCTTCTAGTTGCCATTCTATTTTATCCCTCTGGTTATTGTCTTGTTATTCATTGAATCATTCATGCTTGAATTTACTATGCATTAGTGGATTATATAAATCAACTATCGACGTGAAATAATTTCACTTGAATAAAAATAAATTACTTTAGTTTGTCTTACTGTTTATTCTCTGGTTTGACTTCTGGTTTTCTCAAAGGGAAAAAATTAATAAGTCACCACAACAAACAAAAACAGATAGAATATCTATATCAAAACTTTTCGATATACTCTGATAAAAACCACCAGATCACCTATAAATTGCCTGATACAAGCAATCCACGTCTAACTAAATCAATAACTTATAGCTACCTTGTGGCGTATGTTGTGGTGAATACCCGGCACACCGTAAGAAAACTACCAGAAAGCCGAGGGGACTATGGGGGAAAAAGAGGAAGCCACTGCGCTAGTAGACCCCTCAGATTTTTCTCAAAAATATTTCCGACTGAAAACTTTAAGTCACGCTTTTGGATTATCCATGTTCCTCTGAAAGCCATACCAACTCTCAGCATCCCAGTCTTCATCATTCGTAGAATTCATGTAACGATCTCTAACACACCTCAAGAATGCTGACTTAGCTTTAGGGGAAGCCAGAACCAGCTTATCGTCTACATGACCGACTCCAACAATAACCTGATCGCCTCTCCTTGTGACACTATAGAGTCCATCCCCTTCTTCATTTAAGACACCATCATATAAGGCATAGACTTCTTCAGTACCGTCTGGATCTGCTGCATCCAACCAAGACTCAAAATCAGTAGTACTCACTGGAACACCTGAAGTTATATAAACCTCAAAGGATGGTAGCTGACGATAAGAAACCCTGTGGATTATTTACCAGAGAACACTTCAAGTTCGTCTTCAAGTTTGACTGGTAGTTACTCTTAAAGTTTATCTATAAGTTTTAAATCTATTATGGATAATTATTAATAATCATAAACAGAAGATAAAACTTATAGAAACTCTTATAGAGATAAAGAAACTCTTAAAGAGTAGAGACTACTATGGTTCACCAAGTAGTTTCACTTTGAGTTGGCTTCGCCATTCCGATCAGCACCCTGAGATAACTCAGGTAGTCCGACTTCAGGAGAGTGCCATTACCTCTCTCCCGGTCTTGTCAGATTCACTCACAGGATGAACTTGCCGTTAAGCAAGCAGAGAGCCTGATCTTGTGTCTAAGGACTTTAAGCTGATCGGCCTGACGAAAAGTGTGCCTTATGGTTTTCACCTTAGCAGATCACTTTTGAGAGGCTTCAGAAGATTCTTCTTCCAATAATGTGTCGTAATCGGAGAGCCAGTAAACTAGCGGGTCACGATCAGAATCACCATAAGCCACACTATGAAATACATTATCAAGTTAATCCTCCTGAGACTCACAGAGATCCCTCCTGAGCGCATTACTACCCACTATCGGATAGATTACCCTAATGGATAGTAAAACTTCTCAGAGAGCGTCTACGGACTTCTCAGAAGGTCTACCAATTACACCACCCTTTACCCTGACCTACAGCCCCACCTTTAGCTTGCTTAACGAAACTATCCAGTTCCATCTTCAGCATTCTCTCCCTGTGGTCATCAGCCGCCTTCTCCGTATCCCGTCCCATCTGCTCCACCCAATAAGCCACCGCACCGGCAAGGGCATCCAGCCTATCATCATGGGTCAATGAACCACGGTCTTTGGTAATACGGGTCAGTTGATAGAATAGGGAATACTTAGGATCACTGGCCGATTCATAGTCCGACTTAATCAGCTTCTTATCCACCACAAGACGATGCTGGTTCAACACAGGCTCCAGCGTGTCGATGATCCTCCGTTCCTTCTGGATATTCACACGGACTTCATCAATACGACAAGGATGGATACGGTTCATCACCGGCTTCAATAACTCAGTAAACATACCGTCACCAAAGTTACTCTCAACGATGCAATCATTCACCTTATGGGTAGCCGCAATGGAGGCCAGAGCCTTCAGATTGGTATCGTTATAGCCACCGTGTAGACCACCAATATCCACCAGAAAGAGAAACCCGTTGAGCATCTTAACGACTGCATAGGCTGTCTCATCCTTACCTCTACCGGCAGGGTCAATGAACATCACCGAGCCAGTGTACTCAGCCATATCAGGGGCAACCCACATCGGCTTATAGAACTTGTCGGTATTCATTCCCACACAGGGAACATCATTCACCACATGCTCAAAGCCAGCCGACCAGACCAGCTTAACGGGAGCCATACGGGTATCCAGAGGCATCACCATCAGATCCTCAAGTTTCAACGGGTACTTCTCCGCATCACTCAAAGAGGTATCCAGCATAAACTGAAGTGCAAACCCGGAGCGTCCATAGGAGGCTTCCCGTTCCAGCAAGTCCTCATCGGTAAAACGCTGTGGGTCAGTCACCGTCCGAACCGCCGCACCCTGTTCCATCAGGTTCACAATAAACGGAGCCAGCATCCCTTTATACCGATCAACATCAGCAGGAATACGAGAAGGCCAGATCCTCACCTCATACCCACGGTCAGGCATCTGGTTATAGATGGACATTTCCGTTTGTGGTGTACCAAGAAAAGTAATCTTCCCACCGGGCTTAATAATCGCATCAAACTCCTTGATACGTTCTGCCAGTTGATCCCGCATGGTTTGGGTCAGAGAGTTGTTCAGGGATTCCACGTCATCGGCAATAATCTCATCTGCCCGACTCCCGGTAAGCTGTCCGGTAATCCCCACCGACTTCACCGAAGGAGAGTGAGAGATCCCTGCCGGAGCCACATCAAAGGCAATGTTAGAGTTCCGTTGTCCTTCCTTTGGCCTCAAGTGCTGGAACAACGGGATATCGTGAATGAGTCGTTTGGTAAAAATGGTGAACTGGTCAGAACGATCCTTGGAAGCAGATACCACAAGAAAGTTCAGGTTCGGGTTTAGCAGTAACCGCCAGCACACATAGGCGGCTGTGATCCAAGACTTCCCAATACCCCGGAAGGCTTCAATAACCTTACGTCTACCTCCGTGTTGCAGGTAATGGGCAATATCATATTGAATTTCAGTTGGGTCAGGTTTCGGAGCCGAGATTGCTCCTGATTGCCAGAGGTAATCCCATATTAAATACAGGACATTCCTGAAGTCCCGCAACGGGGACTCCTGTGGTAACTCCTTCAATCAGTCTACTCGGACTCGCAATCGGTTCCGGTAAAGGGCAGTACTTCAGCCAGCTTCCCGCCGAGTTCCCCTAAAGCACTGCCTTCTGTAGCTTCAGCGTCAATCCCATTGTTCTTCAGAAAGGCAATGGCCTGACCAAAATCCGCAGCCTTGGCTTCGCCAGACTGGATACGTTTGAGCAACTGCTTTGCCACTTCGCCGTGTAGTTGCTCAAGAATATCTTTGGTATCACTCATAGTTTCTTATGGTTATTTTTTGATTCTGAGAAAATGCTGTAATAAGCGTTCAAGCGCACTGGTTCCCAACGAAGCGATTAATGCTGAAAGACCAATCAGAGGGATTAACCCGATGTTCGGTAACTGAATCAGCATCAGCCCTGCCACCAGCGATAAGCCGGTAGAAGACATTGCCCGTCCAATAACAAGGCGGAGGGTGATCTTTTCGTTGGAGCCTAAGATTTGACCAAGGCCGATCAGAAGACCGGTTGTGGTCATTCCCACCAGTGCTTCTATGGGGGAGAGTTTTTCTTGCATGGTTTATTCTTGTTATTACCATCCGGGTTTGACTTTAATAAGAACTAACATAGCACTGTTGCGGGGTCGGTTTTCGTCGGCTGCATCGCTAACCTTACCCGTGTTTGAAGGGTCTACTGGGTGGCCGCTAAGTGACACATAACTACTACCTTTCCAAGCATGATTAGTTTCATAATATGCGGCTAAATCGCCATTTATAGCAGGTGTCCAAGCAGGAGAGATACTATTTGCGTCTACATAATCTGTTAGCTCTTGGTATCTCCTACGCCACGAATTTGTACCATCGACACCAGTTGAATCTGTAGCCATTAAATGAAAGTGGTCTTTTAATCCGTCACCCTGATGTGAACCTAGCTCACGCCCTGCATCCACCCCACGACCATGATCCCAACCCCGCAAAAACTCACCCCGCAAATCTGGCAATCGGAAGTTGGAACTATTGGTATAACCATAAATCGTTCCAATCACCGCAAACAGTTCCGCATACTCAGACCGACTCAACAGACGACCATCAGCTTCCATCCACGTAGCCGGTACAACATTTCCCGCCCGATACTTAACATCACCCACATCACTAAACAGTTCTGCCAGTTGGGAAATATCAAAATACTCAAAGCCTGACTCATCGGATTTCTGTCGGAGTAACTTCAGGGCATTTCCTATAGCACTTGGTAGGTTAATACTGGCCGCATAACTCTGAGCATTCTGTTCATAGGTAGCCGCATTGGTTTCCGAAGTCTTGGCATTAGTCTCTGATGTTTTCGCATTGGTTTCAGAAGTACTAGCCGCACTAGCATACCCCGCCGCAGCGTTCTTATACTGTTCTCCGGTATCCCGATACCCCGCCGACTGAGAAGCACTGGTAGCCGAACTCCCCGCAGCACTCTGAGAAGCAACCTTAGCCGCCTCTGCCAGTTCTCTCTCAGTATGGGCATTATAACCAGCCCCAAACTCAGCCCGTACCCACCCCTGAGTAGTAGCATCATCATCACTATCAGGCTCACCCATCAAAGAAATCCGACGATTAGAAGCCGAGTAAGACCCATCCTCATGCACCGCCATAGTCGAGTTGGTCAGATCAAACGCTTCCTGAGCCAGATAAAAAGCCTGACGGGAAGCCAGATCCAATTGAGTCTCCGTAATGGTGGAGGCATCCTGAAAGTCCACCAGCAGATTCTTTCTCTCAGTCTCCCGTTGGATATCAATAATCTGACCAACATCGGGAGCAAGGGTAAGCTGTACCGTCTGAGGGTTAAGCCAACTGAACGTCACTGGTTCACCGGCTACCGATACCTTAATGTCATCTTTGGAAATGTAAGGCACAGTCACCGAGAAGTTCTTATTCCCGGCCACAAGTTGTTCGTATTGGACTCTGGATAGAGCCATAGCAATTCACCTTTATTATTGTTCTGTTCTTGAAAAAGAGAAAAGGAGAGAGGGGAGCCACCTTCTATTAAAAGAATGACTCCCAAAGAGAGGAACTTACTGATCCCAAAAGCCTGACTTAACTTCTGCTTCCCGGATCTTACTTTCAATAAACCCTTCCATCACCTGAGCTTCTTCACTTATCAGGCGACTAAAGGCCGCATCTCTTGATTTACTGAGGAGCTGATTCACCAGCGTTACGGTAGCTGCATTGATCTCTTTCGTACCCACAGGCATCCCTGCACCAAGCACTGCATCCAACTGTTCAGTCACAGGGAAGTCCCGGTAATAACGAACCCACCGATCATAGAGCGTTTCCTTTCCATCATTGGTACGCTTCTCCCGGAGATCCACCCCCGGTAACAGCCGATGCTTGTTAGGCATGGCAAAGGTCATCCCTGTTTGCTTGGATAACCTGTCCATCCCACGGAGCACTCTTAGTTCAGCATCAGTTCGTCCTTTACCCCGTTCCTCTGGTGTAGACTCTGAGAAGATATTCCACAGCATTCCGGTATCGTTCAACTGCCGTACATTACCCAACACATCGTAAGACTTAGAGCCTTTCTTATCGTAAGTCCCAAGGCTTCCGCCATGAACCAACTGAGTCTCAACCATCTGCCAGAACGTAGCCGGGTCATCCAGAGTCGGGTCATTGGTCTTGGCAATCTTATGAAGGGTATTAGGAACCAGCATCCGTAACTTACTGGCAACAAACTTCAGGCCACCCTTCTCGTTATCTTCCGGGTTCGCCACGTACTCCATCAGCTTCAAGCCTTCCGCTACACCGGCCATAAGGTTCGCATCCCGAATGGAGGTAGCAATTGCCATAGTCCCCACCGTCACCGCCGCCAGAGCCTTTTCCTTTTCTTCCTTGTGGATAAACTCACCCTGTCGTTCTCGGATCGAAAGGTTATCAAACCGTTCCAGCGCATTGACGATAATCTTGGCCGGAGTTGCAAACGGGTCAAAGTTCCGGTAACTCCATGTATTCCCCTCATCATCCTTCAGGGTATAGGGTTCCGGGAGGTCACTATCGGTTCGGGCTTTCTGCTGCTTCCAATGGTCATAGGCTCCATCGCCTGTGATATTCCCTCTAGCGTACTCCTGCATAATCATTCCGGTAATAGCAAACGAGGTTAATGCTTCACCTCTGGCTTTCACCTGAGCACGTCTACCGTTCTTACCGGCAAGGTCAGCCATAAAGTTTGGTGCAAGAATCTGCACACCGGGAGTCAGTCTGATCCCTTCTTCAAACACTCTCACCGGAGTCCTGAAGAACAACTGCCCAACAACTCGCATCCACGGCTGTTCCGCTACAAACTGCTCATAGCGTTTCGCCATTGACGATAAAGCACCTTCACCACTGAAAGCTCGCTTATAGAGAAGATCCCTTGTGAAGTTCAAGGCTTCCTCATCCTTACCGTGTCGCAGAGCATCACCGCTTCTGGCAACTTCAGTTTTCACGTACTGCGCCATCCGTTCGCCTTTATACCCAAGGTTTCGTCCCTTGTTGATAACGGTTCGCAGAGCTTCCTCACTATCCATACCGCCATAGGCTTGCTTCAGTTCCGCTGCCACATGTTGCCGGATAAAACTATCCAGCCGCTTCCCGGTCAATCCCTGCTTACTGCCCTGCTTAAATGCATAGGCAGAAGCCTGACCCGCAATGAAACCCTGATAGCTGATCTGCCCCAAAAACTCATCGGAGGCATTCAGTATCCTTGGCAGGAAGCGGATCTTCCCGGCAATCTTGCCAGACACTTTGTTACCACCAATCGCCAACTCACCTTCCATCAATCGGCCTGACTCTCTGGTAAGTACCGACTGCTCATACTTAAAGGCTGCTACCGCTGCATTGGCCGCACTGCGAATAGATGAACCCATAGCAGAATAGGTCGCTATCATCTGTCGTCTTGTGGCTTCCTCAAAGGGATCAGAAAGAAAGGCATCCATAGCAGGGCGAAGCACCGTCTTGATACCAGAAGGTACAAGGTTAATCATCACTGTGGTTGCTGAGAACACATTGGAAATAGCCAGTTCATTGAACTTCATCATTCCCCGTTTAACCTTACTCTCAGACAAGCCGTGGTTCGGGTCAGTAAGGATCTTGGTCAACTCATCATCAGTCTCCAAGCCTCGCATCACTTTAAGCCTTGCGGCCTCTGCCCAATCACCGGCATCTTCAGCTTCCTGAATCTTACTGGCATACTCCCGGCGAACCGCATCCACCTCCACCTTCTGTTCCGTCTGCTCCATCATTCTGATAAAACTTTCAGGATCATCCAGATCCACCGACTTGAGATCCAACCTGCCTTTACGCTTACCTAATACCTGACCAGAGTCGGATGACAGGGCTTCATCCATCTTCTTCAGGGTTCCCATTTGGGCATAAACTTTCTCAAACTCAGTAAAGAGTTCTGCCTGATAATCCGGGTTACTTTCTGCCCGAACCAATGAAGCCATTTCATAAGCCTCTTTAGCCACATCGTCCCTTGCCTTCAGTGTGGCAGTCTTGAACCTGTTAAACTCTTTCAGTGTCATCTTGGAGGTTTTCAAATTCCTCCATAATGGATTCCACCTGAACGGTATCCAAATCCTTCAACTCATCGGCAATGTTCCGGGCAATGTTGGTCTGTTCCTCAAGGGATACTGACTCGAAAGGAACGGGAGTATTCAGGCCGGGGACATTAAGATCATCCAGCGTTACATTACTCAGTAGTTCACCGTTCACTTCATCAGAGACTTCATCAGCTTGAGCCGCTGCTTCCCGTACTGCAACATCACCGGCAGAGGTTTCGGACTGAGCACCTTTAACCCGTTCAGCAATATCACTCAGGCTTTCACCGGCTTCTTCCGTAGCCTCTTGTGCTTTCTTCTTGGCAGGACTTTTAATCAATGTAGTAATCTTGGTAGCCGCTGCATCCAGTACCGTACCTCCCACAAAACCTAACAAGGTTCCTGCACCTGTGGTCGCTGCCAGTTCCACGTTATCGACTTCTTCTTTACGACCAGCGTCTACTTCAATGTTCTGACGAATCAGGTTATCCGTACCGGCATAGATAGAACCTTCAACACCGGCAATAATCCCGGTTCTCATGCCACCCTTCAGGAGTTCTTTAAGCCCCTGCTTGGTTACCTGTTTGGTTCCCTGAGCCGCTGCTGTACCGATCCCCAAAGAAGCCAGTCCAACGTAAGTCGTTGGGTCAGTAGCCACGCCCTTAAAGAACCGCCCGACTCCACCCCAAGACAACTCAAGATTGTCATAAGAATCCATCAGGTAGAGAAAGGCTTCCTTCTGTTCCTGTGGCGCAGCTTTAAGCTGGTTAGCTTCATAGGCCATTTTGGGTAGGTTGTAGTTAAACCATCCCATGTAATCCAGACCATACTCGGCGAGATCAGCGTCAGAACCTTTCCACTCCTGACCTTCATTCATCTTGTGGAGTGTCTTTGAGGCTCGCAGCCAGTCAGCATCAAGGGATAAAGTTTCAGGATCTAAGCTGTCTTTCGGGGAAGGGAATGGTTGTGCAGAGTGTTCGGTTGGTTGGTTGTCTTGAGGATTGTCTCTTAGATAAAGCTGCTGTAATGCATAGCCGGTTTCTTCCTGAGACAAACCATCGGGGAGTTCATATTCACGACCCCCGACTTGGTATACTGGCATTTAAGTTCCTTGTTAGTCTGTTACTCACACCATCCAGACCTCGTACCGCCTGAATATGGTCTTGCTGTTCCTGCGTTTAGGTTATCTCTTTTCTTTGATCTGTACCTTCTGTCCATTAGGAAGAATCAGATTACCGTCCTCATCGAAGGGACTAGCGGTAGTTTGTTGAGGTAATTTCTGTGTCTGACCCGGACTGATCTTACTGAACTCATCCTTAGCCAGTTCCACCGCAGTTTTCTGAATGGAGGTTAAGCGTTGCTTGGCCGCTTCCAGAGCCTTATCCATAATCTCAAGACGGTTCCTTGGGATCTCACCTTTCTCCTCAATGTACTGCAAGACCGACTGCCGGATAGACGTGTTGTATGCCTTCCGTGTTTCACCCAGTACGTTAAAACCGGACTGACTCAACAGATCACCCATTGCACTTCCAGCGTACACTCTGGCATCACTACCCACGTTATCGTCAAAGTAGGTATTGAAATCGGGATCACGGACAAAGTTCACACCTTCCATCAACACCGGAATCTCTTTAATCAACTGAACCTTCTCAGCCGGGTTCATGCCCGGAGCCTGAGACACCCAATCAATCAAAGTGTGTTCAGAGACTTCATCGTTGGATACCCGAAGGCCGAACTCTCCACCAATAGCAGAAACAAAATCCCCATTAGTAGCCCCCATCATCAACCCGGAGCGTAACCGTCGAGCTTCTGACTGACTGGCTACCGGATTCACCTGTGGCTGACTGGCTAATTGAGTAGCAAACTGATAAACCTCTGGTTGCTCACGGTAGTCCAATGGATTAATGGAATGCCCCTGAGCCGCCATATCCAACACATTGACCTTCCCTTTCCGTACCGATGCCTTATAAGTGTCGTCTTTAATCCGTTCCTGCTGCACATACTGAGTATAAAGCCCGTTGTTAATATCCATCTTGGCCTTGGCAACCTCGGCCTTACTGGTTGCATTCAGGAAACGGTCAGGAATCTTATCGAGCAATGTATGATCCAAGGTATTGACTGCCTGACCCAACACCGTTTTCATAACCACCTCATTCCTTTCTTGATGGTTAAGTGACGATGACTCATTCCACAGTCTATCCAGTTCCAGAAGATCACCACCCGTCTGCAAGGTGTAACTTACCTGCCCTGCCAGTGATTCTTTCTGCAAATCTTCCTGATACGCAGCAGTCTCTCGCATCCACGTTGAAGAAAATTCATTCAGAGAACGATCCATCTGATTCAGGAAACCAGAACCGTAGAACTCATTCTCTCCAATACGTCCCATCGCTTCGGTACGAATGGCCTGAATTTCCGCTTCCCTTGCCTGAGTATTTAGTCTTAACTCGTCGTTTTCCAGAATGGATTGAATGCGTTCACCGAGCCATGTTTTCGCCTCTTTCTCACCCGTAGCCTGTGCCACCCTTGCAGCAACAGCAGGGACTAACTCAGGAAGAATCTCTTTCACCTGAGCCTGATTAACTGCCCCCGACTCCTTATCTTTCATAAAGAGTTCTGTGTAATACCGCAGTTTCTTCAACTGCTCTTTCTCAAGATTATCCTGAGCTTCCTTCTGGTCAGCCTTCTGGTTCAAGGCATAGCGTTCCAGCATCGGATTCACTGTCTTCAGAGCTTCTGCCAGTTGCATCAGGTTAGAGGAAACATCAGGAGCCGCACCCGGAGAGACAAAGGTATCCACCGGAGAAGCGGTTGGCCTTAACTGAGTCTGACTCCCACGGGAGTTCACCAGCTTGCGGCCTCGTTTACGGGTTAATGTATTATCAGGGGAACCCACAGGCCGCAGCCCGGTTACATTGTCCATTCCTTAATCCCTTAATAGATTTGTTTTTGTCATTCAGGCAATGCCGTGTTTCTGTGCGAGTGCTGCATCAGTGGTTCCACCGCCACCGGCTGCTCCTCCATAAGCACTGGCAACACTACCGGCGATCTTAAATCCAGTAGCCCACGGACTCGGACTCACTCCTTGAGATACACCATTGATTCGACTTTGTGTTTTCGAGGCAATGCCTTTGGCTTCTTCACTCAGTTGATCCATTGTCCAATCCCGGTTCTGCTCAATGGTGGACACATCACGACTGGCACTTGCCCCTATATCCCGCATTACCCGATCCAGAGAGAAACCGGAGATACCGGCCTCACCACCAGCAACCGTAGCCGTAGCCTGATCTTCCATTGCCTGTAAGGTACGCTGCTGGATCTGCACAGAGGCGGCTTCAATTTCCTGAGCCTGACGATTCTGAATACCAAGATATTCATTACGCATGGCCTCATAACTATTTAGCTTGTTCTGTTGATAGGTAGCGTTTTGTACCTTGGCCTGATTCGACTGTGCTTGGTGACTGGCAATCGCAGAGCCAGTACCGGCAATAGCCATA